>JAHJMN010000177.1 GCA_018821305.1 Myxococcota bacterium
TATAAACTTATAGATTTATTCAATATACTAATCCAATTCTTCAATGCACCAATTAAATATTATTGGTCAAGGATATTTCGAAGTCAGGATTTCGGTAATACATTGGCAGTTTTTATTTACCAATTGTATTTTTACTTTGGTACATTGGTATTATATTTTAGCATATTATATTTTTTGTCTATTTTGAATGTTTTCGAATTGTAAATTTGCAGGAGGAATGCGGGATTATTTCAATTTTTTGAAGCAAAGGAACCAGTCTACGCAGCGGATATCTTCATCTTTTGTTTCCACTCGTTCTTTTGCAGCGCCACAGGATCCCGGAGGCGGTACGATGACTTCTTCACCGGGTTCCCAGTCCGCGGGAGTTGCAACTTTGTATTTATCTGAAGTCTGCATGGCGAGGAGAAGGCGTTTAATCTCATGGAAATTGCGCCCGTTTGACAGGGGATAATAAATGAGCGCGCGGATTTTGGAATCCGGATCGATGAAGAATACGGCGCGTACGGCCTGAGTGTCACTGGCCTCGGGCATAACCATACCGAACTTCTTTGCCACGTCCATTTTAAGGTCTGCAATAACCGGGAATTTTACTTCCATGTTTTCCATGTCGCGGAATTTTACTTTTTCCTTGATGGTGCGAAGCCATGCGATGTGGCTGTAGTGAGAATCAATGGAAAGCCCGATAAGTTCGCAGTTGAGGGCTTTGAATTCATCTTCCATTTTAGCAAAAGTCATGAATTCCGTGGTACACACGGGGGTAAAATCCGCGGGATGCGAAAACAGAATAACCCATTTTCCTTTATAATCTTCCGGGAAATTGATAGGTCCCTGGGTTGTGGCAGCGGTAAAAGAAGGAGCTGTTTCTCCGATTAAAGGTATACGTACATCATTTTCCATTTGTTTAATTCCTTTCGTTTTTTAGTTACTGTCCTGAAATACCGAAAATCAAATTTTTCACCGATTTATTGCTCAGGACAGTAACCGCAAGGTGCTCAATTTATTACTAGTGGCCTGTTAGGATTTTTAATAAAATCCTAACAGGCCACGAACTATTTTAGACTCGTCTAACGGTCGAATACTATCTTAATCCCCGAGTTTTAATTGTCAACGGCCCATTACAAAATTTTTCGGAAAAAAAACTCCATTATAGTTTTATTGCGGATATGCTTAAGATTAACTCATAGTTAATCACCTGTACTTTTTTTTATCTTTGAGTTTTTTTCTAATTAACATATATCCTGCTAGTATTAAAAAAACTAGAATTGGAGCGATGGCTATTCTTAGAAGCCAAAACCATGGAGAAAAAACCATATCTTTATTTCCACATATATGGCCCTCTTTATCCGGACTTTTTTTACATCCTGGATAATACCCGCTTTCTAAACTGCAAAAACACCCGGCCATTGATTTACTTCCCTGACCATTTCCCCCACGCAGGGCTATTTTAATAAACTTGCCGCCAGATTTTTTGCAAATATTCTCACATCTTGCTTCGGCATAATACTCATGGGCACTGCACTGACCAAAAAGAATTGCAATACATACACAAACGACGAAAACGTCTTCTATTTTTTCGAAAATATTCCTTTTCATATTTAATAATACTAGACCACAATCGGTTTGAATGAAAGAAAAAATTTATGTTTTTATTGTTATTTTCAGGAAATAAAGCCCACTGATAAGTTTTAACGATGGAGGATGGATTCGGCGATTTCCCGGAGTTCCATGACGGAGCGGGTTCTTATGAGGTAGCGATAATGTCCCATGGCAGCGCGGTAGAGAGGAAGGTTTTCCTCAACGGAGATGACGGCATCCCCATAGCGGGCTTTAATTTCCTCCCCGGAGGGCGGATTTTCCATTCTCACGGGGGAGATATAACCGCAGTAATAACTTTTTTCCGGGGGAACAATGGGGGTTTTCCCTGCCATCATTTCCGCATAAATACGATAAAGATCCGTATCTGAGGACCAGTTCATCATATCCAGAATCACTCCACCGGGAGGGCGGGCATTGATTTCAATGGGAATATATCCATCGGGAGTGAAGAAAAACTCGAAATGAAAGAATTTATTACGTATTCCAAAAAGTGAAGCGATTTTGCGCCCTACAGCACGCAGAGACTCGGGAATGAGACGATCCGTGTAAAAGAGAATGTTTTCGCCCTGTATATAATCAAGAATTCCCGCACTGAGAATCAGGGAGTTTTCAAAAATTACGTTACCGCTTGCATCGCAAAGCCCGTCATAAGTGTGGATCGGGCCATGAATGAACTCTTCAAGGATGTATTTCTCATTAAGCGACGGCCAGATCTTTTCGAGTTCATCCTCGCTGGTAATTTTATGCACACCGACTCCGCCAACTCCCGTATCGGGTTTTAAAATAACGGGATATCCTATGCGTCGGGCAAGGGAAATGGCATCTTCAAAACTGTCCACAAGACCACCGGCAGCTACTTTGAGACCACCACCGGAAAAGATCTGCTTCATGCGGGATTTACGTTTTATCCGGCAGATATTATCTTTATTAAATCCACTTATACCGAATTCGCTGTTCAATGCAGCTTCAAGTTCCAGCCAGTATTCGTTGTGACTTTCCACAAAATCGAAACTGCCTCCTTCAAGGCAGTGGTCCTTTATATGATGGGCGGCGCGGATAACTTCTTCTGTGTTTTTAAGATTGACCCGTTCGTACCAGCGCAGAGCGTCCCGGACGGCGATGGGAAGTTCGAAAAAGTCCGCTTCACCAACGCCGAAGACATCTACACCCTGAGCACTGAGATTTATTATAAAGTTTTGAAAATTTGGAGGAAATTCCGGGGATATATACAGAAAATTCATAAAAACTCCTGAAAAAACCGATTCGAAAGGGAAACGGTTTTTGGTCAATGGACCAGCGTCGGAGAAATATATATATGATATTACGCAGGAAAAAAAGGGGAAAAATCACAATTCTTCATACAGCACACTTTTAGAGCAATATGATAGTTGTAATTATACCGCTTCGTGAGTAATACGATTGTTACTCATTTTGAAAGAAATGCTTCAGGAAAGAGCCCCTGATTCTCCTGTTTCTGCTACTGATTTCCTGTATCCCTGTTAAAAAAATCAGGAACAGAATCAGAAAAATCAGGTAGGCAACTTCGCGCAGGCTCAGGTGCGAACATTTCAATATCTATGCAGATTGAAAAAAAGAGGATTAACGTTTGTGGCGGGGGCGTTTTTCTTCGCGACGGGGAGGAGTGCGCTTCTCGACTTTACGGGGTGGTGTGCGTTTTTCAACTCGACGGGGAGGAGTGCGAACATGTTTTACAACGGTTTTACCCGGGCGATTGTGATGTTTTACTACTACGCGATCGGGGCCGCGGTGATGAACATGTTTTACAACGGTTCTTCCCGGAGTGTGGTGGTGACGATGAACTACTCTGGTGCGGGGTGTGTGATATCTTGTGTGATATCTTTTAACATGTCTGTGGTTGGGATATCTCGTGTGGAATGAGCGATATCTTGTTCTGTAAAGATTGTCGAGATAAATATAGTGTGATGGGTTTGAATAACCATATGCGGCTATGTCAGCGTTAACACGGGCGATACAAGCGTTGCGGTGACGACCATAGAGGTGATCACAGGAAACGATATAGAGGTGATCTCTGATAATGTTGTAACGGGCCCGGCTCAAACAGTTCACATAAGCATTCTGCTGCTGGTATTCTGAGGGAAATACAAGTTGAGAAGCGTGCGCTCTGCAGGTGTTTACAATTCTGGCACGGCGATGGGGACTGCGTACAAACCGATAACGGTTGTTTTCCAGGCAATTGCCATATTTTACATTGTAGGTAGTGCTATCCGGGGCTACGAGAGCTTCTGAAGCGGACCAGCAGGAATTGTAATGGTCGTCCGTGAGATAATTAACATCATACCCTGTTGTCCAGCGGGTGTGAAGTCGAAGACGACGGTTGGCGTCGGCAGTTCCGGAAAAACCAGCGGCGACGGTGAAAAAGGCCAGTGCTGTTAGTAAAAAACGATTGAACATCTAATAACCTCCGATTACTGCAGTGCAGTTTGATTGTAAATCCACCAATTCGTTTGTCAGCATGAAAAGACTGACTGGTATATGTTAGTCGCTCAGACGGACTCTTCCCAGAGGAAATTCACTTTTTTTTATTTTTTTTGTTTCAAGAGTTTGAAAGTTAGAGCTTTCCTTTTAAAATGAAGGCTGCTGTATCTTTAATGACGCCTTCAAAAACATTGGAAGGTTTCATGTATTCTTCCGGGGAGGGTTTTCCTTTTCCTTCAATAAACAGATGGTTTAAAGCCGGATAACTTTTGAAAATTACATTCTTTGATTTTCCAAATTCCTTTTTCCAGATGGCAAAATCTTCTTTGAATGTAACCTGATAATCTCGTTCCCCCTGAAGAATCAAAACTGGTTTCTTTACAGTTTTAAGGGTTTTAATGGGATCGTATTTGCGAAGATGCATCCAGTAGTAGGGGCGTCCAATACCAAAAGGCAGTTTTGTGGATGGAGACTTTTCGTTAAGTTCCTTTGATTTAACGTAGCGGAGTTGCTGTTCAATTTCTTTGATTTTTGCGTGTTCTTCACTCGTAAGTTCTTTTTTAAGAGAAGCGAGATACTTCACCTGCTGCAGGGAAAGATCTTCTATGGGACGCGCGTTACCTGCCATCATTACAAAACCTGCTGCATCGGATTTCTGCGCAATAAGCGGCATGGCATAAGCTCCGAGACTGTGACCTATAATGAAGATTTTTTTAGCGTCAATTCGCTTATCTATTTTCAACAGCTCAGCGGCACTGACAGCATCATCAACGGTTTCCTCTTCCAGTGTGAATTTTGCTTCTTTAGTGACCGCCAGACCGTGAAGTTTGGTGCGTTTATTGTAACGCAAAACCGCAATACCCATGGATGAAAGCCCATAAGCTATGTCACGGAACACTTTATTGGGACCAATACTTTCATCAAGATCATTGGGGCCGCTGCCATGCACTAAGACCGCCGCAGGAAAGGGACCTTTACCTGCAGGGATAGTAAGTTCCCCCGTAAGTTCCCACTTTTTACCTTTGTTAACCAGAACCAGTTCCCGTTTAAAGGCATCCTTTTTAACGTAGGATGCATCTTTGAAATTTTTATACTCAACTGGTCGGGGAGACAGGAAAAAGCCAATGACTTTTTCATCAAGGTTCCAGGCCACTTTGAAGTCCATTTTTATTTTTTCAAATTCCGCATGGACGAGATATCGTCGAAAAGTACCCTTGTCTACTATGGTAACACCTGAAATCTGCTTGAATTTTCCTAAATCCTTCTTGACTGAATCCCATCCGCTTTTCATTTTCTCAACGGTGAGCATGGACTGAACTTTTTTATCTAGAAGCTTGCTTACATCTTCGTATTTACCTTCCAGATATAGATTGACAAGTTCTTTGGATTTATCCGTGAGATCCCTGCGCTGAGGTATTTTTACCGTTTTGGGATCGTCGCTTTTTACCGCTTTTTTATTGTCGGGCTTTACGGTTTTTGGGGCAGGATTTTTATCCTTTTCCGTTTCTTTTTTTGAACACCCGGCAAGGAAAACTGCAGTTATCAGAAGTATTATTGAGGGAACTCTCATGATTTTCTCCTTTTGCATAGTTAGTGTCCTGTAATACCGGATTCTTAGATATAGAACGATTTTCACACAGGACATTAAAAATGAAGACTCAGAAATTATTGGAGTGTTCTGAATAGCATGTTTTCTTAAACATGCTCAATTTTGACAAAAATTGATTTTCAGGACAGTAATTATGTAATTTACATCTTGCGAAAGTTTCTGTCCACCATCATTATAACTAATGGAAATATTGTTTTTCCGGAAGGTTCCAGGTGAAATGAACAGACGAACATTTCTGAAATACGGCTCATTTTCTTTTCTTCTCTCGCAGATCGGCTGCCGAAGTGTCGACCATACAGGCACTTTAAAAAACCATGAAAAACAATTAATTGACAGCAATCCGAATATTGTGACTGTAGGGCCTGAAAATTCCCGGGGCGATACGTCCCTGAGACGCAAATCCCACCGCGCTGCCCATCTTACATCTGCAGAGCTCATGAAAATCGATCATGTGATGAGGGCACGGCTGAAGAAAAGTGGAGGCGTCGGTCTGGCGGCTCCTCAAATCGGGCTTAACCGCAGGATTTTCCTTGTAATGCTCCAGAATCAGAAAAAGGAGATCATTACCTGTATCGATCCTGTGATAGTGGAAAAAAGCGTCGAAAAAGAAGACGGTTACGAAGGTTGTCTGAGCATTCCTGGTTTCGGAGCCCTCGTTCCCCGTCACAGTTCACTGAAAGTCACGTTTTCCGATCGCAAAGGCACCCCAAAAACCCTCTCGGTAAAAGGTTTTGAAGCACGCATTTTCCAGCATGAATACGATCACCTTGAAGGAGTGCTCTATATCGATAAAATCAAGGGAAAACTCCTCCCCTGGGAAGAAGTAAAACGCCTGAGAAGTCAAACCGCCAGCGTGGAACGCCCTGATGACCCCCACATCCTGATTTAGACCCAATGCTGTTCGGTTAGCGAATTTTGGAAAGAATCAATTAATAAATACAACATCGTATAATAATTACAGGAAAACAGGAAGTCAGGAAAACAGGGACAGGAGCAGGGCGTTTACTTTGAAGGTAAGTGTTTTTGTGGCATAAAGACCGCTTTCGTATGCGGTCAAGACCGCTTTCAGAGTAATACGATAGTAAATTAATTTAATGAAATACTTCAGGAGAAAGCCCCTGATTTCCCTGTTCCTGCTACTGATTTCCTGATTTCCTGCCTGCCTGTTTAAAAATCAAGCCATGGGACTGGCAATCAATCCCTTAACGAAGCGCAAGCCCAGGTAAACTATAGATATCTTTTGAGGGATTTGAGGAGGTCGGAAGCGTTGGACAGGCCTCGATGAACTTCACGGATCTGACCTTTTTTATCAATAATCAGGGTATGGGGAATTCCCCTGGGTTTGAAACGATCAGGCATTTCAGCCATTTTTGCCCAGAGAGTTTTGTCATCCAGACATACTTTGATGTTTTTGTGATTAATTTTCGCTTTGACTTTATCTGCCACAGCAACACCGCCGCGAGCGTGGACACTTAAAATGGCAACCTCTGCAGGATTGATTTTTTCCGCAAGGATTTGAAGTTCGGCAGCCTGTTTAATGCAGTAAGGACATGATAATGACCACAGTTCAAGTAAAACGACTTTTCCTTTTTCCCCACTGAGGGTGCATTTTGAACCGTCAGCGGCGGGAATATCAAAGTCAGGAGCTTTGTGGGGTTTGGGTTTACTGCAGGAAAAAGCAGTGATGGAAAGGGCAAGTAATACAATAATTTTCTTCATTAGTTTTCCTTTTCGTCCACCAGGTGGAATTTATTGGTTAAAATCGTTTCAGATCCGCCTTTTTATTCAGCGGCTGACAAATCTGGAAAGTTGTCTTTCAATATAATCTGATGTTTTGTAGCCGCGGATAACACTGCGGATAACACCGTGCTGATCGAGAATCAGCATATGAGGAACTCCACGCAACCTCTGATATTTTGGGAGTTTACTGTAAACCCGGGAAACAGTTCCATCATCGTAGCAGAGCTTAACCTTCGGGTTTGTCATAACAGCCTTTGCACCACCCTGGGCACGAAGACCCCCGGAAGTGTGAATACTTAAATAAGTTACTTTATCGCCGAATTTCTCTACTACTTTATCAAGTTCCTTCGCCTGCTTACGGCAATGAGGACAGGTAGTGCGCCAGAATTCAATGAGAACTGTTTTGCCTTTTTCAGCTTTAAGATCGCATTTAGCCCCATCATCGGAGGGTAATACAAACTCGGGAGCTTTAATGAAATATGGCATTGAGGAAATTGCGGGATACCACACTACGCCAACTAAAGCAGCGGCAACGATTATGGACCAGCCGATGGAAAAGGGTTTTTTAATGGGCGACTCTTCTCCGGGGTCTTTACGTCTGCCGAAGTAATGATTCATGATAATCGCGAGGGCGATAAGGCCCTGACCATAGGCCACAGCCTGGGGAATTTCCATGTACGGAAGGGGATAGTAAATAAGTTTTGGAAAAAGCCTCGGAACGGCTTCGAGAAAAGTACGGATAAGAATCGCACTCATCCAGGCACTCATGGTAATTTCGAACCTTTTTCTCACTGACAGCTTTTTAACTGCCAGTAAAGATACGAAAATAATCAATAAAGGCATAAAATCTTTTATAAAAAATACTTTTACAATGTACCATAACTCCGGAAAGATAGCACCGGCACCGACTTTTGATACAATTTCGCCCATCTGCACAAAATTAAAGGCATAAGCTCCGAGAAGAATTAGCGCAATAAATAAAAGCAAGCAGGAAGTGAAACTGGATTTTTCATTATCCACATCGGAAATTTTGCGATCCAGTAGAAAACAGGAATTAAGAAAATCTACACATATATATTTCATAGGCTTATACTACCACTCCTTATCTTTTTTTATCGGCATTTCTTATTTTGTTTGCCGCCGCCTGACGTACAACCTGAGCGACGTTACGTGAACGTGATATTGATTTGAGATCCGTGGCCCGCAGGGAATTTAAAAGTAAAAGAGCTGTGGGCACCGGTGTTTTGGGGTTATTTACAAGGTTAATTTTTATCCGGTAACTTTTCAACCAGTCTTTCCGGCGACAAATATACCTGATAATTTCTTCGCTTATCTGCCGGTTTTTAGAGTATTCCTCTACTTCAGCGTCGGTAATGGCAGGGCTTTTTATAACTGCCATGGATACCACCTTGTTGGCATCCCGGATTAGTTGAGATCGATGGAATTTTGTACCGAGCTGAGCGAGGCGGATGCGGGCACTTACGGGTAACTGGCTCAGAATTACACCCTTCTTTTTCAGTTCCTGTTCCACTTCCTCATCGGATGAATCCTCCGCAGTTTCTAAAAGTACCTGCTCGGCATTTTTAAACTGCTGATCGAGCTCTTCTGCCCGGAGTGCTGCATCAATGGGATCTTCTTCTTCCGGCGGATCAAGATCCAGGGCCTTTTTCATTTCATCATAGGCTTCCAAACTGAGTTCCAGATTGTTACGAGCTGCAAGTTCGATAATTCGTGCCGCCGTACTCATTGGAGTAGCGCGGTTTAAATAGAGATTTTCAATAATCTGAGGAAATCGAATGAGTCTATGCTGGTTGTCCGCAATAATGTTGGCAAGTTTTTCATTACAGGTTTTTGCAATACGGGCAAATGTAGTGTCTGCCGTTGCTTTATTTGAAAGAATCACCTCATGATACTTCTTACCAAAGGGATAATACGCAATAAAGTCAATGACAAGCGGGTGAAGATCACCGGAAATTGCCGAAGTGAAAATGTTTTCCGGTAATCCCGTCAGCGTCTGCTCAATATTGTCGCACAGTTCATCATATTTTACCGCAAGTTGGTAGAGCCCTGTAAAAAGTTGAACGGGATCAAACCCCGGTGCAAGTCCACGTGAAAAAGCGGTACGAATTTTTTCAGGAGCAGATTCTGCTGTGATTTTAGCAATTTTCATCCCCAGTTCTTCATCACTGAGGGGTACATGGTTGGGAGAAATGATTTTCATTAATACCGCTTTCGGTTTAAAAGTATCGAAAAATTAAACACATACATTGAAACGGTCTATTCAAGCCTGTAATTTCCGCCGATACCGGCAAAAGCCATGGTGGAAGTCTGAAAAACCGGTTGATGACCGATGACAGTATATTGTCTCGCCCCCCGAAGAAAAACAAAAAAACTCCTGCTGACTTTCAGCCGACTTTCCAGAGCAAAAATGAAATTCTCCTCGTCCGAAAATGCACTATAAAAAGACAACTGAAAACCCTTTTTAACAAAAATAAGGGATGATAAGTGGAAAACATGATTCCCACCCGCAGTTCTGATACCTCCTGAAACGGTCATTTTATTCCCGTAAGATGCGGTAAAATCGGCACTCCCACCGGCGGAGGTCATTGTTTTGTTTTTAAGGCCTGAAAGTAATGAATTTCCGCTCGCCATATTTAAATAAAAGTTTCGAACGAGATAAAACTGGTCCACAGGGGCATACGTGAAGCCGGAACCTCCAGCGGCACCCCGGAGTTTAAAATCAAGTTTCCATTTTTCCCTGGTATATCTGAAATCCGCTGAAAAGACCCCGCCCCAACCTCTGATATCTGATGGATCGAAACTTACCGCCTGAGCAGTAGCAGAAAACCAGGATGCTGGTTTGTAAGTTAAAAATACCGATGTTCCAACAAGGTTTCCCGTTTCCCAGGGAATAATTTTGCGAAGTTTTGTATCCACCTGAGTTATGCCCATGGGATCTGAAATGTGCAAAACTGCCTGAGTATCAAGAAAAAAACTTGTTCCTGCAGACAGATAATCGGTAAATAAAAACGTAAGATCTCCACCACCAAAACGTGGTTCAACAAAATCATTCACAAAACCATTGAGTCGAAAATGGGTGTTTTCAAAATAGATTCGAAGAGCAGAATGGTTTCGAAACAGTTCACTTGTTAGAGTCAGATTTTTTACAAGAGCTCCAGTTCCTATAGTTATGTCATTTTCATTGCCGATGCGGACAGCAGCTCTTAACTCTTCACTTTTTCGATACCAACTGAGGTAACGAATGGCACTACCAAAGTCGCTTCCCTCATCCCACATGGATTTGTAAAACCCACCCTCATGGTTAAAGGCAAATGGCAGTGAAATACCAAGACTCAAACTTTTATCAACTACATCAAAACCAAGTTCGAAAACGCCAGCCCCCTTTTCATCCAGTATTCCCCCTCCGGCCAGAGCTTCAACTTTTGCCTGAGAAGAAAAAATATTTAAAAATACTACAAAAAACAATGTCATTTTTGAAAACCCATCATGAAAGGCTGAATCTGATTACTATGTGTCCCACTGTTTGTATCTAAAAGTATTAAAAAACGGGACACTACCGTTATAAGATGATCATTCAGATCTGACAAAATTCGGAGGCAATTCCCGGGCAAGAGCAGCATCAAGATCCGGAGGTAGTTCGTCTAAAAGCACTTCAGCTTTAAGGAGATGATCCTTGGAATAATCAATGTGACCAAGAGCTTTCCACACAATACCGAGGAAAAGGTAGCACTGACCAAGGAGGATTATATTGTTTGAATTCATTGATTTTATTCGGGCATTTTCAAAGCTCTTCAAAGCTTCCTTGTATTGTTTGTTTTTCAGCAGAACTATTCCACGAATGTACCAGCCCCGTTCACTGGAATTCTGACTCAAAGCACTCTCAACAAAATCGAGTAATTTATCCGTGTTCCCGGACTGAATAAGTAAAAGCCTTGAGTATGCAAAAACGCATTCTGGCTCAGTTGTCAGAACATTTTCTGGAAGAGCACTCAAAAGCATTGAAGCTGATTGAAGCCGATTCTTGTCCGTAAAAATCCATGACATATCTGAAATTATTTTCCTTTTGCCCGAGAATCCCGGATAGAACAGAATATACCAACTGTATAAAATAAGTGCCCAGTTGCCAATTCCTCGACTGGCATACCAACGGGCAGCGGCAGGTATAGTTAACCAATCACTGACAAGTGCAGTAAAAAAAATAGTGGATCCAACATAAATATTGAGATTACCATTCAATACCGGAATAGTGATGAAAATTCCAATTATCGAAAATATCAGTAAAGTTCTCAATATCCCGGCGGCGGTAAACATAAACTGCAATGTGCCACAACCGAAGGCCCAAAACAATGTTTTTCTGTTATCAGATTATTCCACGGTTTTTAAGAGGAACAATAAACCATGAATAAACTTTGCAGCCCATGCAGAAATTCAGGAAACATTCCATAAATGAAAACATACCAAGAGTTGCAATGACGCCCGCAGCGGCAATTGGACTGATAAAAGTCAGGGTGAATGCCGTTAATGCAAATACAAACCCGGTTTTAGCCGCAAAGATTTTTGGTGCGCGGTCGATAAGAAGGGGTTTTACTTTCATTAATTTAATAATTTCTTGTCCAGCAAAGGAAAAGGGGCTTTTGTATCCGAATGCACGAAGGGAAAAATCAAATAGTATATATCCGTAAATAAATATATTCCCCGTTACCACAGCGGCTACAGTGGATAAAACTGTAAAAAAGGCGGACATCCTTACGGCATTTCTATCAACATATTCAAAAGAAACAGGGCATGTATCCTGAGTCATAATAATCCTCCTTGCGTTCTTTATCAACTAAACCATAAAAGAACTACACTTCTATTATAAGACATCTCTAACAAATATCAACTGGGGGAGAAGTTTTTTCTTATTTTCCCTGGATGAGTTTTTTCAGTTTCTCTGGAATAAAATATGTATAAATTATATTCTCTCTGATTCTGAAGGCGTTATAAGTGAAAGTCCTGTAATTCGCTTCGCGAAGAAATTTATTAAAATTTCTAACAGGCCACTAGTAATATTTTCAACACCTTGCGGTTACTGTCCTGAGCAAAAATCGGGCGAAAAATTTGATTCTGGGTATTTCAGGACAGTAACTAGTTATTCCGGAGAATAATATGAAATTATTTGAGTTTTTAGCCCGCGGCGGTATTTTAATGATTCCAATAGGCCTGGCTTCCATGGCTGGTCTTGCTCTGGTTTTAGAAAGACTATTTGCAATCCGGAGATCCATAATCATTCCTGAAGACCTGAAAAAACGCCTTCGAAAATCCGTACAGGATGGAGATCTTGAAAATGCCCGAAGGATTACGGAAAATCATTCGAGTCCCCTTGGCCGACTTGCTTCAAAGCTTTTTGAAAACGATGAGATTCAAGAACGTTCTGAACTTAAAGAAATTCTTGAAGAAAGAGGGCGAAAAGAAGTTCATCACCTCAATCGCAATGTCGAAATAATTGGTGTAATTGCCGCCGTAACTCCCCTCATGGGTCTTTTGGGTACCGTAACGGGTATGATTTCCGTTTTCCGTAATGTTATGAATCAGGTTTCCAGCCGGGGAGTAAACCCGGCCCTCCTTGCCAGCGGCATTTGGGAGGCTCTCATAACCACAGCGGCGGGGCTGAGTGTCGCTATTCCTCTGTATCTTGCATACCGATATCTCAGTTCACGCAGTGAAACCCTTGTTATCGATCTCGAAGAGGAAGTTCAGCATCTGACGGATGCCATGCTTAAACAAGGATCCGTAAAATGAAGTTTACTTCACCAAAAAGCCGCTCGTTTGCCTCCGTAGTCATCGATATGACTCCCCTCATCGACATTGTTTTCCTTCTCCTTTTGTTTTTTCTTCTTACTACGGCCCCAACTCCGGATCCCACTCTGAATGTAAGTCTCCCGAAAGTGGAAAATGCTGGCGTGGATCGAGTCAGTGAACACATTGATATAACAGTTAAATTGGACGGAACTGTGTATCTTGTAAATGTTCCAATAAAAATGGAGACTCTTGAAAAAGAACTTCGGGAAATCAGCAAAAATGTAAAAGGTATGAAGGTTGTTTTAAGAGCAGACGGGAAGATTTATTACGAGACTTTCATGCGGATTTTAGAAATAGTAAACAAACTGAACCTGCCCCTTGCCGTAGCTGTTGACGAGAAAAACATCGAAAAGAAATAGTTTTATATTTTTGAAGTCAGGAGATTACCAGTCCCAGCCAATGCTGAGAGTGTAGGTCTGCTGGAGTTTGGAAGCGTCTTTAATCTGCTGGGTAGCATTGGTTGAAGCGTTAACAATAACTTCGTCTGTAGATGTACCTGCAAGGGAGAAAACGCCTTCAAGGGTAAATACAAACTTGTAATAGTTAAGGCGGGCCCCGAAGAAAACCCGGTGACGAATAATAGTGTCCTGATCGTCAAAAATCACATCGCCATAAGTTCTAGTACCCTCTACCCATTTTTCCCCAACGATAACACGGGAATCGGAAATGATCATGAGGGCATTGTAACCCGCATAGGGAGTGAGATTGATGGTGGACTGGATACCGAAGGATTTGGAAATACTTACATCCACGGAAGCAATTGTGATGTCAACGTCTGTGGAACCCATAACCCGGATACCGTGACCGCGAACGGCCAGAGCGGGAAGGGGCCATTTAAAATAACCTTCCGCAAGGGCGAGTTTTGCAAAAACATAAGGAGCATACATGTGGCTCTGAAGGACATATTTTACACCACCGCCGATTTCAAAACCGGGCAAGGGAAGCCACATGCCTTTACGAAATTGAAGCCCCATGGTTTGCACAACAGAAGATGGAGTACCGTCCACACCGTTTTTCCAGTAATCTTCGTTAGCAGAAATTGTTGAAACCCCGTACATGAGATCAAGAGCAAAACCCATGTAACCGAGGGTTTCCGCCGGGGCCATGAAGGACGGGGCAAAGAGGATTCCCATTTCACTCATGAGTTTTCGATAAAGGGTATTTCTCTCAATATCAGTCTCAGTATCGTTGGCAGTCGTGGATGTCCTGCTGTTCCAGAGCTTTGAAAAATTGGTGTCATATCTGTATTTTCCGTGACTAACGGAGACAGAAGCCATAAGTAGACTCAGAGATATCAATAAATTAATTAAGATTTTCATCAGTTTCCTCTAGACCGAAAAACCGAGGGGATTTGCGTCCCGTAAAAAATATAAATTCCTGACCACTAAGAGATTATCAGGACAATGGCTTCAGATCAAGTAGACACTATCCTGAATTACAGTTTTTTCAAGTATTCGTTGGATTTTCACTCAGAACATGGGGAGGAATATCAGAAAAAGACCAATAGCAGCTTCTAAAATGCCGACGCCTATGGCCCCCAGACTGTGAAGAGTTTTGAATCCGAAGGGAAGCATGAAGAAAATCGGCCCCATAAAACCATGAGCTGAAATTGCAAGGCCACCTATTGTCATGGGCCAGGCAACAAAGCCTTTCCCTGAGTGACCGGGAATAACGAGTGCTGTAACTAAAAGTACAAGCATTAAAAGACCGTAAGCGAGGACAAAACTGCCCTTGATTGTCCTGCGTACAGTGATGGTTCCCGTTTCATGTATCTGGCTTCCGCATTTGGGGCATTTAATTGTAAAAGTGTGTACTTCCGTCGAACATTTCGGACACTTCTTGTATTGCGAAGCCATGGGCCCATGATCGCCTGCCTCAAAAAAACATTTTTTGCATTTGGAAATACCTGCGTAAGTATATGTATTATCTGCAGTAAGTTCTGCCCCGCAGGTGCATTTCAGATTATCTGTGGCCATGGACTACCTCCTTGCCGGCTTTTGAAAGTGCCCGAAAGTTGCTAATTGTTCAAGTAAAAAATTGAACTACCCTCCCGGACCTCAGCTCTCAGAGATGGTTACTTATTTTTAAATGTCAAGTGCCGCTCGGATCCAATGGAGGAACATGAACAAGATCAACACCAAGTTTTCCCGCCCATTCCAGTGTTCGTTCGTCCCGATAAAATTCACCGTAACATATACGGCTGATTCCGGCATTTACTATCATTTTAAAACAGTTCCAGCAGGGAGAAGCTGTCACGTAAATGGAAGCGCCGTCTGTGGCAACGCCGTGCCGGGCCGCGTGAATTATTGCATTGGCTTCCGCGTGAATCGTTGCGACGCAGTGACCGTTTTCCATCATACAACCCACATCTTGGCAATGAGGCGCCCCGCGAAGAGAGCCGTTATAACCCGTGGAAAGAATAGTATTGTTTTTCACGATAACTGCGCCAACAAACTTACGGGGGCATGTTGATCGTTGAGAAACAACAGAAGCGATGCTCATAAAGTATTCATCCCAACTGAGTCTGCTGTTTGTATCCATTTTTAGTCTTCCTCCCTGTATGTTTTCTGATATAAGGTAGGAAGCTGAAAAAACAAAGCTGAATATCTGCTATTCATCATTTTTCAGTGGGAGGATACTTTTGGATAAAAAAAAGAAACTTATAATTTTTCTAGCCATTGCCCTCAGTTCCTTTGCCGTTGACATCGGCAGCAAACTCTGGGCTCAGAAGGCTGTAGCCCAAAAATACATGAATCCGGACAGTCAGAGTTCCTTTTCTATAAATTTCAATTTGGCTTTCAATAAGGGCTCAGCTTTCAGTTTTCTTTCCGGAGTATCCGGAAGTCGCTGGATTCTCACTGTAATCAATTTTTTTGCTCTTGGTTTCATCTATTATCTTTATCGCCGGAAGGAATCGGAAGATCGCATTTTTCTCATCGGTCTTGCTTTTATCACCGGTGGTGCTCTCGGCAATATGATTGACCGAATAATATTTGGTCACGTTACTGATTTTATTCAATTCTGGGGTTTTAAATCCGTTAAAATGATGTGGCCCTGGCCCACGTTCAATGTGGCGGATATAGTCCTTGTAATCGGCGTTGGACTCATGCTAATATATTCATTCAGAGCGGATGCTGCA
The DNA here is from genome assembly GCA_018821305.1 of Myxococcota bacterium. Lineage (GTDB taxonomy): Bacteria > Myxococcota_A > Polyangia > HGW-17 > HGW-17 > JAHJMN01. The sequence continues at coordinate 16,404 of JAHJMN010000177.1, forward strand.
GAAAAAAAGGATAAAAAGAAAACGGTTAAAGCATAATGTATCTCGGAGGTTTCATACACCGCGACAGACTTTTTAAAATCGCCATGAGATGGCTGGGGGATCACCTCGAACCCGATGATGCCTGGAATGTAACCGAAATCTTCGCTTATGAGGGCTTTGTATCCTCAAATCCCATAAAAACTTTTCTTGCGGGGTTTTTGCAGGAGCTTCACGGTGAGCCCATTGAACACCGGGCGGTTTCGTATAAACATCAGGTCAAAGAAGCTGTTGTCCGGCACATCCCTGATATTGACCATCGCACGGAATTTTTAATTAAAAACTTCAAGTCCCGACCGGAAGAATACTTCCCGAGAGCCCCATTTAACGGGCTCATGCTCTATACCGAATCAAACGATCTCGTCGGGATGTACCGTATTAAGCGTGCCCGCCGCGTAGCTGAAAAAGTTTCCCGCCGCATGGCAGATCTCATTCTGGACAGCATCCGGAATCACGCAAAACGCCTCGCCGAAGCCCGTGCAAGTATGCTCGGTATCCCGTTCAACATGCTCCTCACTTCTGACGAAGAAATGGTCAACGAGTTCGAACAGGCCGAGCGCCGGTTAGCTGAACAGTTTACTTTAGGTGAAATTCCCTTCGGCCCCAATGATATTGCCCTGCACGATGCCATTGGCATCAAAATCATCGGCAAGCCCGATCTCCTTGAAAAAGCGGAAAAACTTCTCATGACTCACCCGGACATAGCCTGGGTAGAGCGAGAAATCCACTCGGGGTCTTACAATGCTGTCAACATTCAGGTTGATCTTAAACTTCCGCCACCGGAACAAATCATTGACCGGGTTTTAAACCGCATAGTACCTCCTTTCCCTACGACCAGAGGAATTTCCCTTGATAATCTCCTCGAAGGTTTCCCCCTCTATGTGGAAAGCGGAGCACGTACAATTCGTCTTGAAATTATTCTCACAACATATCCGGAACTCATTGAATCGGAAATCGGCCGCTCTGTTCATGAAGAACGCACACTGAAGCAGCGTAAACAGCGTGAATATACCGGGCGCATCGCGAAAAACGCGGAATTCATCATTGAATACCTTCTTTCCGTTGCTTTCAGCCCCAAAACCGACATCAATTTCATTCCCGTAAAATTGTCAGGACACTACCTGCCGGAAACCATATCTCACGCCATCCGCAGACTCTACGGCATGGAAGAAAACGCCCTCTTCTCAAACATAACTTTCTGATTAAACCGCTTCATTATTAAAAGAATTGAATGGGAACTTTAATTAAAAATTACGTTTTTTTAATTATGCATTGATGTTAAATGGTTACGCCCTGATCCTGACCCTGATCCTGACCCTGATCCTGTCTTCCTGTTAAAAAATCAGGAAACAGGAAATCTGTAGCAGCAGCAGGACAATCAGGTTCTTTAACCTGAAGTTTTTCTTTGAATTAATTTACTATCGTATTACAATTATTATTTGATATTGAATGGTTACGTCCTGTTCCTGAACCTGTTTACCTGACTTCCTGATTCCCTGTTAAAAAAATCAGGTATTCAGGAAATCAGTAGCAGCAGCAGGAAAACAGGGGGCTCATTCCTGAAGCATTTCTTTAAAACGAGTCACAATCGTATTACACAGTGATTTCCGAAGCAGTAGGCTATGTTCCAGAAAAAACCAGTTCCTGTGCCATATTTAAAATCCCCGTATTCATTTTTCAGAAAACCACCATTTCCTGAGACTCCGAACTCAAGAAACGCACTGTCTTTAACCCTTTTTTCCTGTGCTTGTACAGAGCATGAAAAAACTGATACTAAAATAAAAAATAGAACCTTACTAAAAATCATCTTAAAAAACGATGCCTGTAAACAGCGTAAAGCTTCCTATGACAAATTCAGAACATACAATGAGACCAGCGGAAGCTCCCACGCGAAAAAACTCAAATTCTTTTGTTATGCCGCCCTTCACAGCTAATGCGAATTCCGTTTCAGAAGCTCCACTTTGAGACCTCTCTAGAAAATATAAATGCGGCATCACCTCAATAAAAAACGGTTTAATAAGATAGCGATAACCGAAGGGAGGCAAACTAACATGAATGACGGAGACATCCCCGGGCCTGTAATAGTTTCCTGTATCTCCTTTAAATGCACCTCCAACCTCCAGTACAAGACCAAAACAGTGATTTCCCCAGCATAAAAACCATTTCAATGACCCACCACCGCCATCAGCGAACTTAAAATCACCGTATTCATTTTTTAAAAATCCACCTTCAACGGACAAACCAAACTCGATAAAACCGTTATTTCTCATGATTTTATACGGATTATCGGCCTGAGCCTGAGCTTTTGTTGAAAAAATTACAGTAAATAAAACAAAGGAAGTAATAATTATTTTTTTCATTTGGGCCTCTTTATTTATATATAATATTTTTTTATTTCTGCAAATAGTAGATTTATTCTATTCGGTTTTGCGGGGGACAAAGGATAATGTGGCTTTTCCATCTTTGATTGCAATTTTAATTTCTACTTCGTTGCAATCATATGTTTTTTTAACAATGGGGATTTTCTGGGCAAGGGTCGCCTGGAAACGTTCAGGCGTGATGCCCTCAAGACTTTCACCGGTTTTGAGGCGGGCCCGAACGAAGGCTTCGTAGGCAGCCCTCAACTGAGTATCAATTACTTTTGGTTGGGAACCCGTTGGAGAAGAACCATGAGCCGGTGTCGGATCTGAAGAAGGTGCTTTTTGACTCGCCTTTTCACGCATTGATGCAAGGGAAGCCATGGCGGCTTCAAGTTCGCCCTTAGTACGAATATTATCGAGCATTTCCGAGGATAATCCTTCCCGTTCCACCTGCCTTTTTAACTTGGAAATCTGCCGGTGATAAACACCATCTTCGATTTCCCGGAGAATACGGTTCCAGTACTGTTCATAAGTTTTGTACTTGGTGTCAGTTTTATTAAGTAGAAACTTCTGAGCTGTGTTGGTGGGAGGATTTTCCCGCATATAACGGAGCTCATTTTTAACTTCCCTGCGCAAATTTACCGGTTCAAATTTCTCAATTCCCATGAAAAACTGTTCGTAAAGCACCCTGAGTTTATCAATGGACTGATCAAGAAGAGTTATTCTTTGTTGAAAATTCCTGTTTTCTTCAAGACCCATTATCGGTTTTTTCCTTCCAGTCCGCTACTTTTACTTCAACTTCGTGTTCTTCACAGACTGGCAATTGCGGATCCGAGGCCAGTTCGCGTGGTAAACCGGCATCAATAACCGCCTGCTCTAGCATTTTCTGCCTGTTACGGTTCTTTCGTTCAACTGTTTCGCGGAAAAGAGCAAAATACTCAAAAGCAGAAAACAGGGAAAGAACCAGACTCAAATATAGAATATAGAGTCCCATGCGGTGAAAATCCAGAACAATATCAGTTCCAATAAGATAATATGGATAATGTACCAGCAACCAGGTTATCCCGATAAATTGAAATGCCGTTTTGCTCTTACCTGAATGAGAGGCCGAAATAACTACTCCCTCGCCCATGGCAATTGTTCGCAGACCCGTTATGGCAAACTCGCGGAAAAGCATGAGAATCAGAAGCCAACCGGGAACCAACTGCATAATTGCAAGATAAACAACCACACTCAGAGTTGTAAGTTTATCTGCGAGAGGATCCAGAAACTGACCCAGCAGCGTTATTTTATTGTATTTTCTTGCAAGATAACCGTCAATGCCGTCTGTGATGCCTGCCAGAACAAAAAGAAAAGCTGCAATATAGCTCCCCATGATTGTTCCTTTGGAAGTAAAGTACAGAATTATCGGGATCAAGGCCATGCGGGACGTGGTGAGTATATTTGGAAGATTGGTAATTTCCTCGCCTATACTTTGTATCCGGAAATCCTTGAGTGTTTTATATTTTATGAATCGGAGTCTTAAAATCCCCGGAGAATCAGGTTTTTTTGTAAATTTCATGTTTATCTGGTCAGCAGTATGTGCCCCTTCCCAGCGGCATGTATTGTGCTCGAAGTCTGGTACTGGGCGACAACGTATCCGTCCCATCCGACGAGCCGGTCGATGGGGGCTAAAATGAGCTCTTCATCAGGCATTTCCACGCTGTAAAGCGGGCCCTTCAATTGAATGAAAACTTTGCCTCTACCACGGAAACTGATCATTGCAAGTTTCCGGTCGTCTCCACGCAACCAACCGTTTTCCCACTTCAGATTACCCTGAAAACTAACTATGAGTTCTTCCCGGATATAAAGCGGAGTATTATCAATGTCAAAACCAAAGAATTTATGTTCCGGCTGTGGCTGCAGAAGTACACTGCCTCGACCTTTACATTCCAAAAGCCGACCTAAAACAGTGTCAGCAAGGGGTTTTTCCGTAACATTCCCTCTAAAACGCTGAGTTGCCACGGAAACGTTGAAATCCATAAACCAGCACAGAAGGTTGTTTTCACGTAAAAACCAGGTGACTTCGAGGGGAAGTTTGAGAAAAAGTGGTGAAAAAGCAAAAGACCCATAACTGTTCATATTTATTTCAAAAACATCAGGATGAGCAGGTTTTTCCGGTAATTCCGGAGGTAAATCTACGGGTTTTTGCAACTCATCCGGGGCCGGTATCCGGGGCCAGTCAAATCCACTTTCAATATGCTTTACAAGAACATCTCCTTCGGTGGAATTTTTAAAAAATTCACCGCCGGTAACTATTTCCCCCGTATTAACCTGAATTTTCTCACCGTCACTTACGGAATTCTCTCGAACATAAGTAACGACTTTTTTATAAAGCTCAAGCAGATCGCCTTCAAGTACATCTTCAGGAATATCTGTATCCTGCATAAATCCTATCTCTGTTCCAACCAGAGAGCGGAAAATGGCCCATTCCTCATTTTCAGGATCTAGACCACAGGCCTGAGCTACCTCTTCAAACCCGATGGAAAGTTCACCCATATGAAGATACTCACAGCCAAGACGAAAGTGCAGAGCAGGTTCGTCGGGAAATTCCCGCAAAAGCTGGTTGTATATGGCACTGGCTCCCGTATGGTCCTTCTGAGAATTCAGAATATTGGCCAGCAGGGTCAGGGCTCTGGGCTCTCCCGGTTTGCGCGCAAGGGCCTTATCGATTTTGGAACGGGCTTTGTTGAGATCTCCTTGAAAAAGAAAATCCGTTGCCTCAAGCAATAATTTATCAAACGTGACATCCATAGACATGAGTGTTATTGTACACGAAATGGAGTTCTGATTAACATTTTTTTTTGCTATATTATTTTATGGAGTTTTTTTTCTCATGATACTGATAACATTTATGTTTTTTATCACTTCCAATCCTGCAGTGGACTATCTCGGTGAAATGGTAGGAAGAAATTTTCTCGATCAGACCGTAAATAAAGATCACACAAGGGCATCACTACTGTGTGCAGAGACCGTTAATTTTGACGGAACAATTGTAAAAGGAACTGACAAAATTGCAGCCCATCTTAAAACCATTTTCAGTTCCCATCCTGCTGATATTCATTTTAAAAAAATATTAACCATGCCTGCTAAACTTGCAGTTGAAAAATTTGGTCCTTTCCCTGTCAGACTTGGTAAAATAAATATAGACAAGGCACTTGTGGTATTTGGCCGTCGAAAATCCGGGGGCATCGCTGTTATTCTTGAGGAGGATAAGACTATTGCTGGGCAATATAGAGTAGTTGCCTTAACTGATTGACTTTGTAACCGTTGATTTTTACACTATCTTAAGTATTACATTAAATAGTTACTGTCCTGAAATACCGGAAATCAAATTTTTCGCCGATTTTTTGCTCAGGACAGTAACCGCAAGGTGTTGAAAATATTACTAGTGGCCTGTTAGGATTTTTAATAAAATCCTTCGCGAAGCGAATTACAGGACACGAACTAAATAGTTCGTGTCTTGAAATTCAATTTTTATCAAAATTGAGCGTGTTTACGAAAACATGATATTCAAAACACTATTACAATTTCAAGGTCTTCATTCTTAATGTCCTGTGTATAAATTTGGTGTAAACTTGAAAATTTGGTATTACAGGACATTAACTGAATATTTCATTCTGAGGTTTTTATGAAAAAAAATTCCACTACTTCCTTCTTTGAAAAGATTTTCAACAACCGTGAGACAGCTGAGAAACTCGCCTCAAAAGCCACAATTCGGCGTTATCTAACCGAAGATGTCATCTACATACCGGGAGATCCTGCTGATGAGATTTATTTTATCATTAAAGGTATAATCTCTCTTCTCAGAGTAACTCCAAATGGACGGGGAATTTTTCTTGATTTTGTTGAAGAAAACCGATTTTTTGGGGATGAGATATTACTTGATCGAACAACGGGGCGAATGGAACTTGCTGAAGTTAAAAAAGAAGTTCAACTTGCAGCTATTTCTGCTTCGGATTTCAGGGAAATGGCCTTCAATGATACGGTTGTTGCCAGATACCTTATAGAATATACGGCGAATCAAACAAGAAATCTCACGGACAGACTTGAAATACTTCTCCACCGTGAAGTACGGGTTCGTCTTGCAGCCCTGCTTTTAGATCTTGCAAAAACTCATGGCGTACGCACAAAAAATGGTATTTTGCTCAATTTGAACATTCCTCATCATGAACTTGCCCGATTTATTGGAGCCACCAGAGAGACAGTAAGTGCGACGATTTCGTCATTCAAAGCCTCGGGAGCCATCACATCCGATGGGCGACGCCTTGTAATTTCCGATTATGATGCCCTCGAATGCCTGGTTTAAATTCTAAATCAGTTACATTTTTAAATATACTATTCAAGTCTTGAAAATCGCAGGGTTGCTTTTTTGTATAAAATAGTTACAAATGCAGTTTTCTGAAATAATACCGCATATCGAGCGGTTTATGGTTTTTGCCACTCAAGTGGACAACAATATCCCGGTTTAAGTATTTGATAATAAATCAAATAAATTCTTTCTGCTGGATATTGAAAAAAAGGTAGGTTGAAAGTGATAAAAGTTGAAAATGTTTCCAAGTTTTATGGTTCTTTCAAAGCACTCGACAATGTGAGTTTCCGCATAGGAAAAGGTGAAGTTGTGGGTTTTCTTGGACCAAATGGGGCAGGAAAGACCACAACTTTGAAAATCCTGACGTGTAATTCATATCCCCATTCAGGAAATGTTATGGTGGCGGGAAATGACGTTTTATACGATGAAATTGGTGTACAGAATTCCATCGGCTATCTTCCTGAATCCGCCCCAGTTTACAAAGACATGCTGGTGTGGGAATACTTGCGTTTCATGGGAAGTGCCAGAGGGTTACACGGTAAGGAACTCAATACTGCCATTTTACGTGTTGCATCAGAAACAGGAATTTCCGATCGACTCAAAACACCTGTAGCTCACCTTTCCAAGGGCTACCGTCAGAGAGTCGGTCTTGCTCAAGCTTTGATTCATTCACCACGGGTTTTGATTCTGGACGAACCATATACCGGTCTTGATCCCATTCAGATAATTGAAATCCGCAATCTCATTAAAGAGTATGGAAAGACTCATACAGTTCTCCTTTCTTCTCATATTTTGCAGGAAGTAGAAGCCTCCTGCAGCAGAGTTTTAATTATTAACCGGGGAAAAATCGTTGCGGACAGCCCAACAGATGAACTGCTGAACAAAAATACAGTTCATGCTTGTATTTCAGGCCCGGATCCTGAAATCAGAAAGACTTTTCAATCAATGACAGGCGTTATTTACCTCGGTGACAGTAACGTATCATCAACAAAGGGAACTTATTTCAATATTCGCCTCAAATCGGAGAAACTATCCAGAGAAGAGCTTTCAGAAACAGTGTTTAATAAAGTTACTGAAGCGGGCTGGAAACTTATTTCTCTGGGAGAGGGTAGTGTAACGTTTGAAGATCTCTTCATTTCCTTGACTAAAAAAGAAACTGAGGAAGAAAAATGAGCGATAAAAATAAAAATACCGGTGAAATCAAAGAATTGGACCAGAAAAAGTCCGGTTCAAATAAAACTATGGAACCCGATAAGAAAAAATCTGCCGAGTTAAAAACGACAACAAAAGATGCCAGAACAGGTGAAGTTGCCGTATACAGGAAAGCTTGTGGTTTTTCTTACCATTTTCGTTCCTTTCTTACTATTCTGGGCAAAGAAACCCGTTCTTTTTTTAATACGCCCATGGCATATATCATTCTCTCTGGTTTTGTGCTCCTGACATCATGGCTTTTCTTTGAAACATTCTGGCTTCGGAATGAAGCCAGCGCAAGACCTCTTTTCGACGCCCTCCCGAAGATTTTCCTGATCATTACGCCCCTTGTTACAATGAAAATGTGGGCGGAGGAATATTCTACAGGAACCCATGATCAACTCATGAGTCTACCTGTAAATCCAGCCATCACGGTAATGGGAAAGATTACAGCCTGCCTTTCTATAATTTTAATGGCACTCATACTCACACTTCCGTACCCAATTGTAGCATCAGTGTATGGCAATCTGGATTGGGGGCCCGTTTGGGGAGGCTACCTCGGGGCACTTTTACTCGGCCTTGCTTATGCTTCCGTAGGTTTGTTTATATCGAGTCTCACTAGAACTCAAGTAGAAGCGGCTTTTGTAACACTTTTCGTAGCTGGCTTTTTCTATTTCATAGGTGAATCCAATGTATTGGAGAATTTCAGTTCTTCAAATACAACTTATATACTCGGTCAAATAGGTCTTGGCTCAAGATTCCGTAATATCAGCAGAGGTGTTCTGGATATCAGGGATCTTGTTTACTACGCCAGTTTTTCAGCACTTTTCATAGTTGTTAACGTTGCTGTTCTCAGACACAGAAAGTGGATGTAAAGGACGAAAACGATGAACAGAAAATACATTTTTTTAATTAATACTTGGGCAACGGTTCTCCTTTTAGGAGCAAACCTTTTACTTTTCAATGTTATCTTTTCAAGATTCACCGCCGGCAGAATTGACATTACACAGTATAAGGAACATTCCCTTTCTCCTCATACGTTAAAAACCATCCGTGGACTGCCAGACAAAGTCGAAATTATCGGTGTTTTTTCCACAAATACTCACAGGCTTTTAAAGCCATTAATCCCGAGAATCCGTGATTTACTGGAGAGTTATGCTCAAGAGTCAAGTGGTCATGTCGCTGTAGATCTCATGAATCCATCTTCCGATAAGACTATCAAGCATCTCTATGAGGAATTTGGAATAAAACCCTTCCCTGTTCCCCTGGAGTCTAAATATAAAAAAGAAGTAAAAAGCATTTATTTCAACATTATAATCAAGTACGGAGATCAAACAGTAAAGTATGTTCTTGATGACATGATTGATGTTTCTGAAACCGCAGGTGAACTTACGGTAAAACTAAAAGATATGGAGCAATTGCTTACAAAAGGAATTAAGAAGGCCTCCACCAGTTTTACCAGTATTGACAGTGCTCTTGCCGCTGCGGCCCAACCAGTTTCTATAACTTTTTACCGTGTTCCCAAAGAATTTCTGACTCAAATCCCTGAAAAAGATCGTAAATCCATTGATGAAGCAGGGGTTAAGCTAAAAAAAGCCATTGAAAAATATGGTAAAAATACGATTCAATATAAAGAGGAAGAAACTAAACTGCGAGATAAAATACTCAACGTCGAAATTTCATTTCTTAAAAAGAAGGTTATGTTCCCACTATTTTTAGAAACAGCTGATGTTTCCAAAAGTGATGTAGCTGAAAACCTTGAAGCAGGCTTGAAAAGAGTTCTCCCGGGTTTCACCAGAACTCTGGGTCTTGCCCTTCCCCCTCCAGATTTTGATCCTCAAATGGCCCGATTTGGAAGGCAACCTCCTCCATCAGAATTTGCTGCTCTTGAAAGCCTCCTGCAAAGTGAGTACGAAGTTAAAAATATTGATCTTTCCTCAGGCAAACCGCCTATCGAAGTTGAAGTTCTTCTAGTTGCAAGACCAGAAAACTACAAAGAAAAAGAATTGTTTGCCATTGATCAGTATATTATGCTTGGTGGGCGCGTTATTTTCTTCATGGATTCCAGTAAATTGGATATTCAGGCTTTACAAGCAGGCAAACTTTCAATTAAACCTGTAAAATCTGGTTTGAATGAGATGCTTGAAAGTTGGGGTGTAAAAGTTGTAGATCAGGTCCTTTCCGATGAAAACAATTACCCATATCCTCTTCCAAGAGAAATTCAACCAGGCCTGCCTGTCATCGAAGAGGTTCCTTATCCTTACTTTGTAAAAATTGTGGCGCCCAAGGGTCATGGGGCAGTCAATAATCTTGCAGAGCTGTACTTTTTATGGCCTGCAGTTCTTGAAACTAAAAAAGTCTCCGGACTTACAATCAAATCAATGGTTGAAAGTTCATCCAAATCCTGGCTTCAGCCGATAACAGGAAAAGGTCTTGACGTTACGCCCAGTCACGGGATGAAAAATTCATCAAATATTGCAACAAAACCTTACACACTGGCAGTTTCTGTATCCGGAAAATTCACGTCTTTCTTTAAAGGGAAGTCATCGCCTCTTGATAAAAAAGGCGGCCCAGAAGATAAGCGAAATCCAAAGACTGACAACAAAACGTCAAAAGAAAGCGTTAAACCTGAAGGCCGACGGGATGAAAGTTCAAATAGCAGGATAATTGTCGTTTCTGATTCAGATATCATAAGTGAAGTAGCAATGAAGATCCTTGAGCGAAGTTATCAGTTTAATCTGAAATTCCTGTCAAATCTTCTTGAATGGATTCAAAGCGATGATGAAGAATTTGTGACATCTGCAAAGGGTCTTCCAAGACCGCTTCAAGAAATGTCTGAAAGTAAGAAGTCATTTGTCCAGCATTCTATCTGGATTGGGTCTTTATTGTTTTTAATTTTACTATTCCTGATTACCCACATTCTCAGAAGGAGGGTAAACTTATGAAAAAAATTAATATTATTCTGATTGCTGTTTTAGCCGTACAGATTATCATATGGACACTTCTTCCTTCAAGAAATGCCGTTTTCGGAGCAAAGAAAGTATCCATTGTTACAGACTTGGATTCGAAATCTGTTGCACGCATAGTAATCGCAAAACCTGGTACAAAAGACAGGGTTACTCTTGTGAAAAATGGAAAAAAATGGCAGATAGTTGAAGCCTTTAATTTCGATGCAGATCAGACAAAAATATATGAAATTCTTGCTGTTATTCCCAATCTCAAGTCGGCGCAGATAGTAAGTGAAAATAAATCCATGTTCACCAATTATGGCCTTGGCGACAACCCCGAATGGGAAATTGTATTTTCCGATGCCGCAAATAAAGAACTGGTGAACCTCTATGTTGGCAAATCTCTGGTGAAAGGCACTTTTGTCCGACGTAAAAATGAGGAGCGCATATACCGCATATCCGGCTCCCTGAGCAGCAATTTATACAGTAAAGCAAAAGATTTCTTTGAAGACACTAACCTGAAACTGCCCCCGGTGAAAGATCGGGAATCAATTAATGTGTCTTTCAACAACTCATCAATAACACTTAAAAAAACAAAAGCTGGTGGGGCCTCCGTTGGAATAGACGGCCAACTGACCAATGTTCAGGATGAATGGTCTTTACTTAATGAATCTCTGCAGATTGATCCTACAGGAGATTCAACAAAGATCCGTGAGTTTGTCAGTAGTTTTGATTCCATCAATTTTGAAGGCGTCGAAGGTACAACTCCTTCACCTGCCATGGGGCTTACAAACCCATACCTGACAATTGTAATAACCGGAACTGGCGAAGTAACCAAAAAGGCCGTTTCACTTACTATTAAAATTGGAAGTATTAAGAGCGGAAATAAATCAAAAGCTCGATACGCATCCATTTCAAACAGCGAGTTCATTTATCTTCTGGATCCCCTCGTATTTGAAAAATGGACGACAAAAAGATCTGAACTCACAGGCAAACCCAAACCGACAGCGGAAGAAGATCTGAACAAAAAAATCGGAGATATGAAAATTCCAGAAACCAAACTTGACCTTAAAACTCCGGTTCCCGATACTAAAGATGCGGAAAAATCAATAATTCGTCCGGCAGTTATGGCACCTCCCCCAGTTAAAAATCCTGCAGTTATGGCACCCCCAGCAGGAAATCCCCCCCCAATGGCAACAAAGTAGTAGTTGTTTCAATCAACCTTACTCGTACCGTTTCCTGAATAAAAGGATCGAAACGGGAAAAGCACTTGTTTTCATCCTGCCATTTGTAATTATGCATTGATTTTGCAATGTTTAACCGCTGATCCTGAACCTGTTTTCCTGACTACCCGAATCCCTGCTAAAGAAATTCAGGAAAGCAGTAGAAGGAACAGGGAGGCAATTTTTGCTTTGCAAAAATGCAAGAGGAGAATCAGAGTCTTTTTCCTTAAGGTTTTCTTTAAATATATTCACAATCCTTTTCCTAAGGAGGTTGTTTAGTGGCCTGATATATTATAATAAATTTTCACACTGAATATTTACAGGCACCAACTTACTTGAAAAACCTTAAAACTGTTGAAATTGGCCTTGACACTGGCATTGAAAATTGCTTTGTTCAGATCAAACCGGGGTAAGATATGAACACTCTTGCAGTTCCGAAATCAACAACCACAGAATCTGAAGATTGCGGATTTTTTTCATACAATTTCCGATACTTTTATTATTATAACTACAAAAATTCTTTTTTTTACATAACCACACCCATATATTTGGGTAACTGACCAAGGGAGGCAAAATTGGAAAATCAGAAAGTTCTTCTTTTAGGTGATGAAGCTATTGCTCAGGGAGCCATCGATGCCGGTGCAAGCGGATTCTATGCATATCCTGGAACTCCTTCCACTGAAATTATGGAATATGTTCAGCATTCCAAAGAAGCTGACGAAGGAAATATTCATCGTCAGTGGAGTGCCAATGAAAAAACCGCTGTGGAATCTGCTCTTGGCATGAGTTACGCTGGGAAACGCACAGTAGCCTGTATGAAGCATGTTGGTGTAAATGTTGCGGCAGATCCTTTTGTCAACAGTGGTGTTACCGGAGCAAACGGTGGATTAATCGTTGTTGCAGCGGATGATCCAAGCATGCATTCCTCGCAAAATGAGCAGGATTCGCGGTTTTTTGCCAATTTCAGTTTAATTCCATGCCTTGAACCATCTAATCAGCAGGAAGCATATGATATGATGTTCTACGGTATGGATTTCAGTGAGAAATTTAAAACCCCCCTACTCATGCGCATTACTACACGACTAGCTCATAGTCGTAGCGGCGTCGTTCTTAAATCAAAACGACCTCAAAATTCACTTAAACTTCCAGAAGACGGAAGACAATTCGTGCTTCTACCTTCTATTTCACGTAAACGTTACAAACTTCTTCTTGAAGCTCAGACAAAATTCGTCGAAGAATCTGAAAACAGTCCTTTTAACGTTTATACTGATGGAGCCGATAAATCTCTTGGCGTTATTGCCTGCGGCATAGGTTACAATTACTACATGGAAAACTTTCCCAGTGGCAGTCCTAATCCAGTGCTTAAGATAGGCCAGTATCCTGCCCCTCGTAAATTGATTGAACGTATGGCAAAAGAATGTAAAACGATTCTTGTAATTGAAGAAGGAATGCCTCTTTTAGAAGAAAATCTTCGTGGATTCATGAATGCTCCTCTGGAAATCAAGGGCAGACTTGATGGAACACTTCCCCGGGATGGCGAACTTAATCCTAATCTTATCCGCATTGGTCTTGGCCTGAGCGATAATACAGGTAATGATGTACCCGAAGTGGTCAAACTTCGTCCGCCAGCGATGTGTACAGGTTGCTCACATATCGATACCTATAAAGCTCTCATTGAAACAGTCAAGGATGTTTATGGCGATGGTCATGTGTTTTCTGATATCGGTTGCTATACCCTTGGTGCTTATCCTCCCTATGAAATTATCAACTCCTGCGTTGATATGGGGGCATCGGTCACAATGGCAAAAGGTGCTGCTGATGCAGGTCTCTTCCCGTCTATTGCAGTTATTGGCGATTCAACCTTTACTCACAGCGGAATGACAGGGCTTTTGGATGCAGTAATCGAAAACACCAATATGATTCTTTTTATCCTCGATAACAGCACTACCGCCATGACCGGTGGTCAGAAGAGCCACGCTTATGGCAAAATTAAAGATATATGTATTGGCCTGGGAGTAAATCCAGAACACGTCAGAGAGGTTGTTCCACTGCCAAAGAATCATTCAGAATTTGTTAATATAATCAAAGAGGAACTTGAATACAATGGACTGAGTGTAATCATTCCCACAAGAGAATGCATTCAGACTATCGGTAAAAAGAAATAGAAAGGACATACCCATGAAACGCGATATTATTCTTGCCGGTGTTGGAGGACAGGGTATTCTGTCCATTGCCACTGTAATCGGCTTTGTAGTTGTTGATCAGGGACTGTATCTCAAACAAGCTGAAGTTCATGGAATGAGTCAGCGTGGGGGCGATGTTCAGTCCAACCTGCGTATATCCTCAGACCCAATTTATTCTGACCTGATTCCTGCCGGACAGGCGGACCTCATTATCAGTGTTGAGCCTATGGAATCTCTGCGATACATCCCATTTCTCAGCAGGACCGGGTGGCTCATTACTTCTACCGCTCCTTATGTAAATATTACTGATTATCCGGAAAATGACGTTTTAATGAATGAAATCCGCAAAGTTAAGAACCATATAGCAATCCCTGCGGACACAATTGCAAAAGAAATTGGTAGCCCACGCTCATCTAATATCGTCATGCTCGGTGCAGCCAGTGCCTATCTGGATCTTCCTTTTGAAAAGCTCGAAGAAGGCATTCAGAAAATTTTTGGGAAAAAAGGCGAAAAAATCGTTGAATCCAACTTGAAAGCACTTCATGCAGGCAGAGATTTTGCCAAATCATACATAGCATAATATTTTCAATAACTTCCCCCGACAATAGTTTATTATACACTGCAAATGCATAAATCACTTTATTAACCAGACAACCCTATTGACATATGTTTATTTGTAATATATATTTCTTTTTGTTAATGGTTTTATTTTTTCAATAACCGCTGCAAATTGCAGCACAGGAGGCTCCAATGAAGAAGTCATACAAATTCATGACATTTATTACTGCTGTATTCTCCTTGATACTTCTACTTCCTCAAGGAGCCTCAGCAAAAATAAAGCATGGAAAAGTCAAAGCAATGAGTCGCAACCTGTACCTCGGAGCTGACATTTTCAAAGTAGTTGAAGCAGCTATGGATACAACAAACCCTTACGCTGTTCCCGCTGCGGTGGCAACAGTCTTCCAGACTGTTCAGTACACCAATTTTCCGGAGAGAGCTCAAGCACTGGCAGATGAAGTACTCGAAAACAATCCCGATGTAATAGGTCTTCAGGAAGTCACTGAATATTTCATGCAAGCCCCAGGCGATTTTCTTTATGGAAACCCCATAACGGCAGACATGGTTGTGATTGATTTTCTGCAAGTTTTCCTTGCAGCTCTAGAAGAAAGAGGCATGAATTACTCTGTTGCATCAGTTTCTTACAACGCAGATATTGAACTACCAATGTTTGCCGGGTTTACGCCGGAAGGTTATCCCATCCTTAACGATCTTCGTATGCTTGACCGCGATGTGATTTTAGTAAAAAACAATGTTCATGTTACATCGGAAAGCAATGGTAATTATTACTATAATGTCGCAATGGATCTTGGTGGTGTAAACGTTGAATTCACTCGTGGCTGGACTTCAATTAATGCAGTAATCAGAAATCAGGAATACCGCATTGTGAACACTCACCTTGAAGTAGGAGGAGATCCAACTTCTCCTTTTGCCATGATTCAGGCAGCTCAGATGCAGGAATTAATGGGCCTGCTAGCAAGTGAAACAAAAAATACAATTTTAATTGGTGATTTCAACTCATCTCCAGAAAATGTTCAAACTCAGCCCTACCATCAGGCAATTGCTGCTGGATTTGTGGACAGTTGGACCATGACCCATTACTGGAATCCCGGGTATACGTGCTGCTTCAATGAAACCGTAAACGATCCAGATTCCGAACTGTATGAAAGAATTGATCATATTTTCTTCCGGTTTGGTCCACGGGCCCTTCCTTTTGCTTTGACATGGAGAACTGGAATTGATGATATTGACATGACACCCAATGGTTTATGGCCTTCGGATCACGCGGGAATGTACGCTCTTATCAGTTTCCTCTCCTGGTAAAAGCCTGTGAGTAAAGATTATTCTCTTCAGTTAAATAATCCAAAATTCAGGGGTTCTGACCAATCCACAAACGTTGTATTGGCCCAGGTCTGAGTAACTATAAACTCCATTCCCGTGGTCACATTCTCACATCCTGTGCATGATTCGGTTTGGACAGTTGTGGAATTTAGAGTACTGAATACCCCGCTTGCAACCGGTGGATCTTCATCATCGGCGGAAGGATCACGAACAACAAAACTGAATGATGCCATTTCAGGAAGTTCATCCGTATCCAGAGTAAAATTGTGATTTGCGCCGGCATTCGCCATGGCAGTAATAGAATAATCAAGAGGAGAACCCCACAAATTGTATCCTCGATGAAGCCATAATTGCTCACCGGAGAAAATAATAATGTCATCAGGTAAATTAAGGACATAACTTATGTGTTCATGGGCTCCTGGAGGAGGCTGAAGTGAGCCGGCTGGAAGATCTCCAGCTGTGAAAGAACCACTTCCATCAACATCCTGATAATAAAGAGGAAAAATCAGCAATTGCTGAACCATATGACCAGCGCCAACATCAAATTCCTGTTTCCATTCATCAAGTTGCGCAGCGCTCAATACAGCCATGGGATCTTCTGCATCTCCTGAATAGTTCCCTGCACTGTCCACAGGAGTATCAAGCAGAGAGTAACTGTACTGAGGATTTGAAAAAATTGTCCAGAAATCCGGCGTTTCCATTACATTTTCCAACTCTGTCGCAGAAACAGCGATAAAAGCAATTCTCTTGCTTGTATAATCTGTATCTGTAACAGATCCTGCAAAAACAGGAAATCTAACGGGGGCGTTATAAATTACAATATCCAAATCAAGATGATTCGTATCCCAATCAAGAAAAACTGGATTATCTGCAAGTTCTTCCATAAGCATCCAACCTACGCTTTCCCCTGTATCAGGAGCCATAAAAACCGGGAGGCCCCCTGTAAGTTTTGCCGCAATAAGGTATTCTTCCCCTTCGTCAAAGATTTCATTTTCGTTAAGATCGTCGAAAATGACAGGCAGCGTGAGGGCTGCTTCGCCCCCATCCACTGAAAACATCATGTCCTCCGGAGGTATTATTGGAAGATTAAGTTGCCAATTTGCATCCAAATCCATTGGAGAAACAGGAACGGAGTTTTCAATTGTCCCCGTGAGGGTAATCGTATTTTCCCCTGGAATTATACCCATTGCAGTCACCCGAGGATGCGTCATATGAGCATAAGATAAACCAACGGAAAGATCTCCACCTATCTCGGGACCATAAAACAGAATGCTCAAAGGAAAAGGATCTACAATTCCAGCGATGGAGATATCAAAGTCACTGTATCCAGACAAAGCCGTTGTAGACTTAGTAACAAATAAACCTGATTCATCAGTTATCCCAGTAGCGTCTTCGGTAGTTACACCTGAAGGAGAAGTTATATCAATTAAAGCACCTTCCACTGCTCCCTGAGAATCACTTACACTAAAAGCAACATCAAAAATGGCCCCGGAATGTGAATATTCCGGTGCGAGAGCCTCCCCTGAAACTGTGAGTGAGAAGGACACCACCTCTGTTGCATCTACGGTAACCGCTGTTTCAGAGGCCACATAATCAGAAATCTGAGCTGTAATGGTAGCGTCGATTATATTGTGTGAAATCAGGTTTATTACAGCTGTTCCCTGAGCATCCGTTAATACATTTGAAGCATCTGAAGTTACAAGTTCCGATGTAGAAATAATATTCACATATCGACCTGGTAGAGGATTTCCCTGGGCATCGGAAGCAGTCACTGTAACTGCAGCAAACAGATGTTCATTTTCCGCACTGTACAATACGTCGGAAATCTCCATTGAAGACTGCTGGGCACTTACTGGGGTAACTGATGAAGAATTGTCATCATCACAACCGGCAAATGCCAGTAAAGTCAGGGACATTAAAATAAATAATAGTTTTTTCATACCCATTTCTCCTTTAAGGTTTAAGTGAACTGTTCACAAAGAAATGTAGCATAAAAAAAACAAATGACAAATATATATTATTATATTTTGCCCAGAGTATAAAATTCTATCCTTCAGAAGTATCTGTTTCAGATAAGAATTTCTTTTTACGGAGTTTTTCGACTAGAGTAGTTCGGTTCATACTGAGTAGTGAAGCTGCTTTATTGCGATTACCACCGGTCATATCAAGGGCCTGAACAATCATGTTGTTTTCAAATTCCTCAAGAGCTTCCCGAAGATTGACACCCTGATCCGTGAGTTTCATAGAAAATCCGGAACCCATTTCCAGAGAATTATCCATTGAACCTGCCATGTATACTGGAAGATCCTGAGAGCATATATTTCCACTTCTTTTTATAATTACAAGTCTTTCAACAAGATTTTCCAGTTCCCTGATATTTCCTGGCCATTGATATGACATTAAAATCTTTTCAACTTCTTCTGTTATTCCTTCGATTTCTCTTCCTGTAGCTGAATTGAATCTTTTCCTGAAAAAATCGAAGAGAAGCAATATATCATAAGGCCGTTCCCTCAATGCTGGTAGTTCAATAGGAATAACATTCAACCTGTAGTAGAGATCATTTCTAAAATTACCGGATTTTATTGCTTCCTCCAGATTAATATTCGTCGCTGCAATTATTCTGACATCCGCTTTTTGAGGTCTGGCTTCCCCAACAGGATTAAACTCCTTTTGCTGCAAGACTCGCAGGAGCTTCACCTGAAGACTTGGGGTCATTTCACCTATTTCATCTAGAAAAACTGTTCCACCACTGGCCTGAGCAAACACACCTGGTCTTGAAGCAATTGCTCCTGTAAATGCACCTTTTATGTGTCCGAATAGTTCACTCTCAAGCAAATTATCAGGAATAGCACCACAGTTTACTGGAATGAAAGGTCCCATATTTCTAAGACTTTTTTCATGGATATAGCGGGCTATTACTTCTTTTCCAGTCCCTGTTTCACCGGTAATTAGTACGGTTGAATCGGTATCGGCTACACTCTGGGCCATTTCCAGAACTTTAAGAAAAGAAGGATCTTCTCCAATAATCCCGGTTTCTACTGAAGTACTTTTTTGTTTTCTTTCTTGTTTTTCCGTTTTTGGTTTAATACCAAGCGCTTTTGCTTTTATGATCTGCTCGACATCGGATCTTTTCAGCGGTTTAACAAGGGCGTTTGCAGCCCCGGATCTTAAAGCGTCCCGGACTTCTTCCCATTCAAATTTTTTTCCCGTAAAAACAACTGGAATATCAACCTCAAAATCATTAATAAAACCAACGGCACCTGAAATATTTTTATCAATGAAAACAATCTCTATTTCATATTCATTTTCAATGATTTCGATAATTTCAGCCGTATCTACAGCAGTTATTACATCAAAACCTATAGTTCTGAGCAGCCGTGATAATGGTTCTCTATCGTGATAATGTGAATCAGCTACAATTGCACGGGGTGCCATACGTACCTTCCTGTCTCAAGTAACTGTTATCGGCTCCCTTCGGTCTTTTTTTACCTCTTAAATTTTTTTAATCATAAGATATGATCTTTTTCATAGTCATTGATTAATTTAATTATTTGTTTTTACAGATATATTTTAATTTCAAGAATCGCTCGGAGGATTCCATGGAAGAACAGTAACGTCCGTAGGGTCTGCGAAACCAAACTCCTGCCGAGTGCCGCTGTCTCCAACGATCAGATGTTCTATTTCTGTCAGAAAATCAATGCATAAATGAATTGCATCCATTCGGCCGGCAAAACTGAAATATTCATCCTCGGATACCTGATGTACATTTCCAAGCATCTGACTAAGTGCTTCCTGCCGAAGTGGATTTACAATAATTGAAGAGGCTGAGTCGTCTCTAAAAATGATCTCAAAAGCAGCAGCAACAGGATAAACAGCAAATGGACAACTATGAAATCTAACCTGCCAGAGATCCGGTGTATTCTGCGGATCTACATACCACTCCCCGCCGAATGTACGGCGCAATACTTCACCAAAATAACTACCCGTGGTAACTGCTACAAGATCTTTGAAATCATCCCCAGTTTTAATCAGGCTTTTTATATAATGATCGAGAACACTAAGAGTATCTGAAGATAATTCCAGTTCAAAACTGCAAGCGACTTTGACACTGTCCAGTGTCATAGCTACATTATCCCTTATTTTTATCGGGATTGAAGGATCTGATAGAAATGCCTGAATCTCAGGATTCATATAGTACCTGATTAAACCAATTTGAGTTAATTTGTTAATGCCCTGAATAACAAATATTCTTAAACATGCTCAATTTTATTAAAATTGAACTTCAGGACACGAACTACTTATAAAACAGTGGGAGTTAAAAAAACATAAAGTTATTTTAAACCAAATGTGGTTTAGAAAGCAGGGCGTTCAATTTTAATAAAACAACTTGTGCAAACACGAACTCTTCTGGATTCACCATTTACAAGTATCCTGACGCGTTTGAGATTAACTTTTTGAACGCGTTTTGTTTTTATATTTGAATGGCTAACATTATTTGCAACCACGGTACCTCTGGAACAAATTTCACAACTGCGGGACATTTTCATACTCCTTATGAAGGTCAATTACCTTCAGCTAGTGAGTGTTTAGTTTATAAATGAAAAGAGATCAAGTAAATTCTTCTGAAAAGGGATAAAAACCGACGGGGGATTATTTGTCGCCTTCGCCTTCTTCGCCTTCTTCGCCTGTTCCACCAACGTCAACGTTAACATCTGCAGATGGAGCAGCCTTTTTCTTTACAAGACTTGTTAACTTATTTGCTTCTTTCTTCATGGCTGCATCAGCATTGGAAGTTTTACCCATACTTACAAGACCAATGGGAAGGAGAGAAAGAACAAGAGCGATGAAACCAAGAATGAACAGTGTTTCACCGATACCCGTATGTTTCATACCCATTTTTTCGAATTTGGTAGCCTCATTAGAATCAAGAGCCTCCGAGGGAACTGGAGCTTCTTTTACGGAGCCATCAACAACATAGTCTCCAGGAGTAGCATCCGGTATTGTTCTGGCTGTTCCGAGTTTACCTTCTTTGGATACGGCAATAATTACCATGGGAACAGCACCAATGAGGGAAAGCATTAAAACAACAATATCGCCACTGTAGAAGCCTGCAACATAGTATCTATAAATATAGGCAACAAAAATACCAATCAGGAAAACACCAGTAATATGGATATAGCCTTCACGGTTTTTCTTATGAGCAAAGAAACTTGCTCCCGTCATAATAACGAGCAGAAGAATAACTATCAGGATTGTAAATGCCAAGTCGGTAGTCAGAGTTGAAGGACTCAAACTATTGAGAGCACTCATCTTCTGAACGTCCATTGGAGGCATTTCCATGGGATCGGGTTTTTTCGCGGATTTGATCTTTGCCTTCATGATCTCAGCTGTAGCATAGCATTTGAGACCCTTCTGGTTTTTGACTTTATCAGCAAGTTTCGCACAGTCGTCATACTTGCCTGGGTTTTTAGTTTTGAAATCTTCACTCCCAATGGCGCCAATCATCTTGCAAGTGAGGAATTCTGATTCCATGAAGAATACTGAAGGTGTACAGTCAGATGGAGCTGCAACAACAACGCATTCCCCCTTCTTTTCCATTCCGGGAGTACAAGGAGTGGGGCTTCCAATTTTATAGAGACCCAGTGGAACCAGAAGGGTCATAACTCCGAGCATTAATACAATAGCAACCTGCAGACCAGAAACGGATTTAACGTTTCCTGCTGGAATATCATATGATGACGGTGGTGTATAGGAAGGTGCCGGTGGCAGATTAGCACTGTTTCCGGGATTCTGATTAGGATCCAATGGAGGAAGGCCATTGTCAGTATTCATATTGAAAACCTCCTGTAGGTAGCAAATACATAACCTTTAAACGGTTCCTAAGTCAAGAATTACTTTATTGAATATTCTTTTCAAAATGAAAAAAATTGGAATCACAGTAAAAATTTCGATTTCCCTCATATTCGACGAGCAAAATCATCTATTTCAACTGATTTTAAAGTCTCTATTGTTAGAGCATTTTAACTGATTGATTTATAACAAATATTTTAGTAGGGTTTTTGTATTTACCGAGTTACTCCGAAATATCTTGAAATAAGGAAGGCACTTATTTTAAAATCTCAAAGCACTTAAGAGATCTCTTCCTTAAAAACATGTCTGCAAGGACATGCTTGTACTTGTAAATAACCGTTGTAAGGGAGCGGATTCCTGGACCACTTTCGGATTAAGAGGATGTCAAATTAACTGATATTAGTAAGATTTAACACAATCGTATTACTTGATGTTTTAACAAAAGCCTGAAAGGATAAAAATCATGCTTAAACTTATAAATAAATTAGGTTATTTTCCAAAAACCTGTGTATGGGAACTGACTCTTGGTTGTAATCTTAGATGTTTTCACTGCGGCAGCAGAGCCGGAACTCCAAGAAATGATGAGCTTTCCCTTGAAGAAATGCTTGCAGTATGTGACGAACTGGCAGATCTCGGTTGTGAAAGAGTAACCCTGTCCGGTGGCGAACCAACAACTCATCCCCATTGGGACACGGTTGGAAAAAGATTAGTGGATAACGGCGTTCAAGTTAACATGATATCAAATGGTATTTCCTGGGATGATGCCAGTGCCATCAGGGCAAAAAACGCTGGCTTCTCCTCTGCAGCATTTTCCATAGATGGCTTTGAAGAAAGTCATGATTTTATACGTGGTGTTGCTGGCGCCTACAAAAGTGCTCTTAATGCCGTCAGGGTCTGTGTCCGCAATAATCTTCCTGTAAGTATTGTTACTACTATCTACCGGAAAAATCTTCATGAACTCAAACAACTGGGAGACATGCTAGCATCTGAAGGCGTAGTTTCATGGCAACTTCAAATCGGAAATCCAGCGGGAAACATGAAAGATCACAGAGAACTCGTTATTGAACCGGATGATCTCCTGGAAATTGTTCCTCTGCTTGCAGAAATGCGAAGATCTGGTCAAAAACCACGAATGTATATCGGCGACAACATTGGATATTTTGGCCCCTATGAAGAAGATCTACGTGGTACTGGAAAAGAGATTGACTTCTGGCTTGGTTGTCGAGCTGGAATGCAGGTTATGGGTATTGAAAGCAACGGAAATATTAAGGGATGTCTGTCACTTCCAAGTGAAATGAATCGGGAAGATCGATTTCTCGAAGGTAATATTAGAGAAAAATCCCTTACGGATATCTGGTGTAACCCGGATAATTTCAGTTTTAACCGCCAATTTACGGTAGATCGCCTTGGAGGCTTCTGTCGAACCTGTGCATACAATGAAATCTGTCGAGGCGGTTGCCTCTGGACTGCTTTTTCTAATACAGGAGATCAATTTGACAACCCATTTTGCTGGTATAGAGTAGCGGTAGAAAAAGGTCTTATCGAACCTGAAAATCAGAGCTAACAATCGGTAGTAACCTAAATAAAATCAAATGCTTTTTCTTTTTCTATTTAATCTTTCGTTATCTCATGAATTACTATTCAATGGTTTTGAATGTGCCGTTTCATCAGAGTCTGGTACAGCAACGGAAAAACCCGGAAACAGAGAAATTGCCGGTACGATCAAGCCGGATTTCTGCATTCCAATATTAAAAAAGACTGATAAATCATGCACCAACGGTTACTTCTGGATCGTTTCCGGTTCTTACTCTATTTGCTCCTCCGGTTTTAAATCCAGGGCTGTAAATTTCAGAGAATTTTTCCATAAAATTCTGGCGCCACATCCTCTATTTAAAGTAAATCACCGCAAAGCTATAAGAGAGTGCTACGGATACGAAAGTACAAAGCACGCAAAAGAGAATAAAAGGGGCTACCTTTATCCTAAAAACACATACTTTGCTCCTAACGGGCAATATGGACGTGTTTTTAATAAATGGTATTTTTTAAATTCTCAAGATATTCTTATTGATCCGTCCTGCACATCAGTTGGAAATTATTACGACTTTAAAGGAAAGAATTTTATTGATTCGAAATCATTAAAATTGAATCATGCCTGGGTATATGGGATGAAAGGAACTCCTGTTTATGACGGATTTCTTAATCCCACAGGAAAGCGAATCAAACATCATGAGGCTTTGAGAGTTTACTCGCGCGTTTTTAAGGAAAAAAATGGAATACGTTATATTAAGTCTGAAATGGGTTTTTATATTCCGGAGACCCACCTGAGGATTGCGACAATAAGTCCTGCACCCTCTTTTTTGAAATCCACATCGGAAAAATGGATAGAAGTAAATAAAAGTCAGCAGACTATGGTGGCCTATGAAGGAAACAATCCTGTATTTGCAACTCTTGTTTCCACTGCTCGAAAGGGACATGAAACTTATCCCGGAGTCTATAGAATATTTTATAAACGAGTCTCTCAAGATATCTCTAGCAGAATTGGAAAGAAATATACCAGTCGCTATGAGAACGTACCCTGGATTCAATTTTTCGATGGGGACCGTGCCATTCATTCAAGTTTCTGGCATAACGAGTTCGGGTCAAGAAACAGCAGAGGTTGCGTTGAAATGAGCCTGTCTGATTCCCATTTTCTTTTCAACTGGACCACACCTCATGTACCCATGGGTTTTTATAAAATGAACCAATCTGCTGCATCCCCAGGTACATATATCAGAATTGTTGATTATCAGGGACAGAAGGTTCCTTTTCGAAGCAATGTTTTTTCCGAATAAATTTATTCCCAGTCTTCAATTTTTCTTAGACCATTTTCATCATACTTATCCATTACAGATTTTTTCGGAATAATGAGAATTTTACTTTTATGTACTGCAGGTTTTGCTGATTTTTTCTTTATTATTGATGGCATGACAACATTTTGATTTTTTGTCACTTCAGGATTCCCGGATGGCTTCTTTATATTTTTTTCCGTTTCCTGAACAGGTTTAATATAAATCAACTTTACTTCTTTCATTTCCGGTGGATTTTCCAGTTGTATCTTTTTATCAGGCTTGGAATCCAAAGTATGCTCAATAGATGAAGCAGAATCTTTCGCCGACTTTTTTCTATTTTTATCCTTTAACTTGAATAAAAAGATCCCTCCAGCAACCAATGTTATTGATATAATTATTAATAATCCAAACAGCCCAAACTTCTTCCAACTGAATTTTTTTTCCTGTACCGAAGGTTCCTGTTTTTTTATTCCCGGAACTGTAATGGTTCCTGTTTCCTCCGATACTTGAGAAATCGCATCCTTAGGTACCAGGGCTGTCGGTTCAATTGGATGGACAAGGGTTTGCTGCATATGAATATCTTCATCCAGTATGGATAAATCTGTACTTGCAGTAAAAAATTCACGAACTGGTAAAACTGGTTCCTCTCCAACCGTTGCAAAACGATCGCAGATGGAACTGCAAATATTTCCTAAAAAGGCAGTTTCATCAGAGTTTATTATTTTTTCGATTTCTGTGACAGCCTCCGCTGCAGAAGAAAATCGATTTGCCGGATCCGGCGCGAGGAAGCAATAAAGAAGTGCATCAATGCTGCTGTCAAGGTCTGATCTTAACTTTGAAGGAGGAACATAATATCCTGAAATAATCTCCCCGTATACATCCTGTCCCTTTTTAATATAGCGTTTTTGACCTGTCAGCATTTCCCAGAGCACCAATCCCAGAGAAAAAATATCACTCCGGGCATCAAGTTCTTCTCCTCTGGCTTGCTCAGGGGAAAGATAATGAAGCTTTCCTCTCACCATATTTGACTTTGTATAACTCACAGCATTTTTAAATTTTGCTATTCCAAAATCTGCCAACTTCACTTCTCCATTTCTGGAGATCATTATGTTGTGAGGACTAATATCTCTGTGAATAAGCTCCAGACGAGATCCGCAGTCATCCAGAAAGTTCCAGGCATAGTGCAATGCTCTCAAAATTTGCTTTCCGATAAAAAATACTTGAGGAGGAGACAAAACACCGGTGTTACTGGATATTAATTTTCTGAGATCTATACCGTCAATAAATTCCATGGCAATATAGTGAAAACCCTCAGTAACTTGATTAAATTCATAGACTTTAACAATACATGGATGATCAAGAAGAGCTGCAAGTGCTGCTTCTTTCTTAAACATTTCAACAAATTCAGGTTCACTTAGAAGGGATGGAGAAATAACCTTCACCGCAAGATGTTTGCGAAAGCCATCTGGGCCGTGAAGCCAAGCACGGTATATATTTGCCATTCCACCAGAGGCAATTTTTTCAACAAGTTCAAATCTCTCAGATAACGAATACATAATTCACCAATAGTATTCTATTTTCCTTCTTATGCAAAGACGGTTGCATTTTTATGTGTTTTTTTTTCTTCTTCGCAAGAAAAAAATTTAAATATTTCTTTTCCTGTCAGGAATTTCGGGGAAATTATAAGCAAAATATTGTTTTAACTTTTTTCTGATACTTGACTTGGAACTGCCAAAAATGCACAATGCACTAATGGAAACTAATTTTGAGAATTCAGATAAACTTGTGGATGAAATAAAAAAAATACATGATCAATTTCTGCGAACTATAGCGAAATTGACCATCCTTCAGAGCGAAATTTCGTCTATCCGAGAGGATCTCGCCCGATTAAAAGAAATTCTCAAATCCTGAATTAAATCATACGTCTGACAATATAACAGGAATGATATGTCCAAGCGAATACGGCACCATGTAAATCCCCTTTCCATGAGTTATCTGGATTTTGAGATCTCTCCCCCTGAACTTTCTGGTCATTTTACTGAAGTTGAAATCGGTTGTGCCGAAGGCGAATTCTTGTTTGAAAGATACGGGGACTGTCCGGATCATCAAGTTATTGGCCTTGAAATAAGGAGATCTCTCGTAGACGAAATAAATGATAAATCGCGAAATTTTGGTCTCAAGGGAATAAGTGCCGTTTTTTGCAATGTTAATACACATATGACTGAACTATTTCCTGCAGGAAGTGTTGATAGATTTTTTGTAAATTTTCCAGACCCCTGGTTTAAAAAAGATCATCACAAACGAAGAATAGTAAGTCCCGCACTGGTTGCCGATCTCATCTCGTGTCTGCGAAGCGGTGGTGAAATTTTTTTCCAGAGTGATATATTTGATCTTGCCATGGACGCCATGGCTGTTTTTGAGGAAAATGGTCCTCCACAAATCCGAAACGTTTCCGGCGAATGGTCTTTTATGAAGGAAAACCCCTTTAAAACCATGAGTCGAAGAGAGCGTTTCGTCACGGAAGAAGGCCTCCGCGTATGGCGAATGCTTTATCGATTATCCTGCTAACGATTCTTTTATCTCAAACTCGGGTTCTACATGTTCCATTTGATGAGGAAGCTTTCAAAAAAAGCCTTCTTAATAAATCATCAGGCAACTCCTCAAGTGGAACCGACAATAAAAATTCTTCAAGTTCAAACTCATCAAACTCATCAGGGCCGTCTTCGCCAATGATGTCTCATGAGAATCATGCGGGCATTCAGGATGCCATAATGAAAATAATTACCCGCCAGAGCAGTAGAATTGAGAAAAAAATTGATAAAAAATCTCATACAATGCCTCTGGATCAATTTACTGATAAATGGACTCCTCCACGAACACCCACGGAGTCCGTTTTTGAGCCACCAGTTTACCCCTGGGAACGAATTTATGTACATAATATAGTCAATATTAAAGATTATAGAAAAAATCCTTCAAAAGCATATATTTATACTGCATCTGAAACAAATCCTCTCCGGAGTGTGACTTTAACAAAAATCCAAACACCGGAGAAATTCAGTTTTTTTTGGGCTGACTACAAATTCAAATATCCCGGAAACTATCAGGTTTTGCCTGGAGTCGCCCCAAGGATGTTTTTTACTGAGCTCATTTCCGGCAGAATTGAACCAGAAACAAGACTCTGGAAGGACTCCAATGACATTTACTATATTGGCCCGCTGGAATCTGTATCTCTTAAAATCAGAATGAGAATTGCCGCTGATAAATCTTACTTCGAAAAATATCGCATTCGCGATACTCCAATTCCAAATGGATCCTGGTATGATGGAGATCATATCATAAGGTCCGCTGTTAAACGTCACATTGGAAATTTCCGAACGCGAAAAAAACTCGTAGATTCTTTATTTAAATATTTTCACAGTTTTAAAGTTGAGCCACTCACTGCAGGACCCTCCAGACTTCCGGTTTTCGAACGAATTCTGATTGAAAAACGTGGTGTCTGTCGTCATCGAGCAATACTTTTCACTGCTATTTTAAAAGCATATGGTTTTAAAATACGTATGGTTTTTAATGATGTTCATGCTTTTACGGAGCTCTTTGATGATCAGGGACGCTGGGTTCGGGTAGATCTCGGCGGTGCAGTTTTACCAGACATAAATCCCAATAACAGCGATGCACAAAGACGATCTCAACCAAAGCCCTATCAGTGGATTCTTACGGGAAATACCATTTTAAAATCAGGAATGAAAACCACTGTGCGCATCGAACATGTTACAACCCCTCCAGCTTTTTTCTGGTTAGCCCTGGTAAATGAAAAGAAAAAAGTAATTCAAAAATATGAAGTAGTACCGGTAAAAGATTCTTCCGAGGATCCAATTGAAGTTTTAATACCAACACTGAAACCAGGCAACTACACATTCACTGTATTAACACAGTAACTATTAATTTCCTAATAACTTTAACGAATTAACATGTTTTTCCAGTACCAAAGATCTTTGACAGGAAGGCTTATGACCTAATTTGCATGCTATTTTGTATAGAGTCGAAGCCCATTTTAATTTTTTTTGACCAAAAACTCCGTTTTCAAAAAAATATGCAAGTGTTGCGCATGATAGTTGGCCTGCCTCTCCATCACCCCACTCACATCCAATATCAAGGTATTTCTTAATATGCAGATAGTCTGATAGTGTTTTTGCTGTTTTTATCTTTCTATATGAATATTGAAAACAAGCTGGAGCATGCCTGCTTCCACATGATCGCTTAAGTAATTTTTCTGCCTTACTGATACTTTCAAAATAATAATTACCGGTAAGTATTTCAGATGCAAGTTCAGTACATCCGGTATCGTTCATAAAGTGGCAAGCTTTCTTAAGATATGGAATTGCTTTATTTTTGTCTTTTTTTCCACTTGCATTGGTACGATACAAGAGTCCTAATAAAGCACAACTATGATGATTATTATAAGAGCACTGTTTCTCAAGCATCGTTTTTGCTATAAAAACATTCTGCTCTGTCCCGACCCCCGTTACTATAGATTTTGCCACCATTGAGCATGCAAACATATTGCCTTTTTTGCAGGATTTCTGAAAATATTGGAACCCTAATTTTTCCTTATCTGCTTGTTTTTCTTTCATGTATATTGATGCAAGATTATTACAGGAAATTGAATACCCTTTATCACAGCCTGCCTTAAATAATTTTATGGCCATCTCATGGTTTTTTGCTACCCCATTTCCCCAATAATATATCCAGCCCATACTTATACATGCTTGGTTCATCCCCCTTGAACAAAAATAGTCCAATTTTTTAAAAGATTTGCTTCTTTCTTTATTAACGCCTCTACCAAAATATAAAGATACATTCTTTGAAATGCATGCTCTAATTGAACCCATTTTACATGCTCTTTCATACATCTTATAACTTCTTGAAAAATCATAATCTTCAAAATATCCTCCTATCAGAAAATCACCAATAACTTTGCAACTCGTTGAAATTCCTTTTTCACAACTATATTTATGAAGAATAAAAGATTTTTTTAAATCGTATTCTCTAAAGGTGGCATCGAAATAAAAATTAGCTAAATTATTACAAAATTCCGGGTTCCCCCTTTTACATAGTTTGACAACTGTCGGGATATCCTCAATGGAAAAAAATTGATATCCACTCTGTTTTACCTTTATAAACTCGGCCCTTTTTACAACATGCTGTTCATAATCGGCACAACTTTCAATATCTCCTTTATCGCAAAGCTTTTTAAGCAGTTGAATTCCTACATTGAAGTTTTCTATAGTATCCGTTTTATGGCTATAGGCGAATACACGACATGAATAAATATTGCCATTATTACATTGTGTCTGAAGTGTGTTTTTTATTTTCTGAAAGTTTTCGTCAAAATCTAGATAACTAGATTTTTTTGCATATTCAGTACATGATTTCTTATTTCCACCCGAGCATCCTTTTAATAATAATTCCATGCCTTTTTTTAAATCTACTGGAGTTCCATCAATGCCACCTGCATATGACATTCCAGCTTTATAGCAACTGGAATAATTTTTATTTCCACAAAGATAAGTGTGTTTTCCGCGCTCAAGATACCCTTTTTCAGAATGAATAAAATTAATATCCAGAGAAAAACTGAGTTTTTTTCCTCCAACTACTAAGTCATTATTCTGTAAAAAAACACATGAAGTTAACAAGGGAACTAAAAGAAAAAAATAACCTGATTTCATTTTATCCTCAACGTATAAATTTTCCTTTGACTTTGTATTCTTTCTTTAATCTATTTGCAAGTTTTATTAGACCGCTTCATTAGTAAAAGGATCGAAATCTAAAGAGTGAATACTTGCTTTCGGTCTTTGTAATTAACCATTGATATTGAATGTTTATGACCTGAGCCTGAGCCTGATTGCCTGACTGCCTGAGTCCCTGTTTAAAATTTCAGGGATACAGGTAAGCAGTAGCAGGAACAGGAAATCAGGGGGCTCATTCCTGAAGAATTTCTTTAAAACGAGTCACAATCGTATTACTCAGGAAGCGGTCTAGAACGCTTCAATAAAAATATGATAGTTCTTTATGCCTCAAGAACACTTACCTTCAAAGTAAACGCCCCTGCTCCCTGACTCCCTGTTTTGCTGCCTTCCTGGCTACCTGAAATAGATTAATTTATATAGTAATACTCTGACTCAACCAAAGTGGGCATCGCTGTAAAACCACGCTGGAGCTTTACTTTAAAACGAGTCACTATCTTATTGCTCAGGAAATGGTCTCAGTAAACAGCGGGGTATGCGGACTTTAAATCTGAATTTTTGATCATTTTTTCCGCTAGACTGAGGGATTCCGGGGAAACGCCACCCATCATGCGAGCAATTTCTTTAATGCGCTCATCAAGAGAAAGGGCGCGAACAGTTGTACTTGTAGTTCCATCGACAATTTCTTTGGAGACAACAAAATGATGATCTGCAAAAGCCGCTATCTGGGGGAGATGTGTTATACAGATAAGTTGTCGGGATAACGCAACTGTTTTCAATTTCAAACCAACCGCATTTGCAGTTGTCCCACCTATTCCCGCATCCACTTCATCGTAAATAGAGGTAAGTTGGGGTGAAGAACTTACACAGGCACATTTAATTGCAAGGTGAATTCGGCTGATTTCGCCACCGGAAGCACTTTCTGAAACGGGACGAAGAGCAAGACCGGGATTAGCGGAAAATAAGAAAGACGCTTTATCACTTCCTGATGGAGTCAGAAATGCTCCATTATATAATTTCCAATCTTCAGCATTTGCTGGTGCTTTTTTTGGTGTTATCTCAATGCGAAAAACTGCCCCGGTAAAACCAAGATGCCCCAGTTCCTGTGATACGCGCTTTTCCAGATCCGACGCAGCTTTATGACGTAATTCCGTCAATTCAACACAAAGATCAGCTGTTTCCTTGCGAAGAGATAAAACTTGCTTTTCCAGTTTTTCAACACCGAAAGAAACTTCGTTCAAAGAGGCAAACTCATCTTCCAGAGCCTGCATGACGGAAATGAGTCTATCCGCATCTTCAACTCCATGCTTGCGTATAAGCTTTTCATAAGAATGAAGTCTGGCCTCCACAAAATCAGGATCTGCGTCCGCATCCTCAAATTCACCGAGATTGCGAAAAATTCCTGCGGCTTCGGTGCACAGAATCCGGGCTTCCTCCAGAATATCAGATACATGCTCCATTTGAGGCTCGGATTTGGCAAGAGCTCTTGCTTTGCGGATAATTTCAAAAAGGCTCCCTGAAACACTTGAGTCTCCCGAATAGAGCAATTCTTCTGCCCACAGGGAAGTAGATAAAATATCCTGCATCGAAGCCAGTTTGCGTCTCAACTTCAGAAGATTTTCGTACTCACCAGCTTTGGGGGAAACTGATCTAAGCTCTTCTAATAAAAATTCAAGGTTTTCCATACGTGAGGTTCGGTTAGCAAGCTTTTGTTTTAAATCATCTAAATTTCGTGCGGCTTTTTCCAGAGATTCATAACTCATTCTCAAATTTTCGAAAACATCGGTCTGAGAAATTATTGAATCAACCATGCT
This sequence comes from Myxococcota bacterium, assembly GCA_018821305.1. GTDB lineage: Bacteria > Myxococcota_A > Polyangia > HGW-17 > HGW-17 > JAHJMN01. The sequence continues at coordinate 48,831 of JAHJMN010000177.1, forward strand.
TATATAACTGGCACTTGAAAGCAGTTTCTGATGATCGTGCTGACTTGTGAGTTCAATAAGTTCTCCCGTTAACTCCGCCAATGTTTGTATATTTGATAATGATCCCTGAATACGAACTCGACTTCTTCCCTGCGTTGTAAGTGTTCTCTCGATAATTATCTCATCCCCATTTTCATCAGAAAACTCTTCTAAACGACCAAGAATATCAGTTTGAGTAATTGTAGCTCCTACTTTAGCATTATCCTGACCCGTTCGAATCCATTGAGAGGATGCTCTCCCACCCCGGAGCATCTCCAGAGCCTGCACTATCATGGATTTACCCGCCCCGGTTTCCCCCGTTATAACGTTGAGCCCTGGACCAAATTCTATTTCCACGTCGCTTATAACTGCAAGGTTGGAAATTGAAAGGTATTCAAGCATTTGTGGACTCCCGGATCCCCCAACTCAGTTTATGTCTGAGGACATTAAAAATCGAGTAATCCTGAGGCAAAATAACTTGAAGAGGTAATGCACTGTGGGAAACATGAAGTTCGTCGCCGCAGCGGACAGGAAGACCACGCTGACCATCAATAGTAATATATCCGTCATTTTTCAACTCAACACGAAGACATGATGCTGCAGGTATAACCATGGGCCGCTGGGTTAACTGATGAGGACAAATTGGAACAATACTTATACAGTCCATTCCAGGATATAGCACAGGTCCCCCCGCTGCGAGAGCATAGGCAGTCGAACCCATTGGCGTTGATATAATAAGTCCATCACTCTTCATATTTGTCATAAACATATTATCAACATGACAATTAATTTCTAAAAGTCTGGCCATATTCTGGTGATTAATAACACAGTCATTTGCAGCAATGGAATGAAAAATCCTTTCTCCATTCCGGAAAACCCCTGCATCCAGACGCATTCTTTCGCGTATTTCAAGCTTACCTTCAAGAGCAGCTTCTATCCCAGTATGGCTGGTCACATGAGTAAAAGGAGTAAGAAATCCAAGAGATCCCATGTTTATGCCAATAATTGGAATTGTCTGAGTGTCCATAAGAGATGCGGCATGTAAAAAAGTCCCATCTCCACCGGAAACAATCATCAGTTGAGCATTTGAAATAAGTTCCGCCCCGGGGAGTGGTTTTGCAGATGATATATCCACACCATGTTCACAGAAAACTGTAACATTCAGGGTTGAAAGCCAGGCAGTAACTTTCCTTGCGAAATCAAGAGCTTTAGTATCACCCTTTTTTACTATAAGGACTACATTGGATATACTCATTTTAGAAATCAGCCAATTTGGGTGCCCTTGGGAACGGGATAACATCCCGGATGTTTGACATTCCGGTTACAAACTGAACCATCCGCTCAAATCCAAGACCAAAGCCGGCATGGGGAATAGTTCCGTATTTGCGGAGATCAAGATACCACCAGTAATCTTCAATATTAAGACCCATGGTTTTTATTTTGTCTACCAGAACATTATATCGTTCTTCTCTCTGGGATCCGCCAATTATTTCACCAACTCTAGGCATGAGAAGATCCATGGCAGCAACTGTTTTTTCATCCTCGTTGAGCCTCATATAGAACGCTTTGATATCTTTAGGATAATCCGTTACAAAAACAGGTCCATTGAATATTTTTTCCGTAATAAAGCGTTCATGCTCTGATTGCAAATCAATGCCCCAGGACGGTTTGAACTCAAAGGAATCCGCATGTTTTTCCAGTTCCGTCATGGCATCGGTATATGTAATTCGTTCAAAAGGAGCATCAGCAAGACGTTCCAGATTAGCTTTCAGACCTTTTTCGATGCGGTCGTCGAAGAAATCCAGATCATCGCCACCCCTTGAGAGTGCTGCTTTAAACAGGTAACGGACAAAATCTTCCGCTACGTTCATATCTTCTTTAAGATCTGCAAAAGCAATTTCCGGCTCGATCATCCAGAACTCAGCTAGATGACGTGAGGTGTTTGAGTTTTCTGCCCGGAAAGTAGGGCCAAATGTATAGCAGTTACCAAGTGATGTAGCGAAAATCTCTGCTTCAAGCTGCCCGGAAACGGTCAAAGAAGCGGCTTTTCCGAAAAAATCCCTCGACCAGTCAATTTCATTTTTATCATTGCGTGGAATTTTTTCCGGATCAAAGCATGAAACACGGAACATTTCCCCGGCACCTTCGCAGTCACTTGTGGTAATTATGGGACTGTTGAGATAGACATACCCACGACTCTGAAAAAACTCATGAACTGCAAAAGAAAGTATATTTCGCATACGGAAAACTGCTCCAAAGGTATTTGCCCTTGGACGAAGATGAGCTATTTCCCGTAGAAATTCAAAACTGTGCCTTTTTTTCTGTAAAGGGTAATCAGATTCAACAGAACCAATTATTTTAACTGTATCTCCAGCAAGTTCAACAGCCTGACCAGCTGCAGGACTCTGAACAAGGTTGCCCATGACTGTAACACTTGTACCTGTGCCGAGAGCTGAAAGAATTTCGCTGTGATTAGATGCATCCAGTGTAACCTGCAGGTTTTTAAAACAACTACCATCGTTAAGTTCAATGAAAGTGACTGTTTTGGAATCCCTTCTGGTTCGGATCCATCCGGATGCAGAAATTAATTCTCCCACTTTCCCGTTTTCAAGTATTTCTTTAATTCTTATAGTCATTTCAAATTCCTTTTTCTTTTAATTACTGTCCTGAGATTCGCTTTGCGAAGAGGTTTTTTAAACCCTGACAGGACACTAAAATAAATTAAACTATACCGCTCACACAGAGAAGTGCGGTCACTGTCCTGAAACAAATTTTCCCTGGGGAAGAGATACTTTCCACAAACCCTTTTCCCGTACAACCTTCAGTTGAATTTTATTTTTTTCACCGGCTCCAACTGAAATGATTTTGCCCGTATCATCGGAGGATAATGTTTGGATTTTTTTAGCGCCGGACCATTTTTCTCGTGCCTGAGGTGCTATTACCAGCATTTCCCAGGGTTTCACTGTTCCTGACTTATCCACAGAAGCAAGTTTTTCAAGCCTCCCTCGAGAATCCTTATCAAGCAACTTGAAGGCTTCCTCGGGCATATCACTTAAAATATAAGATGTGAACTCCGTAGCAGTCTCTTCAGCCCCTTTTTTTTGAGAAGAAGAGCAGGACAAAAAAGCCACACTAACAAAAAATAATACTAATCTATTCATCAGCCGCCGCCTACAAAGGTCACTATTTCAAGGGAGTCACCCCCGGAAAGAACAGTATCCTCATCTGTAACAATTAATCCATTCAACTCTGTAACTAAAGCCCGATCATGCCCCTTAAGTTCCTCGGTAAAATGTCGGATTTTTGTTCCTTCAGTTATCAGTTTTTCTTCACCGTTTACAATTACTATCATGAGCACCTCACGGATTCACTTGTCGGTGTTTTTACTATTGTTCAGGGGTTTTTAAAAGGAAAATCTATTTTATCTTGTAGATTTCAAGGGTTGTATTACCAATGGTCCAATTTTTATGGAGTCTCATTACTGCAACATAATTGCCACCAACGGACCAGCGGATCATATCTTCACCAGCCATTACTGCTCCAAGAGATGAAGAAGCCCCAGTTTTTCCGTTCAAAGTAAAAAAGTGAATATAGCGTTTTTCTGACTTCATCTGTTTTAAAATATAAGGATTTTGAGGATCAATAAGCATAGAATAGATCATCTCACCCGAGGAATTCAGGGTTCGCTGGTGCTTTAAAGAACTAAACTCAAAACGCCCAAGATTAAAGTCAGGATTTATTTTCTTCCAGGATTGAATTCCGCTTCCAACTTCAAAACTACCGTTTGTTCCGGTCTGTGTCGCAACACCGTTGAGGCGAATAAGCCATGAAAGACCCTGATATTTTGCAAAAAGAATAGAATCTTTGTCCCACAGAGAGTTATTGGAAATCTCAACTCCCTTTACAAGAGCAGCTTTTTCCATATCCCAGATACCATTTGTATCGGGGAGTTTGGAGTCTGTTTTTTTATCATATTTTCCGATAACTTTGACATAAATTTTCATATAATCAGATGAAAAATATGCGATATCAAATGTTTCAGGTTTTGCCACCCGTCCACGAACATCAGTATTCAATTTGAAGGATTTAATTGGCTTTCGTAAGTTAGATATATCATATATATCAACAACATGAGCCTGATTTGCCCCGGTTTTTGTAACAGTATAAGCGGTGAGGGTTTTCTTTCCACTGTAATTTGAAGAGAGAAGATCTGATACATTCAGAATCTCACCTTTTTTCACTGCATCGGTTCCAAATACGCCGAAATCAAATAACTCACTTCGTTTTCCTTCCCGGGAAACGAGAAGCACAGCGGAATCCGTTGAAAAACGCATATCCAGAGGCTCGGCAGTGAACTTGCTGATATCGCTGTTTTTCTCAGAACCGCTTGCAAGATCTTTGATTTTCAGAATAGATTTTCCATCCGTAGTTACGGTTATATATGCAAGGTGTGAACCGGAAGGAGAAATAGCAAACCGACTGTCGATATAACCGTCGGAAAAACTGACTACAGTGGACTTTTTAAGGATCCGATCCGCTGCTGTCCCTATGGAAGGAATTGCCAGAATCAGACACACAATCAGCATAGAAAAACGGGTAATTTTCATGGTTAAAACCTTAAAGTTGATGTTACAAAGAGCCCTAAAACGTATAAGAAATACTACTAATATTAGAAATAATCAAGGTTGAATTTTACTGCTTTTTTGACTTGCAGTAAAAGTGTTCTATTGTGGTGACATGTAGGAGGTTTTCCACCATGTTCACCACATTATTTACAATCATGTTGCTTATGTCCCCCCCGGAAACTCTGCTTGTTTCAAGCATCACAAGTACACCGAAGGAGATCACAACCAAAAAAGTTAAAAAAACAACCGTTCGAAAGGGACGCAAGCCTGTTCTGAAAGCAAAAAAACAAAGTCGAGTTAAAAATCGACGAATAGCAACAACCCGGAAAAAAGCACTTAATATAAAGACCAGAAAGTCTGTCAGAAAAGTCGGAAAAGTTGCAGTATCTTCAAAAAAACACAAGACAGTAAAAAACCGTCGTCTTAATACCGCTGGTAAAAAGATATCTGTAAAAAACCGGAAATTGACTGCCTCTAAAAAACTTAGAAAAAGATCTGCAAAAGTTCGAGTGGCAGCATTAAGCAAGACCGGTACTTCTCAAAAGCTTAATCGCAGGAAACATTCAGTTCGCTCAAAAAAAGCGCTTGCTGGCAAAAAAAGAAGCTTGATCGCGGCTAAAACTATGACCAGAACAAGAAAAAGAAGCCAGATCAGGATGTCAAAAAATCATGAGAGTTCTGAGCAGGCAAGCCTCGTAGAAACCACTGTAGTAAAAAAATCGGCATCTGTGAGACTTGTGTCAAGAAAAGCTGTCAAAGAAGTGCGTATTAAAATGGCAAAACCGGATAAAAGAAAAATCCGCCCTGCGGCGAAAAAATTGAATGATCGTTATCCTGCCATACCCTTTTACAACCTTCATACAGGGGAAAGTGTAAAGATTAGACTGTACAATAAAAATGGTCTACTTCGAAAACAGGCTTTCCGGGATTTCAACCGTATAACTCGGTGCCACAAAGAAAACCGTATAATGACCATGAATTATAGACTTTTAGTTGAGATATATGCTGCATGGATCCATTTCGGAATGCCCCAGGTTTCCATATACAGTGGTTGCCGTTTACCTGATAAAAACAACGCTCATTACAAGTCAAAACACCACGTTGGAGACGCTGTTGATTTCACCTTCGATGGCGTGAATCGCCGTTCAATCGTCAAATATCTTTTAAAACGTCGCGATAAAAATGATGAGTATAAACTCGGTATCGGATACTACCCAAATCAATTCTATGTACATCTTGATATAAGGAAAGAATCAAAATTCTGGGTGCAGTTGCAGAAACCTTTTCAGAAAATACAGTACGCTCAGAACCCTGTAAGATACTTCCAGGGTGAAACTCAGTTTAAAAAATCTGCATCCGCCAAAACCGTCCGTAGATAAATACGATCTTTTCAAGTTTACATCAATTTTTTACACAGGACCTTAAGAATGAAGACCTTGAAATTATTGTAGTGTTCTGAATAGCATGTTTTAATAATCATGCTCAATTTTGACAAAAATTGAATTTCAGTACACGAACTAGACCGCTTTCGGAGTAATACGATTGTGTTGAATTTCAGAAATATCATTCAATTTGAAACTCACCATAATTTGGTTTTGACTCTTTTATTCCGAAAGCGGTTTAGATAAACCACCCTCAAAATCGGAGTAAATCAATGAAACTGCACTTTATCGGAATTGCCGGAACTGGAATGGGTAACGCCGCGGGACTTTTTGCACGCATGGGCTTTGAAGTTCGAGGCAGTGATGAGGCAGTTTATCCACCGATGAGCGATGTACTTGATCATGCAGGAATTTCTGTTATGACTCCCTACAGCGCAGAAAACCTGAATTGGGCTCCGGATCTTGTTGTTGTAGGAAATATCTGTCGGAAAGATCATATTGAAGTTTTAGAAGCCCAGAGGCGAGGGTTACCACTCACCAGTTTTCCAGCTCTTTTAGGGAAAACAGTCCTGAATTCTTCTAATGTCACTGTCGTCGCTGGTACTCATGGAAAAACTACAACCTCATCCATGCTTGCCTGGATAATGCATTTTGCTGGCGTAGATCCGGGGTATCTCATTGGAGGAGTTCCAAATGATCTTCCTGGAAGTTATGAAAAGGGTTGTGGTAATGGATTTGTTATTGAAGGGGACGAGTACGATACTGCGTTCTTTGATAAAAATCCGAAATTCATACACTACAGGCCTAAAAATGTCCTGCTGACGGGAGTCGAGTTTGATCATGCGGATATATATCGCGATCTTGACCACGTAAAAGAACAGTTTTACCGCCTGAGAGCACTTTGTCCACCGGATGGCGTCTTCATATCAGCTATTGAAAATGATTTTGCAGCAGATCTAGCCCGGAAAACCGGTGGAGTGACATACGGAATCTATGGTGAGGATGCACATTTCACGGGAGAAGTCATAGATGAAAACAAATCCTTCAGAACAGTAAGGTTCAGGAAAGGTTCCACAATTATTGGCGATTACCTCCTTAAACTGACGGGATTACACAATCTCCGAAACTCAATTGGGGCTTTAGGGTGTGCTGTTTCTCAGGAACTGGACCCTGAGTTATGTCTGAAAGCTGTCGGAGAATTCAACGGAGTGAAACGCCGTCAGGAAATTGTGGGCAGTGTCAACAATATTACAATTATTGATGATTTCGGCCACCATCCATCCGCAGTAAAACTTACCCTGGAAGGTCTGCGCAAAAGATTTGAGGGTAGAATTATTTCCGTTTTTGAACCACGCAGTGCAACATCCCGACGAAAAGTCTTTCAAAAAGCCTACAGTGAAGCGTTTGACCTTTCTGATGCAGTATTCATCTCTGCTCCTTTTGACCAAAGCCGGATAAGTGAAGATGATCGTTTTGATTCAGACAAACTTGCGACGGATCTTCGTGCAAGAGGACTGGACAGTTACATCGAAAAGGGGTATGAAAATATAAGAGTCCGAATACTGAATTTCGTGGAGCCGGGAGACACAATCGTTTTTTTCAGTTCCGGGTCCTTCGGCGGTATAAGAACCGAGCTTTTAAATAACCTTGAGAAAAAGTACTCTTAGCAGTTTTCGGTTTCATAGGATCGAAAATAAATTATGGCCACAGTTAAATTCTACGAAATTTTTATAATTCAAAACAATTATATTATTTCGTGCCCGGAAATTCGCTTCGCGAAGAATTTTATTAAAAATTCTATCCGGCCACTACTAGTAAATTCAACACCTTGCGGTTACTGTCTAAAACGTATTTCCGCAGGAAATCGTCAAAGACGACAACTGTTTTCATCGAAAACAGTGAGAGTCCTGAGCAAAAAATCGGCGAAAAATTTGTTTTTGTGTATTTCAGGACAGTAACTAATTAGTTAATGTCCTGTAATACGGTCTTTTCAAGTTTACACCGGATTTTGACACAGGACATTAAGAATGAAGGCCTTGAA
>JAHJMN010000178.1 GCA_018821305.1 Myxococcota bacterium
AAGGATCCCCTGATTAGTAACTTTGTCAGGCCTGAAGAAATAACGCCTCTCACTGGTACGTCGAGTAGCAAAAATAACACTTCCGGGATTAATAAAACGAGGTAACATAAACCATTATCGCCACCTCCAAATGAAAGTTGCACAGATCGCTTCAGATCGTTCGGAACCTCAGGATGATCAAAGACATTCCCCACCTGCTCCCGATCGATCCCAGGTGCCTTTTCGAACCACGACTTTGGGTGGTGGAGGAAAAAATTTTATGATTGGTGGGATAGAATGTCACCAAGCACAGCCTGGACCTCAGCGCTGGCCTTTTGCTTGATGTCCGGTGAGAGGCGAGCGTATCTCTGAGTCATCTGGATGGTCTTGTGACCCATGAGTGTCTGGATTGTAAATAAAGGTGTGCCCTGGATTGCGAGCCAGCTTGCAAAAGTATGTCTGAGGGTATGAAATACGACTTTGTCCCTTGTATCAGTTATACCCTCGTTAAAAAGGCGGTTTGCGATCCTGGTCCAGGTGTTATTAACCTCCTTCATCATTAACCCAGCCTTGTTGGGAAAAATCAAAACTCCTTCACTATGATTTTTTCTCTGTTCAAGCATTGATAGGATTTCTGTATGTACATAGACATGGCGTGATTTACCTCCCTTGGGTGATTTTATATGTATTGTTCCAGCTTCACTATTGAGATCGACCCATTGCAGTTTTGCAATTTCTCCAAATCGCAATCCTGTACCAAGAGAAAGCAGGGTGATATCATACAATGTTTGGTATGGTTTCAACTCGTTTAACAGTAGAGTCGCCTCCTCCTTTGTAAGAAATCTCTCCCGTTCATTGTCTGGTACCGGCATTTTAATGCCAATACATGGGTTTGTTAATACTTTTTTCCAGAGAACCGCTTTGTTATATATCGTCTTCAGGAGAGTCAGCACATGCCTGCATGTCTGGGGGCTATGAGTCTTAAGAATTGAAACCTTCAATTTTTCTATTTCAAAAGTAGTAATATCTGCCAATTTTTTCTTACCAAGAATACGCTTTATATGCTTGTCATAACGGCATTTATCATTTTCACCCAGATCCTTTTTGGACTTACTAGTTAATTCCAGGTATTCTTGAGCAAATTCATTCAAAGTCAAGTCTACTGCTTCTATCACCTGTACTTCAGGATTAGTTTCAGTTTTTCCTGAGATAAACTCAGCACGTATCTTTTGAGCTTTAAGTTGATTCATTCCTTCGGAAGCCCAGCCCACGCAGACTTCTTTTTCTTTTCCACCCTCAAATATTCGGACATAGTAGCCTTTATCAGGGCGCCCATTCCACTTCTTCTTTTTAGATTCTCTGACTCTGATACCATTGGTTCCTTTTAGCGCTTTCGCTTCCATCTCTCACCTTTTTTCCCCGGTTTTCCCCGGTCGTTGCTAATATTTGATGGAACAAGTTGAAACAGCATGGTACAAAGTATAGTTCATAAGTAGTCGAAATACAATACATATTGAGAATATTTTGGATAGGATAAAACAGAAATGAAGTCGGGCTCATAACCCGAAGGTCATAGGTTCAAATCCTGTCCCCGCTACTGACGTAACCGGTTGAAAAACCGGTTTTTTTTCGTCCTCCATATGGACACACTATTTTATCAAAATAAAAATTCCCCGGTCATTCCCCTCCTGACCTCAAATGGGCAAAAACTAGACCGCTTCATGAGTATTATTGAATTATCGTCTTCGGCGTTTGAGTTTATTTGTACATTGACACTCGGGATGGCCATTTGCCTTGCATATGCATCGGCATTTTTTATCTTCGGGGCATTCAATGTTTCCTTTACCTTTCCGGCAGGATATTTCGCATCGTCTCGTTACAGTGCACTTGCAGTTGGGAAATAGCATTGTTGAAAGCGCAATCACGGTTATAAAGCCAGCAATTTTCCAGTTTCCCATAATTCCTCCTCTTTTGGATATAAAATCAAACTTTTGTTGGCTCCTTATATATCTTTCTAAAATGATTTACAACATATTTCTATATCAAGCAAGTTCCCTGCCCGTCATTTTAGACTCCCAAGCGAAATAGAACTTTAAGCGCTGGAAAACTTCAGATCTAAATTTGTTTTAAAATGACACGAAACCTGCTACCTTTGCAAAAGTAAACTAACTGGCCTTAACTGGAGTGAAAAATGAAAATTAGAAGTCTATTACTCATTTTAACGTTGTGTCTTTCTACTTTATTGTCATGTGATGACAATGGTTCTTCTGATAACAATAATTCAAATAATTTGACGAATAATTCTTCAAATAACAATAATTCAAACAACTTGACCAATAATTCTTCTAATAACAACAACTCAAACAACTTGACCAACAATTCTTCAAATAACAACAACTCAAATAACAATACCTTGAATCCAGAAGAGACTTTTACTGAAGATGATGCGCCGGTAGATTTAAGCCATGAATCCCGGACCTTTAAAAGCCCCTGGGGATACGAAAAGGAAGCTAATTCATCAAGACTCTATCCGTTGTTAGTCTCAGGCATGTGGGGCGAAGGTCAGAGTTATTATTATCAACAAGTAGATCAGGATTTTCCAGCCTTTGTTATTGATTATCAGTATGATGGTCAGTCAGATGGACAGGCCCTTGCACAGTGGATTCAAAGCGCTGTGGAAGCTGGTTTTCGTATCGACACAAACCGCATTTATTTAACCGGGTTTTCTCGAGGTGGTTCAGGGAGTTTTCCACTTGCAAAGGGAATGTACGATGGGGGAATGTATTTTGCAGCCATAATTAGAGTTGCCGGGCAGAGCCAATCTGATTTGGGAAACGATATTGCGGAACAGACAGCCGTCTGGTACCACATTGGACTCAACGATACCGAAACCCGCGTTCAGGTGGCGCGAGACACTTTAGAAAATATGCGAAACTATGACTGCAACAGCAGCGCTGCAGAGACAGAGGATTCCGATGATATCACTGGTCATGACAGGACAACGGTGACACTTACCCGTAATGGTTACAAGATGTTTGTATACAGTGAATATACAGGAATGGGACACGATCCTGGCCCCTGCTATACAGATCAAGCTCTTTTCCCCTGGCTTTTCAGCCATTCCCTTTCTTTTCGCTAAAAATAAAGCAGGAGGGTCAAATGAGGTTTTTTAATTCAGTTGTATTTACGATGATTTCGGGAATACTCGGTGTTGTTTTAATCGGGAGTTGCTCGGATAAAAAGGCAAAATCCTATGATGGCCAACTTCAGATCTGGACCGAGCACGTTAATAATAAAGTACAACCTTCAACGATGCCCGGAACCGCTACGGAAATCAATCTACGGGCCCTTCGGTCGAGTGTTGCCGCCGCTCAGATTATTCTCACTGCAGTAGATGGTAACGTCCGGGGCGTCACAGTGGAAACATCCGACCTTGAATGCACTGCTGGAACAATCCCCGCAGAAAATATCGCTGTTTTCCGTCAGGATTTCATTGACTTCACCGGAAACACCGCCGAAGGTGGCACGCGGCCCGCAGGCACAGACGGACGCATTCCCGATCCCCTCGTGCCTCTCATTAATCCCTACACAGGTGAGTCCCTGATTGCGTCCCTTGAAATCAATCAGGGTGAAAATCAGCCTCTGTGGGTTGATTTTGCCATCCCCGCAAGTGGCGTATCAGGTAACTGCTCCGGAGAAATCAACATTATCGAGGAAAGCGGCGCCGAAACCACAGTCCCCGTGACTTTGTTCGTCCACGACCTGGAACTTCGCAACATGGGTGATATCGTTACGCACTTCCGTCTGCATCTCGGCCCCGTCATCGATTATCACGCGGGAATTTATGACTGTAACGGTAATGACTGCTGGCTCAGTTGGGAACCCCACGCCCGTGAAGTCGTCAGGCGATATGAAGAGCTCGTCCACTCCCACCGAATTGACGGTGGTCAACATATGTTTTATATGGCCGATAATGGGTGCAGCCCGGTAACAGACTGGGAACATTACGATAATGCACTTACACCATACATGGACGGTACTTATTTCGAAGACGGTGTTCCATCAACTCGCCTTGATTTGCCCTTCTCTCCCGGTGTTGACTGGGGACTTGAGGCAGACTGCACTCCAGATGAATACATCGCAGTTGCCGCATCCTGGAGTGAGCACCTCAAAGAAAAAGGCTGGTTTAATAAAGCTGTTGCCTACTGCTATGATGAGCCACCCGATGAAGCTCTGCAGCAGATTGCCGATGATGCCGACTTACTCATTTCCGCTGACCCGGATTATTTCGGACGAATTATGCTGACGACGGCCCCGGACCCGGAAAATATAGAAATTCTCGGCGATTCCATCGGGATTTTTACTGTGGCCCCGGCGTGGTATGACAACTGGGGAAACCCTGACCGGACGGCTTTCGGACGCGATGAGTGGACGGATCTCATATCCGGCGGTACGAAACTGTGGTTTTACGAAAGTAATGCTCAGGAAGCACCCTTTGTTTCCTTTGCCACAAACACCCTTGATGGCGCCGAAAGTACCATGTTTTTCTGGGGTTCCTTTTATGAAGGCGCCACAGGTTTCCTTTACTGGTCCATGACTTCCTGGACTGAAAATGACCCATGGGGTGTAAACGATGAATGGAACAAAACCGGCGATGGCGTTTTAATTTACCCGGGTCATCATAACGGCCTTGCCTCACCCCACGGGTCACCTTCGGATGTGGAACTTGACGGCCCCATTCCTTCCTACCGGTTAAAAATGATTCGTCAGGGTCTTTCGGACTGGAGCCTCTTCATCCAGGCGGAGATGCTTGGCCTTGGCTCATACGTTCGCGAGCAAATTTATGACGCCTACCGGCAACTGGGCGGCTGCACCTGGACGGGGTGCAATCCACCCCTTGATGAATTCTTCTGGGCCACAAACCCACAGGTAATGGACACCATCCGCGAAAACATAATCACCGCCATCATTTCAGGAAAGTAGTCTCTGCCCCGAAACTGCTCCCCGCCTCCTGTTTCCCTGCCTTCCTGTGAATCCCTGCCTTCCCGCTTCCTGCCTTCCTGCTTCCTGCATCCTGTTTCCCTGCCTTCCTGCCTTCCCGCCTCCGGTTTCCCTGCCTTCCCGCCTTCTCTTTCCCTGCCTTCCCGCCTTCCTGCTTCCTGTTTCCCTGCCTCACTTCCGAAAGTCATCAACTTCGGGGGACGATCTTTTTTTATTGACAAATTTTCGGAAGTTTTTATTTTTTATCCTGCGTCTACCGAAGTTTTTACCATTATCTTTAAAAGGAATACTGACTCATGCAAAAAATAATCTCTCTTGTTGTCCTTCTGTTTCTCTCCTCGTGCACAGTTACATCAGTCAGTTGGATAAACGCTGGGGAATTTGATCACGCTAAAAATGAAACCATTAAAAAGAAATTTGAAGATCAATTTTCAAAAGTAAAATATGACACCAGCGGTATAAAAATATATGTTAAATTTTTACCACCAGGACTCGAATATAAAGATAATGTATATAGAATAGCCAAAGGCTATCCGGGAGAGATTCTAGGTTCATTTAACTTGCAATGCAAATTAGGGAGGGAAGAGTATATAAAGCAAATAAAAAAACTTGCAGCAATAGTTGGCGGTGACATAGTTTTTGGAAACTTTGCATCGGGGTTCACTGGTGTTGTTATCAAAACATTTAAAGAAGTCAAGCCAGTAAAAAAAGTTGAAAAAACTGCTGAAGAAAAAGCATTTGAAGCAGATAAATAGTTCGTGTCCTGTAATTCGCTTCGCGAAGGATTTTATTAAAAATCCTAACAGGCCACTAGTAATATTTTCAACACCTTGCGGTTACTGTCCTGAATAAAAAACTGACGAAAAATTTGATTTTCGGTATTTCAGGACAGTAACTAAATAACTACCCTGGCTTCCCACCTCCACGCCTTGCGTCCGAATGCCTTCAACTTCTGGGACGATCTTTTTATTGACAAATTACCGGATGAATTTATTTTTTATCCTGCGTCTATCGAAGTTTTTACCATTATCTTTAAAAGGAATACTGACTCATGCGAAAAATAATCTCTCTTGTTGTCCTTCTGTTTCTCTCCTCGTGCGGTCATGCAAGTGTCAGATGGGAAAACGCAGGTGAAGTGGATATCGCTCAAAAGGAAGCCGTAAAAAATAAATTTGAGGATCAATTTTCAAAAGTTAAATATGACACAAGTGGCATTAAATTATACGTTAAATATCTACCACCGGCCCTTGAATTTGAGGATAATGTCTATAGAGTAGCAAGAGGCTATCCTGGTGTTATTCTTGGAACTTTTACAATTGATATGGGTCGTGATTCAATTGGAACCAACGAACATAAAGCTGTACAGCACATAAAAAGACTTGCAGCAATAGTTGGAGGGGACATCGTCTATGGTACTTACACTTACGCTAATAATGGTTCAAACATAATGTCTTTCAGTGGTGTTGTTATCAAAACAGTAAAAGATGTAAAGCCAGTAAAAAAAGTTGAAAAAACTGCTGAAGAAAAAGTAGAAGAGAAATCCTCTGAAATGGATAAATGACTCTGGTGTTTTCACTTTTCAAAAACCATCCCACCTCAATACTTTCAGTTTTTTTAACAGATTTCTTTTTATTAAACCTCTACCAGATTTCCTGTATTCCTGACTACCTGAAATAAATTAATTTAAATAGTTAATGTCCTGTAATACGATCTTTTCAAGTTTTCACCAAAATTCGACACAGGACATTAAGAATGAAGACACTGATATTATTGCAGTGTTCTGAATAGCATGTTTTCGTAAACATGCTCAATTTTGATAAAAATTGAATTTCAGGACACGAACTAAATACTAATACTCTTACTCAACTAAAGCGGGCACCGCTGTAAGCAGCAAGGATCAGATTGTCTCACTCAAATTGAGATGAGGATTCCACCAGAGATCCTGGAGTGAAGGAATCAAAGGAGTCTTCAATTATCTGTCCGTCGATGGATGTAAGTCTGATAGTGAAGGGACCTTCACCGAAGCCGCCGTTATCCGTGTATGTTCCGTCATTGCCACGGGTAAGAGCGTACCAATCGGCGTG
This sequence comes from Myxococcota bacterium, assembly GCA_018821305.1. Lineage (GTDB taxonomy): Bacteria > Myxococcota_A > Polyangia > HGW-17 > HGW-17 > JAHJMN01. Next base: position 7,065 of record JAHJMN010000178.1, read on the forward strand.
GTTTGTGCTGCGAACTTCCACGGATTCAAGGGGCAGTGCAATATTTCGCACCCACAGACTCGTCCACCACACATTGGCCCCCGTCTGAAACTGATAGTAGATGTTCTCGCCATTATCCGGGCATTTTGTTACATACCAGCTCATATTTCGCGGATATTCACCGGAATTAAGCACCTCATAAGCCTCCGATGACACATCAATGCTGTTTGGAGTAGTGTATCCCGTTGTCACAACTCTTAGTGTAAGTGATTTGCCCTGCTCCGTTTCAATCCGGATGCAGGTGTCACAAAGTTGGCCGTTTCCATTGTGAGTCAGTTCAAGCCCTGCCAGATAAATTCCCTCAATCTGGCGGATTTTCGTCGGATAAGGAGAACAGGAATTGTTCCACTCACCGTCCCATTCCACAGGTCCGAGATGATACTCCCCCCCGGTAAATGTCTCGCTGTAAATTCCCCCATCCGCATCTATATAATTGTTATAATCCTGACTCGAACCACCGCCACAACCAGCGACGAACAAAACACCCACAAACAGACTGATAAATTTTCTCATCTTAAAACTCTCCTTTACTCGCCGAAATCCATCATTACTTAGTTCGTGTCCTGAAATTCAATTTTTATCAAAATTGAGCATGTTTACGAAAACATGCTATTCAGAACACTACAATAATTTCAAGGTCTTAATTCTTAATGTCCTGTGATAGAAATAGACGTTAACTTGAAAAGTTGGTATTACAGGACATTAACTACTTAGTTCGTGTCCTGTAATTCGCTTCGCGAAGGATTTTATTAAAAATCCTAACAGGCCACTACAATAAATTCAACACCTTGCGGTTACTGTCCTGAGCAAAAATCGGGCGAAAAATTTGATTTTCGGTATTTCAGGACAGTA
>JAHJMN010000179.1 GCA_018821305.1 Myxococcota bacterium
GAGCCGGGACGGCGCCGGGGTAATCGCATAGACGTGAATGACACCACCCGCGAATCCAAACACGATGTTGAATCCGCGGTTCATAAAAAACACGGGATTACGCGATTCTGGATGCAATCTGTCGACCCCAAAAGAAACACCGGAAAAAGAACCTGCAACGCGGGTTCAACACATTAGCGAAGGGATCAAAGATGCCGGAAGGCATCGAAGATCCCTGGTGGGCGCCGGGGCAATCACATAAACGTGAATGACCACCACCCGCGAATCCGGCTTCGACCCTGAATCCGCGGATCATGAGCCTGTGGCCACACAGGCGAAAGCTTATCAGCCCGGCTCGTGAGAGCCGGGACGGCGCCGGGGTAATCGCATAGACGTGAATGACACCACCCGCGAATCCAAACACGATGTTGAATCCGCGGGACATGAACCACTGTCCAATCTCCCCTTGTTTCCGGTCTTGACACTCGAGTTTTACGGAGTAGATTAACCAATGCGTTTAACCTTTTGGTTAACTAGTTACTGTCCTGAAATACGATATTTCCAGGTTAACGACGAAATTCAACACAGGATATGGACTATCGAGGTATGACTATGGATAACAAAGACAAAATTTTGAGTAATGCGATCAGCGTTTTTGCGGAAAAAGGCCTTCATGGCGCGAAAATGGAAGAAATCGCCGCCAAATCCGGCTGCAATAAAGCCATGATTTATTACTACTTTTCCTCAAAGGAAAATTTGTTTTCCGAGACTCTCGTGTGGATCGTAATGGGGATCTTCGGGGAAATGCTTGAAATGGAGCAGGGCATTTTTGAAAGCAATGAGATGACTCCTCCGGAAAAACTCCGTCGGTTTATATCAATCCAGATAGAAGTGTTTGGAAAACAGATGGAATATTCAAGACTTTTCAACTACGCCCTTGGCCATGAACCGGATCGCGTTTCCGAAGCTGTGGAAACGGCATTCAAACGGGGTGGCTTCATGGGCCCCGAATGTATATTTAATGTATTCGATGAAGGTGTGAGAGACGGGTGGTTTAAAAAGTTTGATTATGCCCATGCTCTGATAAATATTATTGCCATGGGCCTTATCCACGTTATTGCAAAACCCATCAGTGAAGTTATCATAGGGCGTAAAGTAGAAAATGAACTCGAATTCCGTAAAGACAGAGAAGCGAGCATCATCGACGTCATATTTAACGGCATCCTTGCAAGGCCAGCGGATTCCCCGAAAACCGTGTGAGCAAAACCCAATGTTTATTACATCGCAAAATCCGGTTTTTATCATTACGGGGGCAAGTCGTGGATTGGGGCAGGGCTTCACTGAAGTAATTCCATCTATTTATCCCGGGGCTACGGTTTTCGGGATCTTAAGAGACCCTGTGAAATTCAATCAACCGAAAGTCATCCCGATAAGCGCTGATCTTTCGGATCCCCTCATGGCTCAGAGAGGGGTAGCTGAGATTTTCCAACAACTTAATTCGGGGAATGCCAATTCAAATTTAGAATTTGTACTCATAAACAATGCAGGAATTCTCGGACCGATTCGGAAATTTAAAGATCTCAATCCTGTGGACCTTGAAAGTGTCTTCAATGTGAACTTCATTTCTGCGGCGGCAATTTCGGGGGAGTTTCTCCGGCAGACGGACGAGTTGGGATACGCAAATCGACTTGTGATCAATATTTCAAGCGGAGGTGGGAAGCATCCCTACAGCGGCTGGTCGTCGTATTGCAGTTCCAAAGCGGCTCTCGATATGCTTACGGCGGTTTGCGCTCTTGAATATAAAATGGACGAGAAAACCGCTTTTGCTGCGGTAAGTCCAGGGGTTTTAAATACGGCAATGCAGGTCACAATCAGGGAATCGGACATGGAAGATTTTCCCCAGAGAAGTCGATTTATTGAACTTTATCAAAATGATGAACTTATAGATCCAAATACCGCAGCAAAATTCATTATCGAGAGATGCCGTACTCGTGGTTATAAAAACGGTGAAGAACTTGATATTCGTACTCTCGTATAATCGATCTTTAGTTCGTGTCCTGTAATCTATCTTTGACTTTTGGCATTTGGTGTTTTATTGTTACCTATCTGACCCCTTAGGAGGTAATATGCGGTTACCGATATTTATTATTACAATGGTTGTTGCTTTTTCCGGTATAAACACTGCAAAGGCCCAGGATAAAGTACTTGATCCCGGCTTCATCCCTGCACTCAGTAATACCGTCAATGCGTGGGAATTAGCTCCCGCAAACTTCATGGCTGAAGGCAATACAAATATTTACCTTGAAAACGTTAAAAAACCCATGCACGCATGGTTTTTAGCTTTTGTTCCTGGTGCTTTTGGCCTCTTTGGCACATTAATGAACAAAAACTGGGACAATAACAACGACGAAGACATGCTCAAGTACAGTAAGTTTTACTTTGCTGCAATCCCCGTGGCGATGGGCTCCATGTATTCTGAAAGATACTGGGAAGCTCTTGGTTTCACGGTGGGTCAGTCAATCGGTACTTACTTCATCTACAGTTATTTCAATCTTAAACGCAGTGAACGTAACGACAATATCAACAACCTCTACATGGGTATTGGTATTTATGCGTTTTTCTGGGTAGTAGACATGATTTATGCTCCCATTATGGCCTGGCAGTACAATAAGAAACTCGCAAAACTCTACCTGCAGGAAGCTTCCGTAGATGTTAAAGAGTTCGGAGCCAACAGTGCACTGGCTCAGTTACCCAGTGACGGAAAAGTACTCATCGGTCCGGGACTCGCTATGCCTACTCCGTTTATGCTTGGTACTACTTTCAAATTTTAAATTTCTCTGGCCTGGGATTCAATCTGATATCAATACTTGAATTTTCAGGACAAAACACATCGGACAAAAACTGATTGCATACTTCTCGGGTAAAACTACCGGATAATAAAAGGTTACAAAAATGAAAATAGGTCTTTATGGCTATGAAGGGGCAGGGGCATCAACGTTATTTAACGCTCTCACGGGGCTGAAGGTAGCGACGGGATACGGTGGTGAAAAGGAAAAGATACACATTGGAACAGTAAAAGTGCCGGATCCGAGGATCGACATCCTCACGGATCTTTATAAGCCTAAAAAGACTGTTTTTGCGGAACTTGTGTTCAGTGATTTTCCCGCTCGAAGCAAGGATGCCGTAAAAGGAAAAGCCCTTTCCAACGTAAGTGAAGCAAAGGCTGTGGATATTCTTGCCCTTGTTATTAAATCATTTTCCGATGAGTTTACTGAAAAAGAAGTTAACGCTGCAAGCGAACTTGAAAGCCTTCTCACGGAAATGATTCTTGTGGATCTCGAACAGATCGAAAAGTATCTGGAACGACAGGCGAAAGTCGCCAAGAAAGACCCCCTCATAATAAGCACTCTCGAACGGATGGTGCCGCATTTATCCGATGGTCTAAGCCTGCGGACTTTTGAGCTTACAATTGAAGAAACCGTTGCCATGCGAGGCTTTTCGTTCCTTTCGATAAAGAAAGCCATTGCAGCTATCAATGTCAACGAGGGTGACACGGGAAACGAACTCCCCGCTAATCTTGCACAAGTAGCGGAAAAGCATGGTGTGAAACCGTTCTTGCTGAGTGCTGCCATCGAAGAAGAAATAAGTACAATGCCTCCAGAGGATCAGGAGATGTTTTTGCAGGATCTCGGGTTATCCGAACCCCTCAGCGCCCGGTTCATTCGTGCTGCCTATGAGCTTTCGGATTTGATTTCCTTTTTCACCGTGGGTCCCGATGAAGTAAGATCCTGGCCCATCGGTCGCAATACTTCTGCAAAACGCGCCGCTGGTGCTATCCACTCGGATCTGGAAAAGGGTTTTATCCGGGCGGAAGTTTTCCATTACGATGACATAATCGCCGTTAAAGGTGTTGAAGCTGAGCTTAAAAAGCTTGGTAAACTGAGACTCGAAGGTAAAGAATATCCCGTGAAAGACGGTGATATTCTTAATATAAGATTCAACGTCTGATTTTTCAGGAGTTTTATTTATGACAGCAGAACAGATCAGAAAAGCATTTCTCGATTTCTTCAGGGACAAAGGTCATACAATTGTAGACAGTGCTCCCTGTTTTCCCGCGGATGACCCTACATTGTTATTTACAAACGCAGGGATGAACCAGTTTAAAGACGTCTTCTTGGGTGCGGGAACAAGAAACTACACCAGAGCCGCCGATACCCAGAAGTGCATTCGCGTGAGCGGTAAACACAATGATCTCGAAGAAGTGGGATATGATACATACCATCACACTTTTTTCGAAATGCTCGGAAACTGGTCTTTTGGAGATTATTTCAAAAAAGAAGCTATCCGGTGGTCCTGGGAATTTCTCACGGAAGTTGTCAAGCTTGATAGAGATAAGCTTTATGTAACTGTGTTCAAAGGCGATAAAAATGCTGGACTTGAGCCGGATTCAGAAAGCTTCAATCTCTGGGCGTCGGAAACTGGTATTCCAGAGGAGCGCATCCTTTACTATGGGGCGAAAGAAAACTTCTGGGAAATGGGTGATACGGGTCCTTGCGGACCATGTACGGAAATTCACGTGGATCGCGGCCCTGCGGCCTGTGATCGTCAGGGAAAAGTCGGGCATGAATGCAGCGTAAACGGCGATTGTGCAAGATATATTGAAATCTGGAACAACGTTTTCATTCAGTATAATCGTCTCGCCGACGGTCGCCTTGAGCCCCTTCCGAAAAAGCACGTGGATACGGGTATGGGTTTTGAACGCCTTGTGTCCACAGTAAACGGCAAACTCAGTAACTATGACACAGACCTTTTTTCTCCACTTTTTGAAGTTATAGGGGCAAAATGCGGTGTGAAATACGGTAGTAATCCTGAAAAAGATATTGCTTTCCGAGTTATAGCTGACCATGCGCGTACTCTTTCCATTGCGGTTTCCGATGGCGTTATGCCCGGAAATACAGGTCGCGGATACGTACTGCGGCGCCTTTTAAGACGTGCTCTGCGTTACGCCCGGCAGAATCTGGGTATCACAGAGCCACTCATGTACGACATGGCTGTATGTTGTGCTGGAATTTACGACAACATTTTCCCGGAAATCAGGATGCGGCTGGCTCATCTGAAAGAAGTCCTCGGAGCTGAAGAAGCTGCCTTCGTTCGCACCATCGATCGGGGTATAGAACGTTTCCAGAACCTTGTATCGAAACTTGGTGAAACAACTGTAATTTCTGGGGCTGATGCTTTCGATTTATATTCAACTTACGGATTCCCCAGGGATCTAATAGAACTTATGGCACGCGAACAGGGGTTTTTGGTAGATGAAGCAGGCTGGAATGAGGCTCAGTTGGCTCATGAGCAGGCCAGTGCCGGTGCTGTAAAAGAGTTCGCTTCCTTTAATCTGGATGAACTTGCGGATTTGCCTCCCACGGTATTTCTGGGCTATCCCTGCTTTGACGGCAAAGGACGAGACCACGGAATAAAAACCTGGGCTAAACCTCTGAAACTCGTGGATAATAATCGCATTTTAGTACTGGATAAAACGGTATTTTACGCCGAAAGCGGTGGTCAGGTTGGGGATACAGGGGTTGTCAGTGGCGACGGATTCCGCTTTGTTGTTGAAGATACTAAAAAAATGGGGGATTACTATCTCCACATGGGTTCCCTTGAGCTTTCCTCCGGTAGTCTGCCTTCTCGAGTTGAAGTAGCAGTGAACGAAGACCGCCGCAGGGCGATAATGGGGAATCACAGCGCAACGCATCTTCTTCACCGCGCCCTTCATGAAGTTGTGGGGCCTCATGCTACGCAGCAGGGTTCCAGCGTTGAGCCGGACAAACTGCGCTTTGACTTTACCCATCATCAGAAGCTTTCAAAGCATGAGATTGAAGCTCTGGAAGTTCGTGTAAATCGCTTTATCCGTGAAGATGCTGCGGTGGAAACCCTTGTTACCGATACCGCTTCTGCAAAAGAGTCGGGAGCCATGGCCATTTTTGGAGAAAAATATGGCGAGCGGGTCCGGGTGGTTTCCATGGGAGAAATTTCAAAAGAACTCTGTGGTGGAACGCATGTACTTTCCACTGGTGAAATAGGTACCTTTATAATCGAAGAAGAGACCGCCCTTGCAGCGGGAGTTCGGAGAATAACTGCACTCACTGGAGCAAAAGCTCTTGAATATATGCAGGAAAAACGAACATATATTACCGATATAGCTGCTACATTGAAATCTCCTCAAGGAGAAATCATTGATCGTATTGCCAAACTTCAGGATAGCCTCAAAGATATGCGACTTCGGGAGGAGGAGCGTTCGAAAAAGGATGTGGAAGCCAGCGTTTCGGAAATGATTTCCGGGTCAGTTGAGATAGAGGGTACAAAACTTATAGTTCGAAGTCGCCTTGACCTCGGTCGCAAAGAGGCAGCAATGCTCGTGGATCTCATCCGAAGTCGGAATATTTCCGTGTGCGGTGTCATCGCCGGAGCCGATGGCGATACCGGCGTAAGCATTGTAACTTTTGCGTCTAAAGACCTCGCATCTAAAGTCCATTGCGGAAATATTCTTAAAGAGACGGCACCAATTATTGGTGGTCGTGGTGGTGGAAGACCGGATTTTGCTCAGGGAGGCGGAGCCGATGCCTCGGGACTCGAGAAAATGCTTGCGGAATGTGAACGATTGTTTAAAAGCCAACTGGGAAAATAGCTTTTTTTACCTTGAATTACACGGTGGATAATGCAAATAATCTTTGGGAGGCAGGTGACTCCGGCTATTGTTCCGGTATCTTATGGTTCATTACAGGTGCCAAAAGCGCCTTAATTCTTAATGTCCTCTGTCCAAATTAGGTGTAAACTTGAAAAACTCATATTACAGGACATTAACTTGGTAACTGATGTTTTCAATCATTAAATGGATAATAATTCTAGCTATTTGCGTGGCGTCTTTTACTGTGCCCCTTGGGAATAAAACTCTTTTCGGACATGTAAGTTCCATCTGGAAAAGCAAAGAAGGAAAAGAGTTCCGGGAGGGGGTCAGCACAACATATTGCGAAGTAAAAGACAAAGCTGTTATGAAATTAAATGATAAATCCTGCCCGCCACCTGAAACTGACGACAAAAAGCCGGTAACAAAGAAAAAGGTCGCGGTCATGAGGAAAAATCGGAAGAAGAAATGAGAAAAACGATTATTGTTGCTCTTATTTCATCGTTTTTCGGTGCCCTCGGGGGTGGTGCCGCCATTTATTTTCTGACTCGTCAGCAGCAGCGACCCGTTGCAAAGGAATCAAAGAGCCCGACAACGGTGAAACCGCCATCCGTTGATAATTCTGTGAAGATTTCCGGAGCCCCGGACTTTTCACCCCTGGTTGAAAAGTTTAAAGATGTAGTTGTGCATATTTCCACTTCAAGCGGACTGGGCAACCTTAACGCTCTGCGAAAATATCAGGGTTATAGTTCTAAAAACGACGGAAGTCTTGGGACCGGAATCATCATAAGTTCAGAAGGTCTTATTATCACGAATTATCACGTAATTGACGGTGCTTCAGAAATCCTCGTGAAGCTTTCTGATGGCAAGACATATCCTGCATTTCTAAAAGGCAGAGACGCGAAAACCGATTTGGCATTGATAAAGATTAATGCCAAAGGACTCAAAACAGCGGTGTTTGGCTCATCCAGCGCTGCATTAACGGGATCGTGGGTCGTGGCTATTGGAAATCCTTTTGGTCTGAGTCATACGGTTACAGCGGGGATTATCTCCGGAAAAGATCGGAAAGAACTCAATATTACCAAATCAGGATACTGGAACCTTATTCAGACCGATGCGGCAATCAATCCAGGAAACAGCGGTGGTCCACTTATCAATTTAAAAGGCGAAATCATAGGAATAAATACGCTTGTGGATACCCGTGGTCCTGGTATCGGTTATGCAATTCCAATTGATATGGTTAAAAAAATAATTCCTCATCTCACAAAATGGGGTCAGGTTGCTCGCAGTTTCCTTGGTGTTACTGTAGCCAGGATCGATGAAAAGACTTCGATTCGCCTGCAACTCAAGGGATTGAAGGGTGCAATAGTTGTATCCACTACCAACGACGGTCCCGCCCACAAAGCCGGTTTGCTCAATGGCGATATTATTACGGAATTCAACGGACGTCCCATCCATGATGACAATGATATAAGCTGGGAGGCGTCCATTGCAGGAATCGGACAGAAGGTCACCATGACCATTTACCGGGATCACAAATTCAAGACACTGACCGTTACCATGGGACCTCATCCCGGTAATAAAAATGCGGCATTCAGGCCTGCAAAAGAGCGCATAATTCAGGTTGATCCACCTTTCGGAATTCACGTGACAGATACCAAGGGACCCGGCGGTGCCGTAAGCGTATTAGTAGTTAAAGTCGATCCCGGGTCAACGGGCTACAAATACGGAATACGACCGGGAGATCGAATTTTGAACATAGGCAAACATCCTGTTACAGGAACTGAGGATTATTTTGATCAATTGTCCAAACTGAGTTACGGTCAGAACGTCATGATTTTAGTTGATTCTGAAAACAACACATCCTGGCTCGTAATGCCTTTTAAGGGGAAGTAATTGAATTTTCTGACAATACTTATTCTCGCGAATACCATATTCACACCTGGAGAAAACGCTGAATGGTACTCGTTTTCCGCCGGAGAAGTAAAAAAACTATCAGCATCAGGAACTGCTGCATCGTGGAGACCTTCTTCTGAAATTATATCCATGGTTTACTGTGGAAAAAATCTTTTTGCTGGAGATAAATCACGGCGTGTATACCAGTGTGATGCTGATTTGAAATCATGTAAATCCAGTTCAGTTCCCTTCAGTATAAAATATATGACCTGCATCTCGGGAACCATTTACATGGCGGGGAACTCCATAAAGGTTCTGAAATCCGATTCTCAGGTTTTTAAGCCTGTTCTTTTGTGGGAGCACTCAAGTTGGGTTACGGGATTGGGGATTTTATCGGGAAATATCCTCAGTTGCTCCTGGGATAGAACCTGCCGGACAGGAAAAAGCGGTACTATAAGTCGGCGATTTTCCAACGCAGTCAGTTTTATAGCCGTGGGAAAAGATTATATCGTAATAGCTACAGATGACCTTCGACTGAGTCTCGTGGAAACCGGGTTGAGGATAAAATCTTTCATTAAATCAAATGGTGTAGCAGCTTATATGAGCCCGATTGATAACAGTAATCGCTTTGCAGTTGTGTCCGTCGGAGGCAATCTCTATAAATATCAAATCGTGGACGATAGGATAAAATTCAGAAGTAAAATAAAGAACGTATCAAAGACTGATGTTTGGCTTGAAAAAGGTGTTTTGAAATATACTAAATCCGGCCAGACAAGGGACGTTTTTTAAGTGAGAATTTAACTTTAAAAGTTCGGCCAGATCATTGCCCAGTTGTCCAATCCACCGTTATTGATCCATGGGTCAAAACTTGAGTTTGTGGAGCCGAAGACAAAATACCTAGTGAGCAGGGTGGATGATGCAGCATGCCGAACAGCGGCACCTGCATCGGAACCTATCGATGATGTAATAGTTGTAAATGACTGACCGCTCAATTCAAACAGGCAGGGGACCCAGTTAGAGGAGACTGAGGAAACACATTCCCCTCCAGCTATGGCAAGGCCCTTCGGGGGCACTGTTAACGCTGTATATACGGGAATCGGAACCATTATCGAGGTTGGATAGAGAATTTCGGCTTATCGCACCTATAGTAACGTCAAAGAATGCGACTTTCCCCTGAACTCCAGGGTTTGAGTTTCCAGCATTTGTATTGAAAGATAAAAGTATTTTATCGGTATCAGGTTGATAAATCGATGTAAGTCTTGAAAACTTGCCAGCGTATTCCGGATCAGTAGAGCCGCCATTAACTCCAAGCATGTAAGAAGCTTGTAGTGTACCACTTAAATTAACGTTGAACAGGAATAATACCGGGCAGGGGGCATTGTTACAGCTCGTTATTGCTGGATGAAGGATTTGAGAATGACCATCTACTGCAGGAATATCATTAAGGGCAGAGCCGGCAATAAAGTAGTAATTCGCGGGATAGGGATAAAAAACTATATTTTTAGGCTCAACTACATCTGGTCCCATCTGGGTTTCGGTAACTGTGACATCTGTATCTGCGTTGTAATTGAGAATTATGACATAACCATATTGGTTAACCGCTGGAACGTAAATGCGTCCGCTGGCTGAATCAAGGAAGGGTTTTCCAGTTATACGATGAGGAATATTTGAAAAATCATGAGCCTGCACCCCATCGGCAAAATATCTAAGTCTGAAACTGCTTGTAAACACATTAGCATTATAACTGGCACCAAATACGACTAAATCACCACTACTGTTGAAAGTCATTCCCGACGGCCGGTCTTCATACGCAGAGTCCCACCACTGTTCCCACTCAATTTCACCATTGATTCCAAGTTTTACCAGTTGCAGGCCCCTCCCGCCACTTGCAGGGTTTCCGTAAGGATCAAAGTTGGAATAACTCAATATATAAAATACATCATGGTTATTTTCAGTGGTATGTAGAACATCTGCAATAAAATCATCACCACCGGTTCCATATTGATAGACATCCAGACAGTTTGTGTAGTCGTTACTGCAATCGGTACAGTTTACAAAACCGTTAAGATTACCGTTGTCACGACAAACCGAATCAGAAAAACCGTCACAGTCTTCAATGTTTGTTTGAACTTCCATGTCACCACAGTATTGACATCCAGAAATATCAAATTGGCAGGCTGCATCGCAGGCAAGATTTCCACCTGAATAGTAACCAAGAGTCTCACAGGTTTCGTTGTCCAGATCATCCTCATCACAGTCTTCAAATTGAGGCTGGACTGTTCCGTCACCGCATTGTCCATTATCAAGGCAGTGGCTGTAGTCCACACGGCACTGGGGAGTGCAGATAAGATCGCTGCCATTGTAACCACCAAAATCAAAGCAGGTCTTTCCTCCAAAGTCAGTCAAATCGCATTGTTCACCTGCCTCCATTGTGCCATTACCACAGGATGGAAGCGCTTCGCATATGCTGCTGTCGTGGGTGCAGTCTTCAAGGCACGGCATCTGGCCGCCTACAAGATCAATGTCGGTACAATCAATCAATCCGGAATTTAAATCACATTCTTCATTACCATTTTTAACACCGTCACCACATCGCCCTGCATTTTCACAAGTGGAAATATCCAGCTTGCAGTCCGAAGTGCACACTGCTGTTCCACCGTAATAGCCTTGAGCAGCGCAATCGAACCCCCCAAGGTTATTGCCGTCACACTCTTCTCCGGAGTCAATAAAGTTATCACCACAGGTGTTTATTTTCTGGTTGTCATCACAGGAAGAAAGAACAAGAAAACAAGTGAAAATCAGGAAAAATATTCTCATATTAATGTCCTTCAACATAAATTGCATTCCAGAACTTAGTTCCGAATCGCCTTGCTTGAAATTAGTTCGTGTCCTGTAATTCGCTTCGCGAAGGATTTTATTAAAAATCCTAACAGGCCACTATAATAAATTCAACACCTTGCGGTTACTGTCCTGAGCAAAAATCGGGCGAAAAATTTGATTTTCGGTATTTCAGGACAGTA
>JAHJMN010000180.1 GCA_018821305.1 Myxococcota bacterium
AGCATAATTACAAATGGTTGATGAAAACATACACTTTTCCCGTTTCGATCGTTTTAAAGAATTGCTTCAGGAATGAGCCCCCTGTTTTCCTGTTCCTGCTACTGATTTCCTGATTACCTGATTTTTTAACAGGTAGACAGGTAGTCAGGCAAACAGGATCAGGTCATAAACATTCAACATCAAAGCATAATTACAAATGGTTGATGAAAACATACACTTTTCCCGTTTCGATCGTTTTAAAGAATTGCTTCAGGAATGAGCCCCCTGTTTTCCTGTTCCTGCTACTGATTTCCTGATTACCTGATTTTTTAACAGGGAATCAGGTAGTCAGGCAAACAGGATCAGGATCAGGACGTAACAATTCAATATCAAGTAATAATTACAAAAACGTAATTTTCAACTATGGGGTGGGGAAAAGCCAGTTGAGGCCAGTTTCAAAGGCTTCGAGGAGAACATAAAGCCTTATCGCCTTATCAAGGGTATATACGCTGCCTTCGGGAGCATTTTCCACAGCAGTAACGCGCATCTCAGGTCCGTTCAGGAATATCCTGACGTCACCGATACCATAGACAAGTTTTCCTGAAGTTTTCTCAAGGCGGTAATTTACACCTTTTTCACGATATTCAAGAACTGAATCATCCCCAACAGGTGTGTAATACATACAGCTTTCCGTTTCGGACTCAAAACCCTCACGACTTAAATAAAGCCTCGGTTTATCCGCGAAAGGCCGACCCTTTGTGGGACAGAAAGTTGTACAGTTGCCGCACTCGTTACAGGAATCACCAAGATTAAGAATCTGAGGAGCCTGTTTCACTGCTACAGCTTCAAGTAACCTCGTGGAGAAACCTTCTCCTTTTACTAATATTTCACTGTTGCGGTATGAAGCGGGTAGCGTAATATAACTTATATTTGCGCGATTTGGGCATACCGTAACGCAAACGTTACAGAATTCATCGCAGTAAAGACATCTCGAGGCTTCATTTATGGCATCTTCGGCACTCAGAGGAAGCATGAACATCTGGAAATTACGGCGATTTTCCACGGGCACATGGGGCACTTCGGGTCCAAAAACTCTCGTGGCCCTTTTTACTTTAAGTTCCTCTTCAAAGTCTTTAGAAGGTCTTGATTCCTTTTCCCATTCAATACCGCAGCGTTTCATTATTGCAAAAGCAGCTTCTTTCCCGTCAGCTATGGCCTGGATAATCGAATTCGGACCGTGGACCACGTCACCCCCGGCAAAAATCCCCTGAATTGAAGTTTCATGGGTAACAGCATCGCACTTAATTGTGCCATATTTCGTTACTTCAACGCCCGTATCTTTAAGGAAATCAAGTGCTGCATCCTGACCGATGGCTGTAATACATAGTTCAGTTTTAATTACTTCTGTTTTTCCGGGAACGACTTCCGGACGCCGACGACCTGAAGAATCCGGCTCACCGAGTTGCATAATATTACATTCAATACCTGCCAGTTTTCCATTTTCAGAAACAGCCCGAAGAGGATTACGGAGCTCAAGGATTTCAATTCCCTCCTCCATAAGTCCTAGAATTTCCTCACGATCCGCTGGCATTTCCTTCTTGGTACGACGGTAAATCATGCGAACGCGGGCACCGAGACGCCATGCACTGCGCGCTGCATCCACGGCACTGTTTCCACCGCCGATTATTACGGTTTCTTCCGGAACCGAAGTAATTTTGCCATCCTTGACATCTCTAAGGAAATCAAGGAAATCCACAACCCCTGGAGTATCTTCCCCTTCCATTCCAAGTTTCTTGCCCTTTGCGGCTCCAACACTTATAAAAATGTAATCACTGGAAGAACGCAAATCCGCCAGCATCAGGTGACCGACTTTGACTCCCGTGCGGATATCAGCTCCCATAGCTTTGATCCGCTTGAGATCGTTATCTAGACCATCGGGAAGCATGCGGAAGTCCGGCAGAGCGTGGCGGAGCATACCACCAGCGGCGGGGGAACCCTCGTAAACCGTTACGGAAAAACCATTAAGAGATAAAAACCAGGCGCAACTGAGGCCTCCGGGACCTGCCCCGATGATGGAAACTTTTCGGCCGTGAAGGGGCTTGCGTTCTGGCAGTCCCATAATATCGCCATTATAAGCGGCATAGCGTTTGATTTCTCTGATGAGAAGCGGGCTGTCGTAATTAAGACGCGTGCACTTATCCACGCATTTGTGATCGCAGGCAAGGCCCGTAGTATAAGGGAACGGATTTGAAGCCCGGATAAGCTCCAGGGCTTTTTCCGGTTCATTGCGACTGACGTGATACATGTAACCCGGAATGTTCTGATGTGTGGGACAGGTTTCCTCACACGGAGCGGAAATACAGTCAAACCATTCAAGTTTGCGATTTGTCTTGATTGTGTCCCAGGGCTTGGAATCCTTCATGTAAGCCGGGTTTGTGACGACTTCATCAGCATATTTAAACAAAAACTCGTTGCCTTCATTCAGATCCGAGTAAGTTCGCCCTCCCCTGAGAGCTGCTAAAACCTCAGTAATATACTGATACATGCGGCCATAGCCACCGGGTTTCAGGACGTCACTGCAAACAGTGATAGGAGAAATCCCGCATTTTAAGACGGAAACAACATTAAAAGCATCAGCACCGCCGGAAAGACTGATATCCAGCTCGCCGTTAAAATCCTTCTGGAGGGCCGCCGCAACATTAATCGCAAGGGGATGCAGGGCCCGACCGGACATATAATTCATGGTCTGGTCTTTGGGCAAAACACCCTTTTTATTAACACTTTCAAGGGTGTTAGTAAGCTTAATGCCAAACTCAACCCTGACTTCTTCCGCAGCTTTCCTCAGGTTTTTAATCAACGAAATAGCGGCATCGTATTTTAAGTCATGCTCAAAAGCGATATCCGGAACTTCCGTCTCAAACCCTAACTTTTCATTTAAAATAGACCGCAGTTTCGCAGGCCCGAGGAGCGTGGGATTCAACTTAATAACTGTATGATATTTGCGTTCTTTTATGAGATACATCCCGATTTTTTCAATTTCATCGGGAGGGCATCCGTGCATGGTAGACAAAGTCAGGTTATCGGATATCTTCCGGGGAATGCTGATGTTTCGAACACCGGGATACACCGCAGCAAGTTCGTTTATATAATCGTCGTAAATTGTACCGGAGTCTTCCATTAGATTGAGAAACTCCTGGACGTTATCATTAAGAATTCCCTCAAGAGAGTAGCCAACACTCATGTTGAAAACGCAGTCAATCTCATCTCCGGGCATTTTGAGATATTCTTTAAGAACATGAATCAGGATCCAGGCTTTGAGGTACTCACCATGGGACACGCGAAGTTTCAGTTCCTGTGACCATTCGCAGTTGTAACCTTCATCCTGGATATCAATACACGGTTTGGCAACTTCTATTTCATCAAGAGTTTGAACTGTCTTGAGTTCGATGTAGCGAGCCCCGGCAAGCCATGCAGCAATGATATTCTGTGCAAGTTGTGTATGAGGACCGGCAGCTACCCCAAAAGGAGAACCGATGGTTTTTCCGAATTTCTTACCTTTTAATGCTTCCTCAGTTCCAATAAAGAACAGCGAATCAGGTATTCCATATATTTCGCGCCTTTTACTGAATTCGCCGTCAATCTGTTTGAAAAGTGTTTTAATATCCATTGGATAAAAGCGATCAGACATATCTTTCTCCTTAAAAACCGATGGTTTATCCACGCACGGGGCAACGCCCACCTGCGGATCCAAAGCTGAAGGGGAACTATATAGTTACTGTCCTGAAATACAAGAAATCAAATTTTTAGCCGATTTTTTGCTCAGGACAGTAACCGCAAGGTGTTGAAAATATTACTAGTGGCCTGTTAGGATTTTTAATAAAATCCTTCGCGAAGCGAATTACAGGACACGAACTATAATAGTAAAATCTCCAAATTTAAACCGAATTTTTCAACAATCAAAATGAGACGCTTGATTCCTTCAGGATAACGCCCCAACTTGCCTGCTTCCGGACCTGACTCCAGCATTTTTCAGGAACACAGGTATTCAGAATCAGGGACAGGAAATCAGGAGAAGAACAACACCCCTGTTTGCCTGTTTCTTGGGTTTTCAGGTACACAGGGAATCAGGAACATGGATAGGGAAATCAGGAGCAGGACAACACTGGATGGTTATAACCTGACCCTGCCTGCCTGTTTCTGCTTCGGTCTCCCTGTTTCCTGGGTTTTCAGGTACACAGGCAATCATGAACAGGCGCAGAAGCAGGAGATGGAGTCACTTCTTTGAATTATTATGATTATTGCAGTTTATTTTTCGGGGATCAGGTGGCCTTCGGTGTCTACGACTCCTGCTGCGTAGAGATCCCGGTAATAAATGCAGATAAATCCGCCTCCCCAGTTGACACGATAAAGGAGATAGCGGTTTACGGGTTCATGGGGCATGAAGTTTATTGCTGAGTACTCTCTTTTA
>JAHJMN010000181.1 GCA_018821305.1 Myxococcota bacterium
GACCTGATCCTGATCCTGTTTGCCTGACTACCTGAGTCCCTGTTAAAAAATTTCAGATAAACAGGAAATCAGTAGCAGGAACAGGAAATCAGGGGCTCTTTCCTGAAGCATTTCTTTAAAATAACTCACAATCGTATTACTCCGCAAGCGGTCTAGTTGTAGCTATTTTTTCAGGCCAAATTCATTTTCAAGAATGTAGGGGAAGCGGCTGATAACCTGATATCCTTTGTAGACATAATCATTAATAACAAGGGAACTTTCGTTCTGGGGAAGATCCAGAGTTTCATTGACTTTAAAGATCTTTTTAAGAACAGCATGGGCTTCTTTGTCTTTGTAAAGACTCTCCGCTGTCTTTTTATCCATTCCTTTTGCAACAGCTTGTTTTATCGCGTCTTTATTGTCCCAAGTCCACCTGTTGTTCCGGTGCAGTCTGCGCATGAAGGTATCAAGTCCTTCAATTCCTTTTTTATTATAGAATTCAAACAGAAAGGTTATATGTGAGCTCTTCAATGGATCTTCAGCTGGTACCGGTATAAAAATCCAGTGAAACTTTTCTCCGTGATGAATAAAAAGTCTTCTTCTGACTTTGGCCATTTCTTTTTGTCGATGCATCCCTGTGGATGTAAAATTAGCGAACTCGATAACTGTGAATTTTGCAGTTGCCTTGCCATAGTGAGGCATTTTTATTTCTTTGAGAAGCTCTTGCAGCGCTTTTTTCATTTTTGCATTAAGTGGTTCCCCGTTTGATTCCCGGAAACGAGCCCATTCTTTGCGTTCCCTCTCCAGTTTTTCGTTTTTTATTCTATTTTGTACATTCTGCTGGATATCCTGGCTTCGCTGCTGGGCTGTTTTATGTGTTTTTTGAGCCATGAACACACTGAATGAAATTATTCCACCCACAATAACTATCGGTACTATAACTCCGATAATGGCTGCAACAGAAGTGGCAGATTTTGCAGCCTTCATGGCCTGTTTCTGAAGTTTTTCACGAGCTTTAATGATATCAGGATCCGCGCGGTACGGTGGTGGTTGAGTTGAAGGCGGTGGTGAGGAAGGCTTCACTGCTGGGGGTGGTTCAGACTTCCTTTCCCCAAGATGAAGGGTGTTATTGCAATATTCGCAGGTTAACATTGTCTGTCCTTCTGAGGCTTCAATGCTGGCACCGCAGTTGGGACATTTCATAGCAAAAACAGTCAATTTTGCGCTCATTTAAACTACCTCAAAAAACTGAGTTATGAATACAATAACTTCAATGTATTCATTGTTAATGTCCTGAGTTAAAAAAAGACGAAAACTTGAAAAACCTGTATTTCAGGACATTAACTGTGTAGATTTCCTTATACAGAAAAATATGATAAATTCAACGTTTTTGAATTGCCACTTGATATACGATTGAGTTAAAAAGGCTTTGATAGAATCAGGAGCCACCTCTTGAAACACATGAAAAAATATTTAGAGCAGGAATTTAGACCGGTCTGTCGGCCCCGGAAAGATATTCAGTGTCGTACGGGGCGACTAATGAGATCCTTGCCAGAAAATTTTCCTGAGGTTCAGACACTTTTGGGGGAAATAAAGGATATACAGATTTTTTCAACTGAAATTCCGGCAATTTGCGGGGCTGGTATTGTCACGGATACAGGCAGTACAGTTCATGTATCTTTCTACACTCTGAAAAATCTCAGTAGGGTCCTGTTTGATGTAGATACATCCCATAAGGATCTCACCTCTGCAGAACTCGGTCTTAGCTTCGTGATTTTAAAGGCTTTTGTTCAGGATTATCCGGAGATCGGTCAATGTGCAGTATCAGATCCGGAGCCTGAAACACTTAACCCTGATTTTATTGTCAGACTTTCGTTTTCAACCATAATTGTTGATTTTAATATTAAAACCGGAAATGATGACAGAGCTTTGCCTCAGGCTGCTTTGAGGTATGATTTTTCATTGAAAATAGTAGCATGCTTTTTACCGGCTTCTGTTCTTCAGCAGTGTTTTGAAACGGGTGCTCTTATCCGGACTGGTAAAAAAGCTTCACAAAATTATTATCTTGGTGACGGATTTCTTTATATTCCTGTTGCCTTGAACGATGGAAATCTTTTATCTACAGGAGAATTATTTATGAATCCTCGTGTTTCTGACAATTTGTCGATGGACATTACAGTTGAAATAGGTAAAATCAGGCTGAGTGGTAAAGATCTGGATGCGTTTTATAATGGTTCTGTTATTCCACTCGGGATAACACCGGGTGGTCAGGTCTCATTAACCACTGACGGCAGACTTATTGCACGCGGTGAACTCGTAACAGTTGATTCCGAATTAGGAATAATTCTCACCGAGGTTTACGGTCCACTTCGGCCTTGAATTATAAATATCATGTTTGATATTCGTTTCTAAGGAGTTAAAATGACACTGAATCCCAGCACACGCCGAGTTAATCAGAGACATGATGTTGATCTTCCCGTTCGTATTGAAGTGGGGTCTGAAATCCGAAATACTACGATCAAAAACATGTCTGTCGGTGGTCTCTATATTGAAGATGCCCATCCATACACCGCTCAGCAGATTGTGAAAGTTTATTTTACAATTCCAACACTACCGGAAGAAATTGATGTTGAGTGTGTAATCCGCTGGCTTCAAAAAGATGCTTCCGGTGACATTGAGGCTATTGGAGTTCAATTCATTGGTATGAAAGCCAAGCAGGTATGGGCACTTACAAAATTCTTTGCATCTCTCACAGCGTCTCAGGCCATTTAATCACTTTCACAGTTTCCCCTTCTCATTTTTTAGAATAGAGATATTATTTCATTCCTGAAAAGTCAGGTCTTTCGGGGCTTCCGCGCTTAATTTTAGCCAATAGCAGATTAAGGTGACGGCTTTTTGTTAGAAATCTTATTCCCACTCCCACTCCCGGAATTGAGTGAACAACTTCTCCGTCAAAAGTCACGAAACGTTCATCCGCTGTGGGGATTGTAATGGCTAAAACCATTGAGTGTGGCAGATCTTTTGTATACCGAGTATATACGAAAAGTCCTCCGAGACTTATATCTTTTGATTTTACCTGAATCGGGTGCACCCATCGGTTGTGATTCAGAGTTACGGTGAGTTCTGCGGTATACCGTGGGTATTCTCTAAGATTCGTAAAATCTGGAAACATGTTTTCCTCTATAAAACCATCAAAAATACAATGTCAAATAATACAGCTGACTTTTGCTTTACTGCACAAATGTCGCCTCCACTGCCAAATATTACCAGCTGAGACTGTAAACGGAAAGATAAATCCGGCCGTACCATCAATATCATCGGATATTTTTTTTCCATCTTTAAGCAATGTAAAAAATTAAAACCTCCTGTCCAGAAGGTTCCCGGTAAAGGCTTTCCGAAAAAATACGGACTTTAAATTTTAATATAAACAGGTAATAAAATGTTTAAGAGAGCCGATAAGTATTACTCAGGAGAGAGCTGGAATAAGTTTCCTGGACAGTTTATTCTGTGATATAAATCAACCATGATGGATTTTTCTGAAGCATTCTATTCATTAATACCGTTTCTGGAGCTGATTGCTTTAAGATACGGGTTTAAATTCAGGCTTGTTTCTGAAAACGTGGAGATCTTCAGTACTGAAGGGTGCCCGTTGTCGTCCCCGGATTATTCTTTAAAAATAAACTCTACTCTGGAAATGGAAATTTTCGAAGAGGACAAAACTAACAAGGTTTCCGACGGACGTGTTTTACTCGAAACTTTGCTTCCGGGTTTGAGTAGATATGCAGACTCAATTACCGACATCTCTCAGGGTGATGGTAGTGAAAAAACGCTTAAAGAACTTACGGAACTTTTAGAAAATCAGGCTGTTGGTATCGGTTTTGCTGATCCTGAAGAAAATTTTGAATACATAAATCAGGCGGGGCTTAAAATATTCGGGTTTGAAGGAAAAAAAGAAGGTGGGAAGCTCAACATCAACGCATTTCTTGATACCCAGAATCTTACTACGGTAAAAAAGCAGACTGAACTTCGGAAAAATGGAAACCAGTCCAGTTATGAGATGGAAATAGTTGCGGCGGATGGGCAGAAAAAAGTTATTCACATCAAAGCGGCCCCCCGGTTTTCTGAAACAGGCGAATTTCTAGGTACCTATGGTGTATACAGAGATGTATCAAGAACAGTTGAAATTGAAAGAGCTCTGCGCCGTTCGGAATCAATCTTCCGTGCTATGCTTAAAAATATCCCCGATGCAATAATAATTAAGGATCTTGAGGGACGTTTTGTACATGTAAACCCAGGAGCGGAACTACTTCTCGGAAAGAAAAGCAGCGAGCTGAGGGGACTGACTGATGATGATGTTTATCTATCGGACCACCCCCTTTTGGGATCTTGTTGTTTGGGTGAGACAGAAGTCAAAACTACCGACCGTACTTATCAATTTGAAGGTCAGGAAGTTATATTCTCGACGACAATTGTGCCTTTAGTGGACGATGGAGAAACTCTCGGGCAATGCAGTATTTCCAGAGATATAACCAGTGAGCGTCACGCTCAGAATATCCTCAAACGATCTCATGACGAATATCTTGCAGTATTTCAGAATCTCGAAAGCATGGTTTATGTTGTTGACTTTGAGACTTACGAGATTCTTTTTATGAACCGGCAGGGAATAAGTATATGGGGGAATCGCGTGGGGGAAAAATGCTACGAAGTTTTCCATGATCAGGAAAACCCCTGTGTTTATTGTACAAATAACCGTATAAAAAACGAAAACAAAGTATATTCATGGGAATATCTTAACCGTCGGAATCACCGCTGGTATCGTTGCAACGCCCGGCCTGTTCCATGGCCTGACAACAGAATCGTACGCTGTGAGGTTGCTGATGATATTACAGAGTCAAAACTGAACGAAAGTCGCCTTCGTCGAAAATTGACGGGAGAAAAAATTATTTCGGGAATCTCAACGATGTTTTCCTGTAAAGCTGAATCAGAACTCAAAGACTCCGTGACAAATAGTCTTGAGGTAACGGGAAAATTTCTTCATTGCGACACGGCGTTTTTCTACAGGTTAAAAAGCGACGGTTCTTACAAATTGGAGAATGAATGGTTTTCCGGCAGTTCCGAGACCATGGGCAAGATTCCCATCCAGATTGAAATGGATATTTCAGGTTTAAGGAAGGACTTTTACTGGCTGGCGGAAAAGGATTTACATCAAAATTTTAAGTTTTTCGGAAACGGCCATACCCTGAGAGGTTATGCTCTTATTCCCTTGATCAGGCAGGATAAATTGCAGGCGGTTTGCGGCTTTGCTTCTTTCTCAAAGAATCCAAAAATCTCTCCAGAGGATCTTGATGTCGTCCATTCTGTTTCAGAACTTATATTTAACGAGATTATTCGATACGAACTGAAAACAGAGAAGGACAAGCTAACCGAACAACTTCTCCAAAGCCAGAAGTTGGAAGCGATTGGATCCCTCGCTGGTGGAATAGCACATGATTTCAATAATATTCTTACAGTAATTCTTGGAAATATGTCTCTGCTTGAGATGGATTTTTCCGGTGATGAGGACATACGAGCAACCATTACAGAAGTTATTCACGCAGCTCAGACAGCTTCGACTCTTGTGGGCCAACTCCTGGCATTTTCCCGAAAACAGGTTCTTGAAAAACAGGAAGTGGATGTAAACGAAGTATTAATGGACCTTGGAAGTATGTTCAAGCGCCTTTTGGGCGAACTGGTAATGCTCGATGTTTACCCAGGTGAAGGTCTGTGGCTTGTTAAAGCTGATCCCTCTCAATTGAAACAGGTGCTTGTGAATCTCGCAGTAAATGCCCGGGATGCTCTGGACAACCACGAAGGCCGAATAGTAATCAGCACTGAAAATATCTTTATTTCTGATAAGGAAACAAAAGAAGAAAACGGTCGATTCATACGAATTTCATTCACCGATAACGGAAGCGGAATGGATGAAAACATTCAGGGGCGGCTTTTCGAGCCCTTTTTCACAACCAAGGGAAAAGGAAAAGGGACTGGGCTTGGATTAGCTACTTCCTACGGCATAATCACCCAGCATGGCGGTACAATCAATGTAAAGAGTAAACTGGGGCAGGGAACGACATTTGAGATCCTCCTGCCGGCGGCAATTTCCGAGGAAGCACCTGATTCCAGTGAAGAGGAACATCGAACTGTTTTGATAATTGAAGAAAACTTTTCTACCCGCGAAAAACTATACCGGATAATGATTTCAAGCGGTTACAACGTGATATTTTCTCTTTCTCCGGCAGAGTCCATCAAAGTAGCCTCCCGATACGGTGGGGTAATTCATGTTGTTTTTACATCATACAGTTATATGACCAGCCGGGAGCAAACCAGCCTGGACTCACTACGGGAACTATACCCCGGTATAAAAATCATTTACCTCGCGGAAAGTGATTTTGACGTGGATACAATGACTAAACTCCCAATATTGACTCGTGAGTTCACCCCATCACAGGTTTTTGAAATAATAGACAAATTCTGAAAAGTGTACGGCAATTTCGAAACGCGAAATGCGAAGCGGTCTAATCGCAATGCTGATCGGTTAGTGAACTTCCGAGTGAATTAGTCAATAAATACAATCTTGCATAATAATTACAGGCAGACAGGAATTCAGGAAAACAGGGGTCAGGAGCAGGGCGTTTACTTTGAAGGTGAGTGTTTTTGTGGCA
>JAHJMN010000182.1 GCA_018821305.1 Myxococcota bacterium
CTCCAAGATAGTGTCATTTCATGACGAGCGGGTTCTGGGCCTTGCCGGCCCATCACCCTTGACTAAAAAGCCAGCGTTTATTCGTGATGATCATGAGTATGCAATTCTTTATAAAGTAATGGTTTACTGAATATAAATGACCCCTGATTCCCTGTTCATGAATCTGTTTCTGATTCTGTTTCTGATTCCCTGAAATATTTAAATCCTTATAACTGCATTTAGTTTTGTTAACAATATCAACTAATACGCCTTAACCGAGCAGCATTGCGGCTACACCGCTTCATGAGTAAAAGGATCGAAATCTAAAAGTGAATATTTGCTTCCAGCCTTTGTAATTTTACATTGATATTCGATGTTTATGACTTATGACCCTGTCTGCTTGCATTCCGCTGCGCGAAATTGCGTGCCTGTTTGCCTGACTGTCTGAGTCCCTGTTAGAAAATTTCAGGGATTCAGCTAAACAGTAGCAGGAACAGGAACAGGACAATCAGGGGCTCATTCCTGAAGCATTTCTTTAAAATGATTCACAATCGTATTACTCAGGAAGCGGGCTAAAGAGTTTTAGAATAGTATATTTTTTATTCGAGGGGGATGATGCCTTTGCGGTAACCTTCGGTCACTGCTTCGGTGCGGTTAGTGACATCAAGTTTGGCGTAGATGTGTTCAAGGTGGGTACGTACAGTGGCCATGCTTACACCGGAAATCTGAGCAACTTCCCGATTCGACAAACCTTTGGCAATATACTTAAGAATTTCTTCTTCTCTCGGTGTGAGAGGTGATACTTCATGCGCCACAGGTTCATCTTTATTGGCCACATCGTTGCCTTCGTGGAAAAAGCGCAGAAGAGAACGGGCAAGGTGAGGCTGAATAATGCTTCCACCAGCGGCAACTTCGTGGATAGCTTCCACCATTTTTGCCATGCTCATACCCTTTAAAAGGTATCCCGCTGCTCCGGCCTTGATAGCTTCAATCACACGGGATTCCTCATCAAAAATGGTAAATATAATAATTTCAATTGATTGGTCTTTCTCTTTAACCCGCTTTGTAACTTCAATACCGGAAAAATCCGGAAGTCCCAGATCCAGAAGAATAACGCGTGGCTTCAGTTTTAATGCCATATCCACGCCTTCTTCACCGTTTGAAGCTAGACCGATTACTTCAATAGTTTCGTTTTTTCTCAGGAGTCTTTCCTGCTGGCGACGGATTTCAGGTTCATCTTCAACCAGAAGCACAGTTATTTTATCCAATTTATCTCCTCCGGTTATTTTTCTTTTTGCCGTCCTCGATGAAATGGTAGGTTTCCACATCACGCTTGGGCAGTGCCGCAAGGACATCAAGCATTGCTGGAGGCCAGGCAACACGGATGGCAACGTTACGGTCCGTATCAGCACCAGATCCTTCACCGTCGTCTGTGCGGCCTTCCTGAAGGTCAAGCAAAGCATAAAAACGGCCAGCTTCAACTGTGGAAGGTGAAGGCATATCAATGTTTACGATTGTGCTGTATAAAACGCCAGTACCATCTCCGAGATCGGCGATTTCCCAGAAGCGCATCTGCTGTGGCCAGTCAAGAAGGCCTCCGGTCTGAACTTCATGATAGCCAAACCATGGATCCATTCCGCTGGGAGGATTATGGGGAATTACCTGATGTGTATGATGATGCCCGGTTATGTGAAGAACCACATTGGGACAGGAATTGAGAAGATTGACCAGGTTATCGGAATTATTTGAGATATCCCGGCTGCAGTGATGGCTAATTATAACAATTAGTTTATTCTGAGCCGTAAGGTTGTCCAGAACATCCGAAAGCCAATCCAGTTGACTGTTTTCCATATAACCCATAGCAGAAGCTGTGATACCACCGGGATGACTTGTATCAAGACAAACAAGGGCAACGGGGATTCCCGGAACGGGGTTTTCATCCACATAGTAACTTGTCTGATTATCGAGGTTCATCTGAGAAAAACCGTGACCTGCAGGACCGTTTTTCGTAGAACCCATTATCATGGCCATGAAATCCCGACGAGAAAGGTATGCTCGACGGGAATCCGCAACAACGGGTCGACTGTCGTAGAAGTCATCCGTGTGAGGAATATGACAACGATCCGGAAGATCGCTGTAACAGTAAGTTTGACCGTCGGAAGCTTCAAGGCATACAGGATCGTCAAAACAAGTGGGGACAACGGCATCAGATAGCCACAAGGTGGCATTGTCTCCCGTAGGTGAAGCAATTGTAAAATCAAGAGTGTCAAAGTTTCCTAAAACCAGAAGATCGTGATTACCAACGGCAGCATACCATTTTACTTCCGGGAGGAAACCCGCAGGCTGGTAAGGATCGTGAGGATCCGGAAGGCCGGCAGCACGGGGATCTTCATCGCTGCCGGTGTCGGGATCAAGGACATTCCCTTCAAGGGAATCTATAAACCATGAAAGTTCTATGCCCAGATGGTTATCCGTAAGGTCACCAGAAAAAACAACAAAGTCATGAGGCCTTACCGCAGTGAAAGCATTTATTGTTTCGACTGCCGCAGACAGGATATGGGTACTCCAGGGTTCCTGTGGACGCCAGGCGCTACCTTCGGCGAGGGGTGAATGAATAGATCGGGCTGGAGATTCCTCGTCGGTAATGTGGATGTCCGTCATATGAGCAAAATACATGAGGGACGAAGCGTTTGCTACACTGCCATTTGAAAGAGCGGCAGCCCCAAAATCGTCGCGATCGATGTGAGGTTCACCGGGTCCTTTTTTAGTGAGTCCGAACTGAGGCCGAAGATCCTCAAACTGCTCGGTTTCAAGCAGAACACCACGAACAGTTTCCGAGGCTGTAGTTGCGGGTCGTTCAGGTGGTGGGCCAATGGAATCGTCGTCGGTGACATCATCAGGAACATCAATGATATCCGTGACATCATCCACATCGTGACCAGCATCATTGTTTGAGTTATTTGTATTATTTGAATTGTTAGACGACGTTGTATCGTCGCAGGCAACAATGACTGCAGCGGCAGCCGAAGACAGAACGAATTCTCTACGATTAAGCGAAAATACAGGTTTTTTCATATAATAATACTCCTGAGAAGACTCTATTCAGTCTCCAAACCATTGATGCAGTGTGTCAAAAACATAAAGCATCCCGCTGTTTTACTTTATTTGATGTGTGGATAAAAATCAACTGGTGTAACAGTTTTTTATTTTTAAACAGTTCGTGTTCTTAATTGAGGAAAACATGAAATGGATCTATTTCAAAACAAGTTTTTTGTTTTGTTTTGCGGGAAATCTGATAATAATAATCTGAAATTCCGGGGCCGGATTCGATTTTGTTGCTGTCTTTTAATACAGGTTGTCATGTTTTAACCGAATTTTGAATCAGGACAGTGGCCATAAGATATTGAATTTATAGTACTGGTCTGTCGGAATTTCCATAAATTCCTTCGCAAAGCGAATTTCAGGACATGAACGGTTTCAAATATCAGTTAAGTCCCCGGTTAAACGCTTTCGGACGGCAGTAACTAAATATGAAGTACGATCCATTTCTTGGTAGAACAGTCAACGATAAATTCCGCATTATTGATTTCATCGGACAGGGTGGCATGGGCACCGTTTACCTGGCGGAACATGAAACTCTTCCCCGAAGATTTGCCATTAAAATCCTGAAAACCGAGTACCTTGAAAATGAACAATTTGTCGAGCGTTTCCGCAGGGAAGCAATCGCTGCTTCACGCGTCGTTCACCCGAATGTTGTTTACATTACTGACTTCGGTCAACTACCGGAAGGTAACTATTATATAGTAATGGAATACCTTGAAGGTGAGGGACTCGATAATTTACTGGATTCTCAGGGTAAAATTCCTATCTCACGCGCCCTGCCCATTCTTATGCAGGTTGCAGACGGTCTCGACCATGCTCATCGTATGGGTATTGTTCATCGTGATATCAAAGCAGAAAACGTCCTTCTTACGACAGAACGAGGCAAAAAAGATGTTGTAAAACTTCTGGATTTCGGAATTGCCCGACTGCTGCTTCCCAATTTCACATCCACGAGAATCACTTCCCATGGTCAGGTTTTTGGTACACCGGAATACATGTCACCGGAGCAAGCCAGTGGGAAAAATCTTGATGGCCGCAGTGACATATACAGTCTTGGTGTACTGGCGTTTGAACTTGTAACAGGTTCTCCACCTTTCTGGGATGAAGATCCCACGGAAATCCTTCAAGCTCATCTCAGTGATCCCCCACCTGCCCCTTCATCACGAGTGCAGGATCAGAATATTCCAAGTCTTTTTGACGCAGTCGTGCTTCGCTGTCTGGCCAAGGATCCCGCAGAGAGATTTTCAACGGCATCGGAAGTTAGAAATGAACTTCTCCGTGTGCGAAATCTCCTCACTCAGATGGCTGCAGGTGGTAAAACTGAAGACAAAATTACTTCTATTTCCTCAGTGGACTATGAATCAGAAGTTAAATCACTGCTCGATAGTGGAAAATCTGCTTTTGCTTTACGTAACGAACTACACGAAGTACTGAAGGAACTGGCTTTCAGGCTTATGCAGGACAATATCCTTGATTCCGAGTTTTCCCATGCAGTAGACGAAATCATTACCCATCAGTCCGCAATTGCAAGTCTCCAATCGACAATTGCTCTCAAGGAACAGGACTTTGAGCGGATCCGTAATGAAATGGGACAACGGGAGAAGAATCTGCGATATGCCATTTTAGATCTCAATCAGGAATATCGTTCTGTTGAGTCAAAAAAAGATAAGAATGCCGCTGATAATAAACTCATGGACGATCTTAAATATCAGGTCGAATCCTTAAACGGAGCACTAAAAAAGGTCATTGATGACCGACGAACCGCTTTCGTTGATTTGAATCGGGAAATCGATGGTTACAAAAAATCCGTTGAAGACCGGGAAGCAGAAATCAGCGCCCATTACAGCACCCTCAACTTTGAAATTGAAAAACTCAGAATAGAAGATTCAAGAGCATCCTCCATAAAATTTGCTGCATTATTTGAAAAGATGGTTCATCTGCGGACAGCGGTAGAAAAACTGCGTCTTCAGGCCTCAAGTATTGAATAGGTAAGAAAATGTCCAAGAAATCCAAACCGGCCAAATCATCCCGGCGTGATAATATTAGAAATATTGGAATCTGCGCCCATATCGACGCAGGTAAAACTACAGTTTCCGAACGATTCCTGTTTTATTCTGGAAAAATACACCGAATCGGGGAAGTCCATGACGGCGCAGCTCAGATGGACTGGATGAAACAGGAACAGGATCGCGGTATCACCATAACCGCCGCTGCCACAAGTATTCAATGGGGAAATTATGAGTATCACCTCATCGACACTCCCGGCCATGTGGATTTTACTATTGAAGTTGAGAGATCCCTGCGAGTCATTGATGGAGCAATCGTAGTTTTCTGCGCCAAGGGTGGAGTGGAACCGCAGTCGGAGACAGTATGGCATCAAGCGGAGAAATTCAAGGTCCCCCGCATTGTTTTTGTTAATAAAATGGACCGCATGGGAGCGGATTTTCAGGCTGTTGTTACTGAAATCAAAGAGAGACTCGGAGGTAATCCTGTCCCTTTACAGATCCCAATAGGAGCGGAAGATACTTTCAAAGGCATCGTTGACCTTATTGAAATGAAAGCGCTTTACTATTCAGGTCATGAAGAAGACACGCCGACGGAAGGTCCTGTGCCTGCGGATCTTATGGATGAGGCAGAAACCCTTCGTGCCGCCCTTGTAGAGTCTGCAGCAGAACAAATTGATGAACTTACTGAAAAATACCTTGAAGAAGGCGATCTTACCGTTGACGAAATTCGTCAGGGTCTGCGTGAAGGAACTCTGAAAGGGAGGATTTTCCCGGTACTGACAGGAAGCGCCCTGAAAAATACAGCGGTACGGCTTCTTATGGACGCAGTTTATCAATATCTTCCATCGCCATCGGATTTACCTCCTATTACTGTCCATAATATCCGGACAAAAGAGGACATGGACCTGACCTGCGACAGCACCGGCCCTCTGGCTATGCTGGCCTTTAAAGTTCAGATGGATGGTACGCGAAAACAGGTTTATTTCAGAGTATACAGCGGTTCTGTCAATGAAGGTGACGATATTATAAACGTCAGAGAAAATAAAAAAGAAAAGATTTCCAGACTGTTTCAGGTTCACGCCAACAAAAAGGAAAAACTTGAAAAAGCAATTGCTGGAGATATTTTCCTGGCGCTGGGCATGAAGAGCGTCATTACCGGTGATACTCTTTGCATGGGCCAGGATCAATTCATGCTGGAGCCAATTGATACTTATGAGCCCGTTATATCCATGGCCGTTGAACCGAGGAACATGGAAGAAAAGGAAAAACTTGACCAGGCGGTGGGCCGCATAATGGAAGAGGATCCTACGTTCCGTGTTCATGATGACCCTGAAACTGGCGAAACACTGATTTCCGGTATGGGGGAACTCCATCTTGAAGTAATCATGGACAGGCTGGTTACTGAATACAATGTAAATGCCCGTGCGGGAAAACCGCAGGTTGTTTTCCGTGAGACTTTCAATGGGAAAACCGCGTCTGAGGCGATTTTTGAACGAGTTGTGGAAGATGAAGGCAAGGAAAAGACTATTTTTGGTTCCATTGCCATTGAAGTTACACCATTACCTAGAGAAGCTGGCCTTGAAGTTGAAGTTGATCCTTCCGTTCGTCTGAAACTTGCCGATAAGCCTAAGATTCTGGAGGCGGCTGTAAGTGGAGCGCGAGAAGCCGCTCGCTCAAGTGGTGCAAAGGGATATCAAGTGCAGGATGTAAAAGTCCTGATTACAAATATAGGTCTTAAAGACGGTGTTACTACCGAAGTTGGCTATATTGTTGCAGCTCAGGAAGCATTCCGAAAAGCAGCACAGAAAGATGGCTGCAAGATTCTTGAACCGATAATGAAACTTGAAATCGTAAGTCCCGAAGCAAACCTTGGTGATGTAATGGGTGATATTGGTCAAAGACGCGGTCGAATTGAGAATATGGAAATTCGTGGGGATCGCAGGGTTGTTCATGGAGTAGTTCCCCTCCGCAATATGTTTGGATATGCGACGGAACTACGTTCTAAAACAAAGGCTGCAGCTCAGTTTACAATGAGTTTCCTTCGCTATGGCACCGTCGATGATATTTAAACCGCGTCCTGTAATTCAATTCTCTTTTTCATGGTTAGATTTTTTTACGTATATTGGCACTTTTTAGTTTTATCTTTCATTCGACTCTGACGGGTCAGAGGAGATATTATGACATATCCCAGAACTGTTCCTTATGGTTTTCTCGGCACAGGCTTTTCACAAGGTGCACGTGTTGCGGTACTACCCATTCCTTATGATTCAACCACAAGTTATCGTGGTGGTTCCAGAGAAGGCCCATCTGCTATTATCGAAGCAAGTCGTAATATGGAAACCTGGGATGAATATCTCGATATGGATCTCAGTGAACTTCCAGTCATTACCCTTGAGCCACTGGAACCTGTTATGACAGGCCCAGAGGCCATGACTGAGGCAATCTATCAGGCCGCTATTCATCAGTTGCGTCAGGGACATTTTTTAGTTTCCCTTGGTGGAGAACATTCGGTTACAGCGGGTCTTGCGAGGGCTCATAAAGAATATTTCGGTGACGTCAGTTTTCTTCACTTTGATGCTCATGCGGATCTGAGACCGGATTACGAGGGAACACTTTACAGTCATGCATGTGCCGGTTCTCGAATGCGAGAACTTGGTCCACACAATGAAGTAGGAATACGCAGTCTAAGTCGAGAAGAAGCAGCTTTTGTAAAAGAAAATAATTGCAATATAGTCTGGGCCCGGGACATCCTGAAAGCAAAAGATGACTCATGGATGGAAAAGGCGTTGTCCGGACTTACACAAAATGTCTATGTTACGATCGATCTTGATGTTTTCGATCCATCAATAATGCCAGCGACAGGTACTCCAGAACCGGGAGGGCTTCTTTATCACCATGTTACTGATTTGCTGGAACTTTTATGTTCCAGACATAAAGTAATTGGTTTTGATGTCAATGAACTAGCGCCGATTCATGGTATAGTGGCCCCTGACTTCATGTCTGCAAGACTGATTCTTCGGTTTTTGGGACTGCTTGTTAAAAACGGACGGTTATAATGGAAGTATTGGATAATCCAGATGATATTGATGACTTTATAAAGAGAAATTATACTATTATACCGGAAATGTGCCAGGAAAATGTATGGGGAATAGAAGTCGACGGAGAGGCAAACACTTATCGCGTTTCCGTATTCTGGACTGCAGAGCGGATTCTATTCGAAATTGGGCCCTATGCTATGGCTCCAAGAAATGAATCATGCGCTGCCCGTATGCATGCATATCTTCTGTACGCATCTAATGAAATGCTCTGGGGTAATTTTTCTATAAATGAAAAGGGAATTCCTATTTTAAGGATAACCCTTCCACCAGGCCATATTTCCGATGAAAACCTTCGACGTGCAATAGATCATCTAATTTACAACGCCGACCTCAATTATTTTAATGTAATCAATCTTGCTAACGACGAACGTGCTCAGATTATCACCGACGACGACGATTAATCGCGCAAAATGTAATCCTTCCCAAAGCGAATTACAGGACATGAACCATACCGCTTCCTTAATAATGCGATAGTGACTCGGGTTAAAGAAACGCTTCAGTAAAAAGTACTAACTAATTACAAAACTGATGCATTCCTTGTTTACAGGCTTGGTTCATTATAAAGTTTAATCTAAAGGAATCAATTGACTTATCTGAGTGAACTGCAATGCAACCTTCACTATTTCCAAGAATACAACTGCTCTCAGAGAAGTGAATGTTTCCAGTAATCTTTCCTAAATTATTACAACCTACAGGATCGCCGCGACTACACAGGAAAAGTGGAATTTCAAGTCCCTTAACAGATGATTTTGAAAAATAACCACTTTCAGGAGAGATTCCAGAGATTGATTGAATGAAGTATCTGCACCCAGTTGAATTTCCTGTTTCACAGCTTGTCCAGGCATAGAAGGCATCTTTGAACTCACTGGTTTTATTGCATAATTCAAGATTACCGAGGAGACACGAGTCAAGATTAAGATTTTTATTAATGAGGTTGCAGAATCGATTATTTCCTGATTTGCATAGTGTCTGGGTTACTTGAGTCGGAATTTTTCCATTTCTGGAGGAGGCAAAAATGTCATGAAGCACTCTGCAACTGATCTCATTTCCAGCCATACAAGAACTCTGTAAAAGTCTACTTCCTTTTCCGGATTTTTGTGGGTCTTCGGATAATGCCAGGGCCTGATATTTCAAAAGGCAGTGAGGTATTTTTTCTTCATGACAGAATATTTCACCTGCACATTCAAGTGAGTTTTTTACTTTGCTATCAAAGCATTTTATCAAAGAGTTAAGATCCGGAGATGACATATTTGAGACAAGTAATTCACACTGCTTCCTTGAAAATTCTATATTATTCATTTCAGTTTGAGTAATTATATTTTCACAAGCGAATTTACCTTTAGCTTTACATCTCGATTTTTTTAATGATGGATTAGAACGGTTTATCATTGAAAACAAATAAACAGTACCAAAAATAATTGCGAGGATTACAAATAGTATCCAGATTTCTTTACGCATTGTTAATTACCTGTACCGTTTTCCATGGAAAAACTGTTTTTATTGTCCTCAATTTTTCAAAGAAACTTTGTTTTCAAGGGAGGACAGGACGTAATATCTGAAAATTTACTTTATGAGACTGAAAACGGTTTCGTATAAAAGCGTTTCCAGGGATCACGGCTTATAGGAATTAAATTTAACAAGCACTTTCGGAATGCTTCCTGTGCAAGAAATACTCCAAGCATGTCACTATCAGGAATTTCAGTTTCCAGAAATTCAATCACAGAATCTTCTGTAATCACTTTATGCAGCATGTCTACTCGTATACCTTCTGCGAGATGGCATATTGCTTCAGCGCTTGCAATGGCAATGGCAGCAGCATGTGCTGTGAACCAGCAGGATTCAATGGTATTATCCTCGTCAATATTTAAAAAAAATTCAATTTCCTCGTTATTGGCAGTACTGTGGCCTCCTCGAGAATGAATCACGTTGGGGATTCCAAAATGCTCCGGGAAAACAGCTGCTTGAGCAATTTTTAAACCATATTTTTCACTTATTATTGAGAAAATCTGTTCCGTATCCATGGGTTCAAATTTTAATAAAAATGGTGTACTGTCAAGAGAATAAATTTTTCTGGATTAGTAGTTAAAGCATAATTTGTGGATAGTAATTTTTTAGTTCGTGTCCTGAAATTCAATTTTTATCAAAATTGAGCATGTTTAGGAAAACAGAACATTAACTATTTAATTATAAATGGTGAGTTATCTAGAGGAATAAGATTTTTTCCACCCGAAGCAGTAACTAGATAAGTATTTTCAATTCCTACTCCGTGCTCCCCGGTAAAGAATTTTGGTTCAACAGCAATAACGTTTCCACTAACCAGCGGTGCATCAAAACCTTTTGCAATAACTGGGAATTCATCGATTTCCAGGCCGAGACCATGTCCAATAAACTTTACCCGGTTTTCACCGAAACCCATAAACCCCTCAGACATATTTCTTGTTTCGGCTATTTCAATACATCTATTATATATGGAAGAAGGAATTACTCCTGGTTTAAGCTCAGAAGCTACAAAATCACTTATTTCGGTACAGAAAAAATAGTTTTCAAGCAGACTTTCTGAGGGAGAACCAAGAAAATAAGTCCTTGTTCCATCCGCAATATACCCCTCATAGCCAGCCATAAGATCTACCAGAACACTATCTCCAGATGAAAATCCCAATTTTCCCGCAAAATATGGGACCGCTGGATAAAGTCCCTTATTTCCCACAGGACCATCGAAGAGTGTGGGGTGGCAAACGGATTTCCCAACCCCCAGTGCTCCGTAATAAAGCTCCATGTTAAATTTCCGGACTCGAAGATAACCCTGATGACCACTGAGGCGCATATGGCTCTCAATGAATGCCGAAAGCTCCAGTTCAGTTTTTCCAAAAAAATTGAAATCTGCAATTTCTTGAAAAGTTTTTGCCAGAATTTTTCCAGCAGAAGAGATCATTTCAATTTCAAACTCGTCTTTTATGGTTCTAAGATCTCTTATCGCCGGAGATATATCTGATATTACTGAATTTTCAATGCTTCTATTTATAAACACAGCCAATGAATACGGTACTGTATCCAATTCAAGACCGATCTTTAATTGAGATCCGTTAAAACGATCTTTTAGTTTTGCAAAGAGATCCTTTATGGATCTGATTTTTGTAATTACGAAGAGATCACTTTCCTCTTTTACCCTCTCAAATGGTTTTGAAACAAATAACTCATACTCTCCATTACTTGATACAACAAGGAATCCCTGGGATATAGTACCAGTAAAATAGTACATATCGGCATTTTGAATAACTATTGCAATGTCTAAACCCATTGCACAAAGCTTTTCAGATAATTGTTTAATCCTATTTTCATGAGAAACAGGCATAAAGTTACCTCATCATTTTCCGGATCGAAATATGATCCCGTTAGATTTATTACAGTTTGCACACAAACCGGAAAGTAACTATAATTGAATGGTTTTTTACCGGAATTATGTAAACTGAAAAATGGATCCGTTTACCGGATCTTTTTTCTTGTATGAAATTTCCTCAGATAAATTTTTCGCTGTCAAGATAAAAAATGCGGTTGACACGGGGAAACCTATACTGGCCCATATGCTACAATACAATGATTCCTTATAGAATTTCTTTTCAGGAATAAATAATTGAATTACAAATTCGCCTGCCACGCGCTTCGTAGTTTGGGTAAAAAATCAGGCCTTAATTAAGTCGATGAAAATATATTAAAACTTCCTTACGGAAAATTAATCTGATTAAAACAAAATTCCCAAAGTCATCTCTTTTAATGGGATGTTTTTTATTCGACTGAAAAATCCTATTGGAAAAAAAGTACAATTTTCAGGATTTTAACTCATGAAGTATTCCGAGGGGGTGTTCACTTTGCCCTAAAGTGATTTTGGGTAATTTGAGTTTTTTTTCGTTTCGGTAGAAAAAGATTCTCGGAGGAACAATCCATGACCTGGATGGTAAAAAAAAGCGACGGCTCCGTAAGGGAGTACGAAAGGGAAAAGATTCAGCTCGTTTTGGCGAACATCGGAATCACTGATATTCATATCACTGAACTTTGTGAATCAGAACTATATTCTGACTTTTTCTCTGATGGAAGTATACCCTCAACCTCCACTATAAAGAGGCGATTGGTTACTTTACTCGAAAAATATGGATATGTAGCAGCTGCTGAAAATCTCAAGGAAAACATAATTGCTCCTGATGATCAGATCAGTCCGTTTGTTGAAAATCTTGTTGAAGAATATCTGTTTCGCAGTGACTGGAGAGTAAATGAAAATTCGAATATGAACTATTCTCTTCAGGGACTTAATTTTCATGTTTCTTCAAGTATTGTTGCTCGTTATTGGTTGAACAAAATGTATCCGTCCTACATTGGCGATGCCCATACGGATGGTGATATTCATATCCATGATTTAGGAGTTTTGGGGCCATATTGTGTCGGTTGGGATCTTCAAGACCTTATACTCAGGGGTTTTGGTGGTGTTCCAGGAAAAATTGAATCCTCACCAGCCAAGCACTTTAGAACTATTCTAGGACAGATTGTAAATTTCTTTTACACTCTTCAAGGCGAAGCCGCTGGAGCTCAGGCTTTTAGTAATTTTGATACACTGCTTGCTCCATTCGTGCGCTTTGATGGGCTTGGTTATTTTGAAGTAAAACAAGCGCTTCAAGAGTTTGTTTTTAATCTTAATGTACCAACCAGAGTAGGATTTCAAGCTCCTTTTACCAATATTACTCTGGACTTAACACCATCACCAGCTCTCGAAAATACTCCCGTTATCATTGGTGGAGAAATTCTGGAAGATCACACTTATGGTATGTTTCAGGAGGAAATGAACCTTATAAATCGTGCACTTGCGGAACTCATGGCTGAAGGTGATGCCAAAGGGCGCATTTTTACTTTCCCCATACCCACTTACAATATTCATCGAAATTTTGACTTTGATGATCCTGAACTTATTCCACTGTGGGAAATGACTGGAAAATACGGTATCCCCTATTTTTCCAATTTTGTAAATTCCGATTTAGATCCGGATGATGTCAGATCCATGTGCTGTCGGTTAAGGTTGGATACAAAAGAGTTAAGAAATCGCGGTGGTGGACTATTCGGGGCAAATCCACAAACAGGAAGCATTGGCGTTGTTACCGTTAATATTCCACGCATTGCTCATCTCGCTTCAAGTCAAAAGGATTTTTATCGGAGACTGAACGATATACTCGAAATAGCAAGGGAATCACTGGAAATTAAACGTGGAGCAATTGAAGAACTCACAGATCGTGGACTCTTCCCCTATACGACGAATTATCTTCATAATGTTAAAGATCGGTTCGGTTGTTGGTGGGCAAATCACTTTTCTACTATCGGCATCATTGGAATGAACGAAGCATGTGAGAACCTTTTAGGATGCCCAATATCTGATCCGATTGGTAAGCAGTGGGCAGTGGAGGTAATGGACTACCTTCGCAATCAACTTGCCCGTTTTCAGGAAGAAACAGGAAACTTTTACAATCTTGAAGCGACTCCTGCTGAAGGGGCCAGTTACCGCCTGGCACGCAAGGATGCGAAGCTTTTTGACGGAATTTTTGCGCAGGGCAGTGAGGATGTGCCATATTACACTAACTCGGTACATGTCCCGGCGATGGAACAAATGGATATTTTTGAACTGCTTGAACATCAGGATGAGCTTCAAACCATGTTTACAGGGGGAACCGTAGTTCATCTTTTCCTTGGCGAAGCTATCCCTGATCCCTCAAGTGTAAAAGAGCTTGTTCGATCAATAGTCCAGCGTTTCCGTCTGCCCTATTTCAGCATTACACCTACTTTTTCCATATGTCCTGTTCACGGATACATCAGTGGGAAACACTTCCGCTGCCCATATCCGCACAGTGACAGTGAATTAGCTGATTTCGGAAAAGACGTTGAAATTTCTGAATCAGAAATCAGGAATCTTGATTCCACAGCTTATAGAAATATTGAACTCAAGGAGGGAAGAAAATGAATTATACCACAGCAAAATCCAGAAAAATCCGAGTAATTGAAACCGAAGTATATTCAAGAGTAGTTGGATATTATCGTCCTGTTCAGAACTGGAATGAAGGTAAACAAATGGAATTTTCCCAGCGTAATCTAATGTCCCTGGAATCCCAAAGGCTTGATAGTGGAAAATTTATTAAATTAGTGGGCTAATAAATTATGTTTGTCCATATTCTGGGAACAACCCTCGTTGATTATCCAGGAAAAGTGGCTTCAACAGTTTTTTCGGCTCACTGCAATCTCCGCTGCCCCTTCTGTCACAATTCAGATTTAGTCCTGGAAACTTCCATATCCCAATTGCAGGAACTTTCTGTAGATTATATAAAAGCATTTTTTACAAAAAGACTCGGTTTTTTAACAGGAGTTGTTTTTACAGGAGGTGAGCCGCTTTTAAATCCTGACCTTCCCAGCATGATGATTACATTGAAGGAAATGGGGCTTTCTATTAAACTTGACACAAATGGAACAAATCCTGAAATACTAAAGGATCTCATAGATATTCCAGATTATATTGCTATGGATGTTAAATCCTCTCCGGAAAAGTACAATCTGGCTACCGGTGGTCGTGGCTCCTTTTCCCGGATACTAGAATCTCTTGAAATTCTTCGTGAAAACAATAAAAGATTTGAATTGAGAACTACTGCTGTTCGCCCTTTATTTGATATAAATGATGTAAAGTCTCTTTTTCAATATCTGGGGAAAGTTGAAATATGGGCTCTTCAAAGTTTTTATCCGGACCATGTTCTTAATGAGGCCTGGTCTGAAATCCCACCCTATACTCCCGATGAAATGAAAATACTTGCTTTTGAAATGAAAAATACCGCAAAAGTTGTTCCATTGCGCTTTTAGACTCAAAACAGTCTAAATTCAATGCTGTTCGGCTAAGGCGTATTAGTTTATATTATTAAACACCCTGCCCCTGACCCTGTTTCCCTGAATACCTGCCTACCTGTAATTTATTTATAATGTTGTATTTATTAGTTTTTTACTGTCCTGAAATTCAGTTTTTATCAAAATTGAGAATTTTTAATAAATTTCATCGCGAAACAAATTTCAGGACTACGAACAAATCAGAGCAATGACTGTAAAGACAGTTGACGTCAAACAGCATATAGTTTAGCATTCTACAGGTTTTCAAACCATTGACCGATTTGTATAAAATCAAATGGAATTTTTCATTGATTTTATACGGGCGAGGAGATTTCCATGGACGAAAAAAAACTTATTGAAGAATTTAAAAATTATTTAAACAGATTCGAAAGGGAAATCGGTGCCAAGGAATTCGGTGATTATGGTACCTGGAATCAATATGTAGTTAAAAAATTTACATTTGATGAATTCAAGTCAAAGTTCGAAGAATATATTAACCTTGGGAAATTATATGCCGACATCCTTGAAAGAGGCGATACGGTGAATGATGCAATTTTCCGAACACTTCAGGAATCAGGCGCAAATCTGATAATAGATGTAAAATGAACAATGGTGTAATGGATAGTACATATGCAGAGGGAAGACTGAAAAGACCTGAACTTGTATATAGATATCAGGTCAGGGCTCTTGCCGCCCTTAACGCTGCCCCTGAAATAAAAAATGGTGCACTTCTGGATCTTGGCTGCGCAGATGGATTGACTTTGAAAGAACTAATCCGCATTGGCCATCCTTCAAAAGCAGTAGGCATAGAAATGGCTCCGGACCTGGCAGAAATTGCCCGAAGTAATGGGTTGGATATTATTGAGGGTAATGTTGAAGAACTTCCTGTCGAACTGGAAAATGATTCATTTGATGTGGTAACAGCTCTTGCTCTCCTTGAACACCTTGACCATCCGGATAAATGCTTGAAAGAGGTGTCACGGGTATTAAAACCCGGGGGCATTTTTGTCGCATCCTCCCCAAACCCCTTCTGGGATGAAATGGCTGAGAAAATGGGCATTCATAAAGAAAAAGCCCACCATGTAGTCGATATGAAACCAGAAGTGTTCCATCAACTTTGCCGGGAAAACGGTTTAAATTATATTCAAACAATTCCATTCATGCTTGTTTTTACTGCTTTTTTACCTTATTTGAAATTGAAACCGGATCCAAACATTGCACTGTTTGTGGATGAACTGCTTGCAAATAAATACACGTCGCCATTTTATGTAAACCAACTTTTTACCGCCAGAAAAGGTGCCTGATTTTTGTTGTAAAAGGAGTGCAGAGGGTTAATTTCCGATCAGGTGGTCGCCGAGCTCTATCATCAATCTTCCGACCTTCGCCATGGAATTACTTAGTTCATTTGTTTTATTGCGTATTTTAGTAATCTCATCGGATATTGTTTTTTCAGAATTTTCAATCAGAGATATAGTTTTTGATGCGGTTTCCTCGCGATACTGTCGATTAAGTTGCTCTATAGTTTCAAGTCGTGAACTGACCTCTGAAAGTATATCTTCACGTAATTGCAGATTTTCCTGCTCCAGAGCTTCAATTCTTTTTATAAGACTTCTAACAAGCTCCCTGTCATCGTTTGAAACCGCAACCTTATCCTGAGATTTTTTCTCAAAAGAAGGTGATGCTCCCTGTGGAGGGGAAATTTCAGAAAGAGATTTATCAACGGAAGGAACTTCAGATTTAAACTGATTAAATAACTGAACTGATGTCGTTTCTTTTGAATTTTCATCAGGTTGATTATTCAACTCATGTTTTGGAATTGAATCATGGTGTCTAATGTTTTCATGTCTTTGAACTGACTCCACCGAAGATGACATTTCTTCTACTACAGATTCAGAATTTTCTTTGTTGTCCAGTTCTAACGGTGCAGCAA
The DNA here is from genome assembly GCA_018821305.1 of Myxococcota bacterium. Classification (GTDB taxonomy): domain Bacteria; phylum Myxococcota_A; class Polyangia; order HGW-17; family HGW-17; genus JAHJMN01. The sequence continues at coordinate 17,016 of JAHJMN010000182.1, forward strand.
TCGGTGCATCTTTTACATTCATCTCACCGGAAACAGTTACGTTTCCAGCTACATCCGAAGTTGCGGAAGCCGCTTTAATAATTGATTCCGCAGCCATGAGTGAGGGTAGTTTAAAAACGGCCGTTGCCTCGGTGTCGGGAAGATTACTTCCCTCGGTGTCGGGATGATTACTTCCCTCGGTGTCGGGATGATTACTTCCCTCGGTGTCGGGATGATTACTTCCCTCGGTGTAGGGACGATTACTTCCCTCGGTGTCGGGACGATTACTTCCCTCGGTGTCGGGATGATCCGTTCCCGAAGTTGGTGGTTCATCTTCATCGGATGGAATGGCTTCAATTTCAATTTCCTGAGAGGGCTCCGCAGTGGCAGATTCAATATCAGCAACTGTTCCCACGGGGGTCAACTCATCAGAATTTTCATACTGAACGTCCATTTCTTCTTCGTCAACTTCCGGATTTTCCTTTTTTTCATCTTCCGCTGCCGCATCGGCCATTTCTCTGGACACTTCAGAGTTTGACATTATTTTTTCCAGTAAACTATCTCCGTCAAGAGCATCCTGCTTCATTTCATCTACATTGATAAGACGAGAAGGACTGAGGTACTTCTGAATATTCTTCATAGTCAGTCTAGTTATAAGTCGAAGGGTTTCCATTACACCCTTACCCTGACTGGCAACAGCTTCAATAAAAGGAAGATGTTCAGCACGTAAAAGCATGGCCATTTCTCTGGTGGTCATGGTTTCGGGAAGATCTTTTTTATTACACTGGATGACCATGGGCAATTCTTCAATATCAACACCCAGTTCAGACATATTTTCTCGCAGGTTCGAAAAACTGTAGGTATTCTGTTCCGCCGCTGCTTTTTGACTGTCAGCTACAAAAACTACCCCATCAGCACCACGAAGTACCTGCTGACGAGTTTTATTATATCTGACCTGACCGGGGACTGTGTATAACTGAATTCTTACATCGAATCCCCGGATTTTTCCAAGATCCAGAGGCATCCAATCGAAGAATAAAGTACGATCTCCTTTTGTATCAAGGCTCATAAGCTCCCCAGCCCTGTCCCTGGAGAGCATTACGCTCAATTTTTCCAGATTTGTAGTTTTACCGGAAAGTCCGGGCCCATAAAAAACTATTTTAATCTGAAGTGTTTTTGTCAGAGTGCTAACATGCGGCATATTTACTCCATAATCAGTTCGTGTCCTGTAATTCGCCTCGCGAAGGATTTTATTAAAAATCCTGACTACAACGTATTTCCAAAGAAAATCGTCAAAGTTGGCAACTGTTTTGGCAGAAAACAGTGAGAAACAGGCCACTACTAATAAATTCAACACCTTGCGGTTACTGTCTAAAACCTATTTCCGAAGGAAATAGTCAAAGACGACAACTGTTCTCATTTAAAACAGTGAGAGTCCTGAGCAAAAAATCGGCTGAATTTTTGATTTCTTGTATTTCAGGACAATAACTAATCAGTTCGTATCCTGCAATTCGCTACGCAATGAAATCATTATAAATCCAGCAGTATCCTTAAATGAGTACTCAGACCCCGAAAAAATTAATGGGGCGATTAAACTCATCGGAATACTGGTTTTGATGTTCTCCATAGCTCTCAACAACCTGATGTGAGGCGACATCATAAATAAAACTGGAATGTTTGCCGTATACCCGGTTGAATGTAACAACTCGGAATGACAAGTCCGGTAAAACCATTTTCACCGCTGCATGATCCGGAACATCAGAAGAACTCAGGTCATGATTACAATGAGGGCAACGAAAATCCACAAGGGCGCCCTCTTGAAGTTTTATATAGTCAGGAAAAATTCCACCATAAACGCCAAGTTCCGCCGGGACTGAAATGGGAAAAGTTACTGAGAAATTCTCCCCCTGAAGGATTCCACGGAAAAGAACCTGTGTTTTATTGTCGCTGTTTAAGAAAGTATTACAGTGAGGGCATACAAAATCCGGTTGCATCAGTTATTCTCCTTCCATTACCCAAGACAATAAAACATTCCCGTCGATGTTCCAACATAAATGTCACCATTTATAATGCATGGACTGGAGAGTACGCGACCGTGAAGTTTTATTTTCTGTTCTCGCTTTCCTGTTTTTGAATTCACCACGTAAAGATTTGCATCATATGACCCAAAAATCACTTTTTCATCCACGACAGCGGGGCTACTCCAGATTGATGCCTTTACTTTATGGGACCAGATTTCCTTTCCAGTTTTTGAATCAAGACACCACAGTACTCCACGATTATCGCCAGCATAAATTTTTCCATCGGACACCGCGGGAGTTGCCCAGAAACCGCCGGTTTTTTTTCCTCCGAATTGCCAGATTTTCTTCCCCGAAAGTGCATCAAAAGCGTGTACATAGGGGTTTTTATCTTCCGATGCAGTGTATACAATTCCATCACTGATTACACAAGATGCATCAGTGTCATCTCCGGTAATATTTTTCCATAGTATTGCGCCATCTGATTCTCTCAAACAAAAAATTTCGCCTGTGTAATTAGTTGCATAAATTCTTCCATTCCAGCAAGCTGGTGTACTTTCAACACCACAACTTCCCGGTTCACCTTCGAGTCCATCAAGAAATGTTTTCCAGACTATGTGCCCATCAACCGGATCAAAACAGAAAACATAACCACTTTCGCTTCCAATAAAGATCCGGTTGTTATAAATAGCAGCAGACGAATCAAGGTCATTACCGGTGTTGTATTTCCAGAGGACCCGGCCAGTTTCGGCATTCAGGCAGTAAAGATGGTTGTCCACATTTCCTGCAAAAATCCTTCCGGCAAAAAGTGCTGGGCTGCTTTTAAACATAGCTCCTGCTTTGAATTTCCATTTTAATTTTCCACTATATCTATGAAAACAATAGAAATATGAATCCTGAGATCCAACATAAACATAATTTTCATCAACTACAGGGGTTCCGGTCCAACCTGTTCCACTCCAGACTATATCCGATACCCTTGAGCGGTAAGATCTGGTCCTGAATTTCCATTTGATTTTCAAATTATCGGAAACGGGGCCTGTTCCATAAAACGTGTGTTGAGCGTTTCCCCTGAACATATTTTGCGCTTCTCCCGGAGAGGATCTGAACAAAAGACCCATTGCCGTGGCTGCCGAAGAGAATCGAAAAAAATCTCTGCGTGATAAGATCATGATTTATTAGTCCCTTTTAGGCCGTTAATGTCCTCAGTAAAAAATCAAGGGTTCCACTTTGTTTGCTTGCCATGTCAGGGATGTTTAATATACAATGATTCCCTGAACAGTATTGCGAGTAGAATATAATTGATTATAATAATCAGCAATTTTTCGTCTTACTGTACAAGTTCTAAAATTCCGGTTTTCGGTTTTTAGTCAGTTATTGTCCTGAAAATCATGATTTTTATTTTTTTTCGCAGTTTTTTAACTCAGGACATTAACGAAATAAGTTCATATTCAGTATAACTGATAATGAACGGTGAGGTTGGAAACATGGCCAGATATGCAAAAGGTTTAATTTTAGATAAAAGGTATGAAATCATTGATTATACCGGAAGAGATCAATGGAGTGAAATATATCGGGCTCTTGAAAAGGACACCCAAATACTGGTGGAAATACATATACTTGAGAATCTTGCAGCCAGTTCAAAAAACGCTGCGGATGAACTTGTAACTCTTCACCAGGAACTTGCTGGGTTTGTTAACCGGAATATTGTTGAAACCCTTGGTAGCGGGTATGTTGACCCGGAAAAGAAAATTCCCTACTACGCATACAGGTACATTGAAGGTGAAACCCTTAACGATGTGGTTTTGAAGAGTTATCCACTGGGTGCTCCCGTTGATATGGTTCGTAGAATTATAAGTCACCTTCTTAGAATGTTATCGGAGACTCATGGTAGTTTTTACCACGGATACCTCAATCCTAAAAACATAATAATATCAAGCGTAGGCCGCGTGGTTGTCAAAGATTTTGGGATAATTCCGGCATTACGACGACATATTGATATTCTGCCGCTAATAAATCTTCAGGATCGAGCATTTCTTGCGCCTGAATATTTTACATCTGGTGCAAAATATGACTTAAAAACTGATATTTACTCCGTTGGAGCATTGGCAAATTTTCTTCTCAGCGGCAAACCGCCCCGTAATGATCACAAAGCAGATCTTAAGCCGGATACTCCTGAGGATGTTATTGTTGTACTTAACAAAGCTCTCGAACCGATCTCCTCAAATCGTTTTGATTCGGTTTCAGATATGCGGGAAGAAGTTCTGAGTACTTTTGTTAGAAGGAAAAAAAGCAAAGCCAGTGTAATTATGGTTGATCTTCTAAATTCTTTTCACGAAGAAGATGAAGAAGAGAAAAAATACATGGTTCAGAAAGGCCGATTAGATTACGGTCCGTATTCCGGAAGGGATATCAGAGAGAAGGCTATTGAAGAGCTTATTTTACCTTCACATATTGTGGTAAATATCGAAACAGGTTTTCGTAAGCCCCTTGAGAAACATCCGGATTTTGAAGAGTTTATGTTTGAACTTCAACGGAGGATGGAATTAAAAAGACGTGAACAAGCAGAAGCAATGACTGAAGTCGTTGAAAAAAGGCAATCACGAACACTAAAACTTGCGTTTATACTTGGTTTGTCATTGTTTGCGGCTGTAGCAGTTTCATTTCTTTTATATAAAACAGTCATTGAATCATCAGGGGGGCGTCGTGGTGGAACCATAAAAGACGACAGCGAAATTTCCATAGCTGACGGCTCTATGAAGGCTGGGAAAAAAGCCTCAATGAAAAAAAGATATTCCAGATCCAGAAGGCGCAAGTCTTCCAGCTCTTCAATGGGTTCATATGGTGGCGGAACTGATTCTGGCGATGAAATTAAAGTCTATGCTCTCGATTCTGTTCAACTCACTCAGACTCAGATTCTTACCATTGTAAATCAGGCGGTTCTAAATCAAATTGCTGCAGCATGTATTCCTTCTCAGGGGAGGATTTATATAAGTTATCAGATATCAGGCAGAAATGGGAAAGTATCCTATACATCGGCAAAACTTGATGGCGTAAAAAACCGCAAAATTGCATCATGTGCTCATCGCATACTCCGAGGCCTCAATTTCCCAAAGATGAACACAGATATCAGCGGATTTGGGAGCATCTCTTTCTGATTATTAGACCGCTTCCAGAGTATTATGATAGTGACTTAATTTATAGAAACATTTCAGGAAAAGTCCCTCTATAGTTCGTGTCCTGTTAGGATTTTTAATAAAATCCTTCGCGAAGCGAATTACAGGACTTTAACTATATAATTGTAATCGAAATTGAAATCAATTATAGTAAGTACGTGATTTTTACGATTTAGTTAATGTCCTGTAATACGATTTTTTCAAGTTTACACCAAATTTTTAACCGATTTTGATTCAGGACAGTGGCCGCAAGGTTTTGATTTCACTGACAGTGGTCTGTTGGAGATTTTAATAAATTTCTTCGCGAAGCGAATTACAGGACATGATCAATTCAGTCCGCAGGAGTCATGATGCAGGATACCCACATAGTGGATTGTTCCATAAATGTAAGTAATATCGCGTATATATACAGCAATGAATCTACTGTTAGAAGTTTTCTCGATGAATTCTTCACATGTACTGTAAATTCAGGTGGAAAAGTTTTCTGTTTAACAACAGATGGCTCGGGTTTACCCCTTCATAGTGAAATTATAAAGATACCATTTGATTCATTTTTTCGCGATATTGATGGTAAATTCAGTTTTGACTCGGTATCAGGAAAGTTTTCCGAATTCCGTGGTTCAAATGAAAATACATCTTTTATTATGGACTTAAGCTGGATTCAACCGGGGACTTTCGACTCCTATGATATATCCAGGTTTGTTGCAGCAGTAGACCGGGCAAGTAACGTCATTGAGTTCAGGACTGTAAGTTGTATTGATATTGGAGTAATGAAGCCTGATGTTCTATTAGAGATAATTAAGTTTTATCCCAGACTTCACTATGGTGATGAATTATTTGAAAATATTTACCATATTCCTCATGATGTAATTTTCAGTCCAAATGTCAGCAAAGCCCTTCTGGAACAGTACGTTAAAAGACTTAGAGATAATCGAAAGAAGGATGAGTCAGTTACTCTGACATACAAACAACTCAAGTTACTTTCTGAAAACATGCATGATGTTGTTTTTTGCATGAATCAGAGAGGTATTTTTACTTATATAAGCCCTTCAATAGAGAAAAACTCCAATTTTAAGGTTTCTGATGTTATCGGGCAGCCTTTTACAAAATTTGTTCATCCGGAGGACTTAACTCACGCAATTTCGGGATTTTCAGACCTCATGCGCGACAAAACCGAAGATGTGCTTGAATTAAGAGGGCTCGATAGAGATGGCGTTGAAATCAAACTGAATATTTTCTCCCGCGCAGTAAAAATCGACAATGAAATTCAGATTTCAGGTGTGATCAGAACCGCTGGTTTTCTCAGACCTCCAGGACACGAACTTTCAGGTACTGATTCTGCTTATGATAAAATTTTTGAGAATATGTCCATGGGAGCCGTTGTCCATGATACTACTGGTAAAATTATAGCGGTTAACCGGGCAGCCAGGGAAATACTTGGTGTAAGTCGAGACGAAATTTTAGCCAGAGATTCAAATTCCCCCGAATGGGAAATTATCGATGCCGATGGACTACCAATGGGACCTGAGAAACATCCGTCTTCCATTACCCTTGCCACGGGAAAGAGTGCCACGGCAATCATGGGTGTATGGAATCCAATTGTAAAAGAACGAAAATGGATAATATCAAGTTCAATACTACTATCCGGAGAGTCAATAAAAGAAGGCTCAAGTGGAGATTTTGTTTTTGTGTCTTTTTCGGATATTACCCATGAGCGTCAAGTCACTCAGGATCTGAAAAATCAGCATCAGAAACTCAGAGTCATTACAGATAATCTCCCAGTTTTAATCTGTCATGTTGATTCCGGTGGTGTCCTTCGTTTTGTAAACCGTGCCTTTAGTAAGTTTTTTAACAAAACTATTGATGAACTTACTGGTATGGATTTCAGGGACTTAATTTTTCCTGAAATAGAGGCAATCGTAAACGGCCACATCCAGAAAGCATTCTCGGGCACTTCAGGGTCGTATGTATTGAAGTTCAGTCTGGAGAATAAAAGTTATTGTTTTAATGTTGAGTATGTTCCGGAAATTGATTCTGAAGGCGTTGTTATTGGATTTTATGGATTATTCCATGATGTTTCTGATTTTGAAGAACAAAGAAATTCAAATAAAAAACTTGAAGATAAAATAAGAGAAACCCAACGCATGGAAAGCCTCGGCGTTCTGGCTGGAGGAATTGCTCACGATTTCAATAACTTGCTCGTAGGAATACTTGGAAATGCTGGCCTTGCACTTTTAGAGCTTTCCCCCACAAATCCCGCCAGATCAAATGTCGAACAAATTGAAAAAGCTGCTTTTAAATCAGCGGAACTGTGCAAACAGATGCTTGCCTATAGTGGTAAAGGCCGATATGTTTTATCGTCCATAAACTTAAGTTCCCTTATTGATGAAATGGCTCATCTACTGGAAGCTTCTTTACCTAAAAATGTAATTCTTAAATTTGATTGCTCAAAAGAACTTCCTTCGATTGATGGGGACATAAATCAAATTCAGCAAATTATAATGAATCTGGTCATTAATGCTGGAGAAGCAATCGACAACCGTAGTGGCATAGTAACGATTTCGACCGGAACAATATTCTGTGATTCAAAATATCTCGATAAGACTTTCATTCCCGATTCTATTCCTGAAGGGACATATGTTTATCTTGAGGTTTCCGATACCGGGTGCGGTATTCCTCCGGAGATCAGGGATAAAATTTTTGATCCATTTTTCTCCACAAAGTTTACGGGAAGAGGACTTGGTCTGGCTGCGGTTATTGGAATTATCCGTGGGCACAGGGGCTCTTTAAAAATATACAGTGAGGTAGGTCATGGGACAACCATAAAGGTAATGCTTCCCATAGTCTCAGAGCAAAGTAATATTTGCAGTATTATCAGGCCTCGACTTGACCAATTCGCTGGTTCTGGAACTATTCTTATAGTCGATGATGAAGAATGGGTCCGGAAAGTAGCTTCCCGAACGCTGACCCGGGCCGGATATTCCGTAGTTACCGCAACAAATGGACTTGAAGCAGTTGAAATTTATGAAAAACAGGCCAATGAAATAGATGCTGTTCTACTTGACATGACGATGCCCCATATGGACGGTCGAGAGGCATTTCAGGAACTTCGAAGAATCAACGAAAACGTTGCAGTCCTTTTATCAAGTGGATATAACGAAAAAGATGCCGTGAATCGTTTTGCAGGAAAGGGCCTTGCTGGATTTATTCAGAAACCATACCACCCTCAAGAGCTTTTGCAGATGTTATCTACACTGTTAAAAAAAGATAAAAACTGAATTTCTGGTCTTCAAGAATCATAATTTGCTGATTTGCCTGTCAAAAACTCAACAAATTATGATATCTATTTTTAAAAATTGCCAATTCCTCTTTAAACTACAAAAATATTTCACTTCTGATACCGATAATTGTAATTTTATGAGATAAAGGGGGAGATTAAATTATTTCCGGTTAAATCGGTTTTTACTGCGGTTTATAAATGACTGATAAGAAGAACAAAAAAAATAAGAAATCCGCTTCTGTAACCCTTGAAGGTATGGGACCAGGATACTCTACAGTTCCTGTAAAAAATGACGAAATCGACGTCAGCCTTAACAAAACACTGCCTGCAGATAGTGATGAATTCAATCTTCACAAAATAACTTCAAACCTTGCAAACAATATGGATACCGGAAAAACTCTTCCAGCAACCACCTCGGGGGACAGAGCCTTTGCAAAAACTATGGTTGCTGATGATGTTACCACCTCCAGCAGAAACTCACCAGAGAGGCTGCAATCAGTTTCAGACACAATTATAAGTTCCAGACTTCTGAAGAATCTGACAATGGAACATCAGGGTCGATATGAGGTTTTGCGTGAGATAGGACGAGGCGGTATTGGTAAAGTTATGCTGGCTCTTGATCATCATGTGGGCCGAAATGTTGCGGTAAAAGAACTTCTTCCCAATCCAGTATCCGGTAGCAGTGTTTCAAGTTCCAGAACAATGCCTTCTCAGGCAGAAATCCGATTTTTAAATGAAGCCCGCATTACGGGAACCCTTGAGCATCCTGGAATAGTACCTGTTTATGAACTTGGTCAAAGGGAAGATGGTACAGTTTACTATGTTATGAAATTGGTTCAGGGCACCACAATGTCAAGCAGGCTCGAAGGTGCGGACCTGAATGAAAGACTTAAACTTCTCTCCAGCTTCCTTGACTTGTGTAACGCAATTGCTTTTGCCCACAGCAAGGGAGTAATTCATAGAGATCTCAAACCTGAAAATGTCATGCTTGGTAAATTCGGTGAAACCATTGTTCTCGACTGGGGCCTTGCCAAAACCAGAGAAGGAGAAGATTTTGCCCGGGGAGAGCTAGCTGGAGAAATCGCTGATATCAGGAAAAGTATGGGTCTCGAAACTGTTTCGGGCCAACCTGTAGGAACGCCTCCCTACATGCCTCCAGAACAAGCCATGGGTGATGTGGAGGCAATTGATGAGAGAACCGATGTATACACTCTGGGTGCTATTTTATATGAAATATTGACGGGTCAACCTCCTCATACAGGTTCAAATCCGATGGCGGTTTTACTGAGTGTTATCTCTGAAGAAATTCCTGCCCCGGACACTATTGAGGCTGCTGTTCCAGGAGAATTGGCAGCCATTGCCATGAGGGCCCTTGAAAAAGATAAAAGAAAAAGATACGGCAGCGCTCTGGAATTAGCAGAAGAAGTCAGGAATTTTCAGGAAGGAAGAATAGTTCGAAGTTATAACTATTCCGGAACTGAACTGCTAAAAAGATGGTTCGATAAACACAGGAAATCCATTTATATCGGGCTATCGGTTCTCTGTGTAGCTATTGGAATGTGGTGGTACCGTGGTTTCATGGAAAACCGAAGATATCTTGCCAGAGAAAAAGAGAGGATCTCAGATCTAAACAAGCAGCTGGACGATCTTTTCTTGACTGTAAATAAACCGGAAGGCCGAAGAGAAAAATGGCTTGATGTTTATTCTTATAAACTGATTTCGCTGAAAGAGCCAGTAGTAGAAAAAAAACTAATAAAACTTCTTGATTCCGAGTCAAAAGATGTTCGCAAACTCGCTGCCAGAGCCCTTGGCGGTATGAAAAGTCGGATGAGTGTAAATAAACTTATTTCAAAAATTGCTCCCGGTGGGGAAAAAGAGGAAGATGTTATTATCGAAATAATTAACGCCCTGGGAATTATTGGGGATAAGTCTGCTCATATACCGGTGAGGGATGCAAGATGGAGATTTCATCAGTACAGTGTAGTCTGGAACCAGACAGAACTTGCCTTCAAGATGATACCCATTCCTGAGGATGTGATTAAAAATAAAGAAAATGCTGACGAGCTTTTTAAAAATGGCCGCAGTTGGGAAAACAAAGGAAATCGAGAAAAGGCAATTTTTTATTATGAAAAAGCGTTGATGGCTGATCCTAAATTTGTAAAGGCACTTAACAGTCTCGGAACAATCTGTAAAAACAGGATGCAATATGAAAAAGCACTCCAGTATTTTTCTAAAGCAATTGAAATAAAACCGGATTATTTCGCTCCATACAATAATCGTTCTCTGGTCTACAGCGGAATGGAAAAATATGATGATGCTTTACGGGACTTGGACAGGGCAATTCAATTAAAGCCTGATAATACTACACTCATAAATAATAGAGCCTGGGTATATCGCATGCTTGGAGAGACCAGTAAAGCAGCAGTTGAATATGAGAGATTAATTAAGAAGGCTCCAGATAACCGAAAGTATCTGTTTAATTACGGCAGGTTGTTACTTGAAAATGGTCGTCTCGATGATTCTGAAAAGGTATTCCGCAAAGTCTTAGCCAGTGATTCTCAATATGTTCAAGCCTGGCTTGAGCTTGCCAAAATATCATACATCCGAAAACTCTATGCTGATGCCCTTGTTCATGTGGAAAAAGCATGGGAGCTTGATCCTAAAAATGCAGATGTAACTGCCTGGAAAGTCCGGATTTTCAAAGTAAATGAAAACTCGGAACAGTTTAATAAATTCATTAAGTTGCTGGAAAAAGAAAATACCGATACTTTCCAGTATTTATTCAAACTTATAATAGACGATTTTTCGGTGGGCAAGTATCCATTTGTTCTGAGTTCTTTGAATAATATTTTTGAAAAAACTAAAGATCAGCACATGAAATATATTCTAAGTCTTCATATGCTCAGTGTAGGCTTGAGAGCAGGCAAAACGTGGAATTGGCAGTCTAATATTATTTCTGTACAGCCATCAGATGCGGGTAAATGGATTCCTGCAATTATCAAATTTCTCAAGGGTGAAATTGATGAACGCAAATTTGTTTCAAGAGCCCGTTGTGCCCGGGAAAAAAACGACATGAACTACTATATCGGTTTGAAAGCGGAGTTGACGGGAGATTTTTCCAGAGCTGCAACTTATTACAAAAAAGTTGTCAATAGCGTTTTCATTGAGGAATTCGAATATCTGTTTGCTGAAAGAGGTCTTGAGATTCTTCAGGGAACTAAAAAATGAATAGCCCTGTATCTGGATACAGAATAAGCAGTAAAACAACTTTGATTGTTGGGGGTATCATTTTTTTTGTTTTTACTCTTTTTAATCTGAGGGGGCTCAAAGAGCCTTTCCTGACAGGACATGCGGGATTTAACGGCGCCCTTCGAAGCACTATTGCAACCAATTATAATCGCTATGGATTCATTAAAACTGGGCTACTGCCCTTTAAGAATACCGGGCCTTTTGATTTTAATAACAGAGACAAAGAGGGAATTGTTCACTGGCACCATCCTCCACTTATAAATATTTTAACCGCAATTTCATTCAGGCTTTTTGGAAACAGTGAAGCTTCCGCAAGATTTTTCCCTATACTGGCAGCTATGGCTACTTTCTGGCTACTATTTTTTTGGCTCCATCATAAATATGGCCCCTGGGCAAGCTTAGCAGGCGTTTTTTTTCTTACAATTATCCCAATGCAGACTACTTTTGGAAATATGATAAATTATGAGGGAGTTATCATTGCATTAACTCTTATTGCTCTTGTTGCATGGGAAATTCGTGATAAGTATCCGAAATTAATTGGTTTTATTTTTGTTCTGTCTTTCCTCGCCGCAGGCTTTACTGATTGGCCTGGTTTTATTTTAGCAGGGGTGACAGGTATTTTTATGCTTTTTGAAAGTCGTCGAAACTGGAAAATTGTTCTGGTCACAGGAATTTGCATGACGGCGCTATTGGTTTTTCTGTTCTTCTGGCTCAGTGCCTGGGCCGAACATGACGGTCTTGCAGGACTTGCACGATACCGTGCAGGCATGGGAAGTATCAAGGTTACCTATGGGCAACTGCTTGAACGAACGATGTACAGACTTCGAGATTATTATGGATTTTTTATAATATCAGGAGGTCTCATCTGGATTATTGGAAAACTTCTGATCTTTCGTTCAGTTGATAAGATAGTGGCAGTTTTTGGCATTTCTACTGTCATTTACTTCAGTGCTTTCAAAGCCGGCGCACACATCCATGTGTTCTTCCTGCATTATGCTACATGTGCAATCATTGTTGCTGCCGCCGCAGGTTTTGCATCGCTCATGAACACACTGGATAAATTACTTAGTAATATATCCGGAGGTGAACTGACGAACCTGTATATTGAAAAAATCCGGAGAACTTTGTTCATTCTTACTCCTGCCCTTATCGCTTTTCTTATTTTCTCATGGAATATGCCGCTGATTGAGAAGACATTGCGAGAATCAAGAGGTATTTCATATAAAAAACCTTCTTTTGTTCCAAATGCTGGACGTCAGGACATTGTGATCATAGGGAAATTTTTGAAGTATATCTCAAATCCTCGAGACGTTATCGTCTTTCATCGTTCATCCCACAGTTCCCCCCAGTTGCGGTATTATACCGGACGGAATTATCGCTATGTGCATCATCGCGATCCCAAGTCCGTTAATGGAAGTTTCTTTGTAATTCCCCAAAGGCTTTTAAGTGATCACCATCAGTCACTATTCGCTTCGAAGTATCCTGTCCACCGCATTCTCAGGTATCTCGTCTATGATCTACGGAAAGGTAGACGAAAATCCGTATCCGCATGGGATTTTAGAATATCTGCGCTTTCATATTTCGAACAATGGTTTTCCGGCAGTGTACCACCTGCGTCCTTCTTTAGAAACGTTAACTCATCTGCTGAATATGAAAAGTTATTGAAAAATAATAGCAAAAATTAGGAATTATGGTAAAAATAGTATATCTTTTGCACACCGGATGTGAGGTTGCTATGAAAAAACTACTATTTCTGTTCTCAATTATTTCTCTAGCCTGCAGTTTTAATACTGACGGTCCCGATAACAATAACACCAACAATAACAATCAATGCGGGGATGGAACAATTCAAACGGGAGAATCCTGCGACGATAACAATACCCAGAATTCGGATGGTTGTAATTCGTCCTGTCTGGTTGAAGCAGGTTGGGTATGCGTTGGCGAGCCCAGTGTCTGCACTATGAGTTGCGGAAACGGAACCATCGATACAGGAGAAACCTGTGACGATGAGAATACTAACGATAACGATGGTTGCAGTTCTAATTGTGTTGTGGAGTCCGGCTGGGTATGCACTGGGGAACCCAGCGTCTGCACCGAAGGCTGTGGAAACGGCTTTGTAACGGATTCCGAACAGTGTGATGATTTTAATCTTGATGACGGTGATGGCTGCTCTAGTACGTGCACCATTGAATACGGCTATAGTTGCACAGGAACTCCATCTGTTTGTACATCTACTTGTGGAGATGGCCTTATTGCCTCTGATGAAGCCTGTGACGACGATAATACCAATGCATCAGACGGATGTACGGACCAGTGCACAATCACAAATGGCTGGTATTGTACAGGGGAACCATCCGTATGTACTACTCAGTGCGGTGACGGTTTCGTAACTATTGACGAGGAATGTGACGACGGAAACACTGGTGATAATGACGGATGTGACAATAACTGCACCGTAGAAAATAATTACGAATGCTCTGGAGAGCCAAGTATCTGCTTCATCACCTGGTATGACACAAGCTATAACTATCGAAAGAAACTAACAATTTCTGGAACAATGATTCTTGCAAATCTCGCTGATTTTCCGGTTTTGTTTACATTGAAAGGTGATTCTGAAGTTGCCGCGGTAGCGAATGAAGACGGCAGTGATTTTGTGGTTACAGGCCCCGATGGGACGACGTTATTAAATTCCGAAGTTCAATACTGGGATTCTACGGAGGGCAACCTGTATATCTGGGTTAAAATGCCTGTTTTGACTCATCAAACTGATTCAAGTGTATACCTTTATTACGGGAACCCTGCAGCAGTTCCAAATTCTGACAGTGGTCCTGTCTGGTCCAACAATTTCGCCGGGGTCTACCACCTCAGTGAAAACGGTTCCGGAGTTGCAAATGAATTCCGTGATTCCACAAGTAATGAAAATCATGGCACTTCTGATGCCGATAGGGTTCCAACTAGAGCCGTCGGCAAGTGGGCTTTTGCACAGAACTTCAGTGATTCCGCACCTGTTGACGCCATCAGATTGGGTCTCATTGATGACAGCCAATGGACTGGTCTTACAGTTGAAGCCTGGGTAAATGGCGTTGATACAGGAGATGACAGGATATTCGCAAAAACATGGGGTAACGGAGGAGATGAAACTGCTTGGATGGTTGGCAAGCAGGGTGCGAATAAAATGCGGATGCGCACAAATACCGATGATATCACAGTCACTGCTGGTACCGCTTTTCCAACTAACACCTGGATTCACATGGCCTTCACCTGGAGTCCCGGAACAATTACAGTGTATCGAAATGGTGTAACTGATGCCGTTGATACAATAGATGGAACAAGTTTATACCAGAACCCCACAGATGTTTATCCTCATATCGGCAATGCACCTGCATTTGATCGCGCTTTTGATGGACTCATTCAAGAGGTAAGAGTCAGTAGAGTTGCAAGATCATCAGCATGGCTTGAAACCCAGTTCAATAATCTCGATGATCCTTCTTCATTTATAACCGTTGGATTGCAGGAAGAACATCCCTGATTTTCCAACCTTCCCGCCAAAACCTGAGTAATT
Source organism: Myxococcota bacterium (assembly GCA_018821305.1). Taxonomy (GTDB): domain Bacteria; phylum Myxococcota_A; class Polyangia; order HGW-17; family HGW-17; genus JAHJMN01. Next base: position 32,280 of record JAHJMN010000182.1, read on the forward strand.
CATCCAGGTCAGAGACTGTTTCAGCTTTTTATTCCCCCTTTTCACTGGTAGTATCTGAAAAACTTGTAGATATTATTTTACGACTTTAAATTAAGTCATTGAATATAAATGTTATTGGAGAATTTAAAATGGGAAGATATTCCGGTATCGAAGTTCTTTTTGCTGGTGATAAGAAAGACTACTTTATAAATTTTTCTGATGAACTTAAAAAGCATGGATTCAAAGTCTGGCAAATCAATGACTGCAATCAGGCAGATGAACTTTTAAAAGAAAAATATTTTTCTGTAGTTGTAATTGATGCTGATTTTTCAAAGGAAAACAAGGGAGTTGATTTTGTTCATTCCGCAAAAGAAGCTTCTCCGAGCTCGTTCGTTATCGTTTGTACCGATCAGAAAATCAGTCCCAAACGTGTAGTCGCTGCTTATAATAACGGTTGTGATGAGTTCGTTCTTACGGAAAAAGTCGAAGCAAACTATCTGAGTGCTCGAATCCTTCATTTTGCCTCCCGATTAAGGTACAGAGATGAGAGAGACACTCTTTTACAGAATGTTGCCAGCATCCATAACAAATTCTTCAAAAATCTCATGTCTTTACACATCAAAGTAATGGATCTGGAAGAACATCTTTCACCCTCTTCTGTGGAATCCGATTACGTAGATTTCGGGATTCTTGTGGTGGGGGATCAGAATCTTGGCGCAGCAATGAAAAGAGTCTTCCCGGAAAAAACCGGCTGGAGGATCGTTCAGACAGATCTTGGCAGTGAAGTTTTGAGCAGTATCGACTCTTTCAAAGTCAGTTTTGCCCTTGTTAACGTCACTCTGGCAGATTTGCCGGGTTCAACCATTGCCAATGCCTTGAAGACAAATTTTCTTGATTGTCACTGCTATACCTTTGATGGCTTTTCCGGAGATAAATCGCCTTTTACGGTTTTTGAAATCAGTTCCCTGGGAACTAGAGCGAAAGACGGACGTTTTACCGCGGACGATGCAAAGCCAGTGGATCTGAGAAAAACCCGCTATGAGTTCTCCGATGTTTCTGGCCTTTACAATTATATATTTCAGTATCGAAACGAAGTAGCTGTTGCAAACCGCAAAAAACACTATGCCCAGACATTTAAAGCCCAGCACTTTGATTTTATAGGTGAATATACTAAAATTAGAGACAGAATCGAAAAACTGTTTTCCTTCGGCAAATTTTAAAATCCAGCGCTTCACGATTATAATGATCGAAATCTAAAAAGTGAATATTTGCTTCAAGTTCTTTGCAATTTTAAATTGATATTGAATGGTTACGTCCTACGCCTTAACCTGTTTTCCTGATCCCCTGTCTGCCTGATTCCCTGTTAAAAAAATACAGGAACACAGGTAAACAGTAGCAGTAACAGGACAATCAGGTTGGCAATTTCGCGCAGCGGAATGCTTTAGAGGGGCTCTTTCCTGAAGGTTTTCATTAAATTAATTTACAATCCTATACTCATGAAGCGGTATAATAAAAAAAGATAATCAGGCGGAAGTGGAAGTGTTCATTCCTTTACGGTTCAGGGCAAATATTCCCAGAAGTCCAATACCGGCCATGATGGCACTTTGAATGATGGTCTTGGGAACTATTTTTCCTTTTAAAACCAGCGAAATAATAAACCAGGAAGCAACAGCAATGAGAAGAGCATAAACAACCATAAGTACTCGTCGGGCTCCATTGCGAGTCTTTTCGGTATTTTGACCAAAGAAATAGTTGAATACCAGTAGACCGCTCATGGATACAAGGCCCAGAATACCGAACGAACCCCAGAAAATCCTGAGTACACTTGCATCGGGATTTCCGATCATTGGTCTGAGGTAAGAATTATAAAGTTCGCCACCGACGTTGGAACCAATGAGTGAACCAATAACACCGTATAAAAAGGCATAACCCATGTAAGTAGCTTTGCGATCCTGTGGAGCAATGGTTCCGATATATCCCACATATTTAGGATGACAGGTCATTTCGCCGATTGAGAATATGGCGATACCAAGGATGAAGATCCAGACAGACTGGCTGATGGCAAGACATAAAAATCCAATGGATCCAATAGCAATACCGGCCATCATGGTTGGAAGTGCATTGAAACGTTTAGTAATATAGGAAATAACAACCTGAAGAATTACAATTGTTCCGGCGTTGATAACAGTTACATGTTCCGGAGAGAATTTGTATCTGATGCCAAATGTATTGTAGAAAAAGGAATTGAATGGTGCAGGATCCACAAAATCCCTCAAATACCACAATACTGTACCGAAATTCTGGAAATAGAGGATCCAGAAGGTCGAATAGATCAGCACCAGAAGCATGAACCTGGAATCGGAAAGCACCATCAGTGCTTCACTTAGAACCTGACTGAGTTTTTTAGAGTTCTCAGGTTTTGGCGGATCTTTGTACAGGAAGATTGTGGGAATAAGCATGGATAACGTCAGCGCTGCGGAAAACAGAAATACAAGTTTCCAACTCTGGGCCCTGAGTACATAAACCACGAGGGGGGCAATTAAAGCCCCGAGATTGATCATCCAGTAATAGACGCCGAATCCAAAACCTATTGTTTTTTCATTAGTTGTCCGAGCGATTGTACCGGAGATAATTGGTTTAAATAACCCGCTTCCCATAGCCATAAGGCCAAGTGTTGCAAAAATCAGCCAGTAATTGGTTACTTGAGAAGTTGCAAGATAGCCGACACCAATAAGGGAAAAAGCCAGCATCAGCATCCGGCGGTAGCCATAGCGATCTGCAAGGGCTCCACCGAGGATAGGCAGAATATATGTCATTGCATAAACAAGGCCCTGCAGAAAACCGACTTTATCCTCTCGAAACCCCAGATGAGATGAAAGATAAACGGCAAGTACGCTGTTCATGCCGTAATATGCACCTCTCTCAAAGAGCTCCATGACATTGGCGAGCCAGAAAGTCCGAGGATACTGCGAAAAAATATTTCCTGATTTTTCTGTTGTTTCCTTATCAGTCATGAATAATCCAGAGCCCTGTTATTGGGCATTTTTGAGTAAAAATTCGTGTCCGGAAATTCGCTTCGCGAAGAATTTTATTAAAAATTCTATCCGGCCACTAGCAATATTTTCAACACCTTGCGGTTACTGTCCTGAGCAAAAAATCGGCGAAAAATTTTAATTCTGGTATTTCAGGACAGTAACTAAGTAGTTTCAAAGCCGGAAAAACCCGGAAACCTGATCAAATAATTGAACCGGCACTTTAAATTTTAACCGGTATCAGAAATCCTTATGGGTAAAGTACTATATTTTTATTTGCTGCACAACCCATAGAAAGAAAAACATTGGCATAAATTCAATTTATCGAAATTATTATGGAGAAAAATAAATTTTTCTCCGTTTACAATTCTTTATTTTCAGTGAAAATCCTTGATGGAAAGAAACGGAGGTTTTTTGAATGGAAGAAAAAAACTGGTATGTACAATTTGATATTCTTGAAGATTTTATGACTGAGATTTTTAAAAGCATTGGCGTTCCTGAAGTTGATGCAACGGTTTGTGCGGATGTACTTATCACCAGTGATAAGCGAGGTATTGAAAGTCACGGCATTGGCCGCATGAAAACAATATACTATGACAGGATTCGGAAGGGCATACAGCAGGCCCAGACACAGTTCGAAATAGTAAAAGAGACTCCTACTACAGCTGTTATTGACGGCCATGACGGCATGGGTCACGTGATTTCAAAACGGGCAATGCAGATGGCAATTGATAAAGCAAAAGTCCATGGTCTGGGAATGACAACTGTCCGAAATTCCACTCATTACGGAATCTGCGGTTACTATCTTCTCATGGCCGCACAAGCAGGTATGATCGGAATTACGGGGACAAATGCAAGACCCAGCATCGCACCAACATTTGGCGTTGAAAATATGCTTGGAACAAACCCTCTCACCTTCGGTTGCCCCACCGATGAAGAGTTTCCCTTTATAATTGATGCCGCAACAAGTGTAAGTCAGAGGGGAAAAATTGAAGTTTATTCAAGATCTGAGAAAGACATTCCCGAAGGCTGGGTAATTGATAAATCAGGTAAATATCGTACAGACACGGAGCAAATTTTAAAAGATCTGGTGAAGGGAACGGCGGCCCTTGTTCCCCTGGGCGGAATGGGAGAGGAAACCGGAGGCCACAAAGGTTACGGATATGCAACATTTGTTGAAATAATTTCCTCTGCTTTGTGCGAAGGTCATTATCTCAAACAGCTCCTCGGTTTTGAAAACGGAAAACCCGTACCTTACGGTCTTGGCCACTTTTTTATGGCAATCAACATTGAAAATTTTGTACATCTGGGAGTATTCAAAGGCATTGCAGGAACTATTCTCAGACAACTGCGGGCATCGGAAAAAGCCCCCGGCAATGACCGTATTTATACTGCCGGTGAAAAAGAACATCTCATCTATCTGGAGCGATTGAAGACCGGGGTTCCCATAAATGAAAATCTCGCCAAGGAAATCAATACGATGCGTTCCGAATGCGGTCTTGAAAGATTCTCCTTCCCCTGGGATTAAACCGGTTTCGTTCATTTTATAACAACAGCAGTCTATTACCTCTGGGCGGCCATGTTCTGGGCTTCGGACACATTGAGTTTCAGGACTTTTGAAATTCCCGGTTCGTCCATGGTTACTCCGAAGAGGACGTCGCAACCTTCCATGGTTCGACGATTGTGCGTGATTACGATAAACTGCGTATTCAGGCTCATTTCCCGCAGAATCAAATTATATTTTTCGACGTTTGCTTCATCAAGGGGGGCATCGACCTCGTCTAAAATACAAAATGGCGTGGGACGATAAAGGAACATTGAAAAAACTAAAGCAATAGCTGTCATTGCTTTTTCACCACCGCTTAAAAGCTCCATGTTCTGGACTTTCTTACCCGGAGGTTGAGCAATGATTTCAATGCCCGCTTCAAGAGGATCACCGGGGCCCAGAACCAGTTTAGCACTGCCACCACCGAATAACTTGGGAAACAGAATGGAAAAACGTTCAGAAATGCTGTCAAAAGCCTCAAAGAAGCGGTTACGCGTTGCCTCGGTAATATGTGCAATCGCTTCTTCAAGACTTTTTATCGCCCGGGTGAGATCATCACGCTGACTTGTCATGTACTCAAATCTCGGGTAAAGCTCGTTGTATTCACGAATGGCGGATGGATTGTAATATGGCTGCAGTTTATTGATCTCCGACGATGTTCTTGAAAGTTCACGTTTCATTTCATCGTTGAAAACTGCAATTGCGTGGAAATCCATTAAGTCATACTTGAGATCGGCCCCGGTATTCTCGCGATATTGATTCTCCAAATTTTCCATGGAATTTCGCGTTTTTACGCTTGCCATCCTCAATCGTTCAAGGACGTCGCGGTCTTTATTGATGTTCGTTTCAATAAGGCGGATTTCCGAGCGCAGGGACTCTGCCTCCTTATCCATTTCTTCAAGTTTCGTCCGCAGGTCCCCCTGCTCTCCCCTTGATGCCCCGAGTTTAGTCGCAGTCTCAAGACTCTGGGCGTTTAAATTCGCAATTTCAGCACTGATTTCTTCAAGTTTTCCCTGACTTACCTCCATGAATAAATCAAGGTTTACAATATCTCCGTCCAACTTCTCAATTTCCTCACGGACTCGAATCAGATTTGCCTTTTCAACGCCGAGCTTACCCTTCCAGGTCTCCAGCCCCACGCGGATTTCCGTAAGTTCTTCCCGCAATGCATTGAGATTCTCAAGCTTTTCCATATGATTCTGATCTAAAGTCATGGAATAGCTTTCAAATTTTTCTATTTCAGCTTCCACATTTCGCAGACGGCTAGTGCGCTCATCAATCCCTGTTTTCTCAATTGAATTCATTATGGATTGACGTTCAATTTCAGACTCTTCAATCTGGGACTCGGAAAATGTTATCAGTTGAGTAAGACGCTCAGTATTTTTAAGATTTTCATCCCTCAATCGCGTGAGATCCATAAGTTCGCTCAGTGATGCTTTTTCCCGCCGCCGGAATTCTTCAAGTTCAGTATTATTCTTTTCAATTTCCAGATTCAAACTCCGCAGTTCGGAATCCGCCGTTTCAAACTCCTCAAGAGTTTTCTCAAGATCCATGCGAAAAGCCAGGATATTACTGGTTTGTTTCCGGGGAAATTTTACGCGACCGGCATAATCAATAATAAATTCCTCTTTGCAAAGAATTGAAATTCCCTGAGGAAGGTTATCCCAAACACTTAATGCAAGCTCACGATCATCTGTGAAGTACCAACTTTTAAGTATTTCCATCACGGACAAAGGGCCATCGATGAGAAAATCTGCACACGAAACCAATCCGTCAGCATTAAAATCAGTTGATTCGGTTGAGTCATCCGGGGCTAAGAGAAGACCAGCAATCCCCGCATTTCGCAGGGATTCAAGAATATTTCCATTTATAGCATTATCGGAAACAGTGAGATATTCCAGTTCGCTTTCAAGAATGAACTGCAGGTGATTTGCCGCTCCTTCACGCACCGTAAGACTTTCAAGGACAGGTTCGAGTAAAATCCCTGCTTGTGAGCGGATTTCATCACACAGGGTATCAATTTCTTCCTGAGATCCGGTTTTTGCTACAGCTTTCTCTAAAAATGCCTTTCGCCCGGAAAGTTCACTGACTTTCTCAACGATTTTTTGTTTGCGGCGGCCAAGCACTGATTTCTTTTCTTCAAGATCCAGTGCCATATCGCTTATTCCTTCAATATAGGACTGAACTGCTTTTTTCTTTTCCGCGATCTGTGCAAGATTCGTTTCAAAGTCTTTCAGTTTACCGCGACCAAGGTTCACAGCCATTTTCTTTTCTTCAATAAGAGTTTCAAGTTTTCCCAGTCGCTCATTTGAAGATATTGCAGAGCCTTTCAGGGTTGAAATCTCCGCATCCAGACTGGCTCTGGATGTTTTTAAGGCCAGGTATTTCTCCCGCTGGATTCGCAGTTTAGCTTCCAGATCCACCACGTCAGCTTTCATTGTTGTGAAGGCGGTCTCGCGCCGTTTGAAATCATCCTCTTTTATGGAAACAACAGCCTCAAGATGTGTAATTTTATCCCGAATCTCCTGACTGAAGTTATTTCGTGCAACGATCTTTTCAGTAATGAGTCGACGTTCGGATTCGCTTGTTCGTCGGCGATCGCGAAGAGTCTGAGCCGTATTTTCCGCCACTTTTTTTGAAGCTTCAAGTTGACTGAGCTCTTTTTCGAGGGCAATGAGGCGTTCCACGGATTCCGTGATTTCCGATTGCAGATTCTGCCGCTTAAGTATCAAAGCTGCCAGATTGGTGTTTTTAACCTCTGCTGTGGCTTTTTTCTCCCCGATGACTTCTTCCATGGCAGCTACTTCCGCTAGATTCTTGCGATGAACCAGCAAAAGACCAAGATATTCATGGGAAATTCTGCATGCTTCCAGCTTTGTACGCTGTTCGCAAAGATTTTCATAACGCAGAGCCGTTTCCTTCTGCTCAAAGAGTTGCTTTGTGCGTTTTTCCATCTGAATTACCACATCGGTAATTCTCAGAAGGTTCGCCTGACTTTCTTCAAGCCTTTTCTCCGCTTCCCGTCGCCGTGCCCGATAACGTGTGATTCGGGCAGCTTCCTCGAAAAGAACACGTCTTTCTTCCGGTCGTGAAATAATGATGCTGCCTATTTTTCCCTGTTCGATAATGCTGTAACTTTTTGATCCAAGACCCGTCCCGAGAAAAACATCGGCGATATCACGCAAACGGCAGGGTATATTCTGAAGCCGATACTCACTTCCGCCATCCCGATGCAGAATGCGGCTGACGGTAATTTCAGGAAAATCCAGATACCCGGTGAGGGGAGCTTCGTTATCTTCCCGGGCAAAAACAAGTTTTACTTCAGCCATTCCCGTGGGAGGTTTTTTTGTAGTTCCAGCAAAAATAACGTCTTCCATACCACGGCCCCGGAGAGATTTTGCACTTTGCTCCCCCAATGCCCATTTAATTGCATCAACGATGTTGGATTTACCGCAGCCGTTGGGACCAACAACCGCATTAATCCTGCCTTCAAAATCCAGTTGTGATTTACCGGAGAAGGATTTGAAACCGTGTAATTCTAGACGCTTTAAATACATAACAACTTAAAAATACCCTATCCAACGACGCCGGTGGAAATTAACACTTTACGCGAAATTGTAAATAAGATAGAGAATTGAGCCATATGACGGAAACGGAGGCGTAAATGCCTGTGTACAATATAAAAGATAAAAAAATTCTGGTTTTAGGTGGTGCGCTCAGTGGTCTTTCTGCAGCTTTAAAAGCATACGAAGCCGGTGCTCATGTAACTGTAAATGATCTCAAAGAAATAACCCTGCCTGACAATCTTAAAGACAAAGTTAACATCGTTTGCGGATCTCATCCACAGGAACTACTTGATAGTCAGGATATTATAATTCTAAGCCCCGGCGTTCCGCCCCTTGATGTTGTTAAAAATGCTCAGAAAAAGGGCGTCGAAGTCATCGGAGAAGTTGAATTCACGTTGAGATTTACCGATGCAAAAATTGCAGCGATTACTGGAACAAACGGCAAATCCACAACAGTTTCCCTCCTTGGAGATATTTTAAACTGCATGGCGCCAAACGTTTTCACGGGAGGAAATCTCGGTACGCCCTTTTCTCAAACCATCGGAACGGATCTGGCCAAAGCTGATGCCCTCGTTTCTTTAGAACTTTCGAGTTTCCAGCTGGAGACCATTACTTCCCTGAAAGCAGATGTGGTCGCCCTTTTAAACCTTCAAGAAGATCATCTGGATCGATACGCTACTTTTGATGAATATGTCGAAGCAAAACTCCGGATTTTCAAAGGCCTTTCCGATCATGGCGTTGCGGTAGTTAACGCCGACGATGATCTTGTAATGAAATATGCTCGTGAAAGCGGCGTTAAGTTAACTACGTTCAGCGTTGAAGGACGCCCTGCGGATTTTTATCGTCAGGGGGAGAAACTCGTGTTTGGACCATATGATTTCCACCTGCCTGTAAACATCATAAACCTTCCCGGTCGACACAATCAGGCAAACGTACTTGCCGCCGTTGGTTGCGCTCTTCACATGGGTGCAAAGAGTTCTGAAATTATGAAAGCAGTGTCGGAATTTCGCGGACTTGAGCATCGCATGCAGTTCAGTGGAGAATTAAGTGGAGTCAAATTCTATAATGATTCCAAAGCTACCAACATCGGCTCCGTTGCTGGCTCCCTTGGAGGTTTCGAAGGTCGTTATGCCCTCATTTTAGGCGGACGACATAAAGGAACCCCCTACACTTCCCTCAAGGACGTACTTTTGCCAAACTGCAGACTCATTGTTGCCATCGGGGAAAGTGCCGACCTCATTGAAAACGATCTTGGTGCCTGTATTCCTTTAAAACGGAGCAAAACAATGGCCCAGGCTATTAAAATCGCTTTTGAAGCTGTTAAATCCGGAGAAAATGTCATCCTGTCCCCGGCCTGTTCTTCTTATGACATGTTTAAAAACTATGTGGAGCGTGGAAATACCTTCATGGATTGCGTAAAAGACCTTATAAATCAGAATCGTATACAATAGATTTGGCTGGTTGTTTTTTTATTCAATGTTTTTTTTGAAAGTTTTTGCTACAAATACTTAAAAACTATATTAGATTATATACAGGTGCCGGATAAAGAGGTGTTTCAGGGTAAAACTTCTTTTCCTGACGCTGTTTAAAAATATACATATTATTGTTATTTGAAAGGAGTCACTATGTTTTCACGAAAATTAATCTATTCAACTATCCTATTGCTGCTTTTTGCCGCATTCGGCTGCGATTCTCTGAAGGATCCTGAAATGTCCATTTCCGTAAACCCATCAACTATTGCTGCTGGGGGTATTGATTATGCTGAAGTTTCAGTTTTCCTCAAACTTGAAGGGAGCCCTGCAAAAGGTAAAAACATTTCCTTTGAAACCAATAACGGTAGTTTTTCCTCAGCAGGTGAGCTTACTTCCACGGAAATTGCAACGGATGACACAGGATATGCCGTTGCCCGTCTCTACAGCTCACTTCAGCAAGGTGAAGCAACAGTAACCGCCACCTACGATGATCCCGATTCCGGTGAATCATTCATTAAAACTGTGACCGTTACTTTTGGTCCTCCTTCTTCAAACAGTCTTCCCATGGCAGGAAATTTCAACCTCGACTGTGACTATCTCAATGTTGGTGCTCTGACGAGTGCCGCAAAACCCGACATTCAAGTTAATTGCGAAGTCACTGCACGTTCAGTTAAAGGCGATTCTATTCCCCCTGAATCTCTAACTTTTGCCTATTTTGCTGAAGCTGGCGAACTTACCGGCGGATACGATGACAATGAAGGTATGTTCCTGGTAAAATATTCTGTTCGCGGTGGTGATGCCCTTCCTCAGGATGTGGAACCCCTTTCCGGTGAGCCTTCAAGACCCTGTGCTGGCAAAACATGCAACCCCCGTGACGGCCTTGTAACCCTCATGATCGTCACCAGCGGCGCCGAACGTTATGAAGATAACAACGGAAACGGTGTATGGGATTCCAACGAACCTTTTGATGATCTCCCCGAGCCCTTCCTCGACAAAAATGACAACGGTCAGTGGGATGCCGGCGAACCGTATTTCGACACAGACGGTAACGGTGAATACAGTCAGGCTAACGGTATTTATGATGAAGAAACAAAAATCAGTGCTATTTTCAAAATAATCTGGTCCGGTAAACCCGAAGAAAATGAAACTGCGGCTTACATTTCCCATTCTCCCTCCACCACAAATCTTCCCGATGGTGGTTCCATGTCCGTAACAGTACGCTTGGTAGATATAAATCTCAACCCTGTAGCTTCCTTCCCGGAAGCCAGCGACACCGTATTTTTTATTGATTCTCTTGGTGGACTCAATGCCACAAGCCCGGCATCAAACCCTGGATTCTACACTCTGGATAATACATCTGCTATCGCTCTGGATTCCGAAGGACGCTTCCTTTCATATGACGAAACAGCAGCGGACTGCACCGTAAACTTTGCAGATGCCTCTCCGGGCAGTGATCCTGAAGAAGATGCCCTTCCTTTCCTTATTGGCATAGGTGCCAGTCTCAGCCCCGGTCCCGATGATTCACAGTCATTTACTCAGTACACTTTTGACTTTCTCGATACCATCAGTGGTACTGTAAAATAGTTCGTGTCTACTTCACCCTCTTCCTCAATAAAAATATCAAGACGGCTCATCCTGCTTTCCAGTGCCCTTGCTCTGGCAGGAATTTCATCAAAACGAAAGTATAGAATTTATCAACAGATTCCGCTAAAATACCTTTGCGAAAAAGATATGGCACCTTGTCCCAAACTCGCAGGATGAGATTTTAATACCACTTTCGATTTTCGAAGACCCCAACAGTAGAGTTGTACCATGTTTAAAAATATTTTTTTCATTTTTATAGTTACTCTTGTACTTGCCGGTTGCGAAAAAAAACGCACGGGTTCGGAGAAAAAAGAAATGACAATTAAAACTCCGGAAGTACCGAAAATAACAGCTCCTGGAACATTTGCACAGCATGGATGGTACCCCAAAGATGTATCTACTCTTAAAAAACTACTGAATGATTATCAGAAGGGTTTTAAAGCGGACAAATGCAGTAGTTTCGCCGCCGTAGTGCCTCATGCTGGCTACAGGTTTTCAGGAAAAGCTGCCGCAAAGGCCATACTTACCCTCAGGCAGAATCCTCGCCCACTGCGCGTTATCATTCTTGGTGTCAATCATCGCGGTGGAGTTAAAGGAATCGCTGTCCCTGACACATTCAACCATTTCGCCACCCCCCTCGGGGATTTACCTGTGGATACCGCTGCTGTAAATTTCCTGCGAAAAAATGCCATGCCCTGGGTGGTTCCTGATGACAATGTTTTTAAAACCGAACACAGTATTGAAATGATTCTCCCCATGATCCGGCATTATTCAGGTGAGGTTCCAATTGTTCCAATTATTGTGGGTCGGTTTGATGCCGATATGCGGGCGGTCCTGGTAAAAGCTTTAAGATCCGTCGTAAACGAAAGAACCATAATCATTGCATCGAGCGACTTCACTCATCGCGGCGAAGGTTACAATTATGAACCATTCCCTCCCGGGGCGGACCTTCCCTCAGAGGTTAAGAAACTCGATTTTGGTGCCTGGGATAGTATTAAAGACCTCGATTCCGACGCTTTGATGTCCTACAAACAGAAAACCGGTATCACCATGTGCGGAATTTATCCCGTTTCCCTTCTGCTTGCAGTGCTCAAAACTTCCGGTGAGAAACTGAATGGACAAGTAACAGATTATTACACATCTGGGGACGTGCAGAAAAACTACAAGAGTTCCGTAAGTTATCTTTCAGCAAACTTCTGCCGCATGGGAGAAGGTATGCATTTCGGACTTGACCGCCTGCAACAGGAGAAACTTCTGACCATCGCAAAGCGAGTTGTGGAAAAGGTTACAAAGAAGGGATTTTCGGAAAATGACTTTTCCGCTGATGAATTTATAAAGGATATGGCCATTGATCCCATGCTCAGTGAAAAAGGAGCTCCCTTTGTGACTCTGAAGAAAAACCATAATCTCCGGGGCTGTATTGGTCATCTGAGCGCCGTAGCTCCGCTGTGGGAAGCCGTTGCACTCAATGCCATGGCCGCAGCCCTCTTCGATCGACGCTTCAAACCCGTAACCGAAGAAGAAGTCAAAAACCTTGAATTCGACATCAGTGTTCTTACGCCTCCCCGCGCCGTTCAATCCTGGCAGGAAATTACCATCGGTAAACACGGAATGATTTTAAAATACGGCAAGCGCCGGGCCACATTCCTCCCTCAAGTAGCCCCGGAAAACAAATGGGACCTTGAAACCACTCTCAAACATCTTTCGCGCAAAGCCGGCCTCTCCGGTGAGGACTGGAAAAAAGCATCATACGAAGTCTACGAAGCCCAGGTTTTCAAGTAGTTTGGTCATTTACATCCATGTGATTACCCCGCCGCATTTCGCCTTGCGACATTGCTGTACCCGGCGCCGATCCGCGGATTCAACATCTCGTTCGGATTTGCAGTGGGGTCATTTACGTCTATGTGATTACCCTCAGGATCTGCGAATTCAGGGTTGTGTTTGGATTCACGCGTGTGGTCATTCAACATCGCGTTCGGATTCACGGGTGTGGTCATTTACGTCTATGTGATTACCCCGCCACCGTCCCGGCTCTTACGAACCGGGCTGAAAAGCTTGCGCCTGTGTTGAACAGGCTCATGATTCGAAGATTCAGAGTTGCATAGGGATTCAGTAGTGTCGTATTCGGCGGTGTTGGTTCCCTTTTCGCATTTAGCCTTGCGACATTGCCGTCCTCACCTTCCGGTGATAAATTCAATTAAGTCAATCTTCCACCTTGACAAAACTGTTTCAGGTCGCTAAAAAGTTAAAAGAAGTATAAACTTGTTATAAAATTTCTGGAGATAAACAGATCAACTGAGTTTCTATTCCGCGTAAACATTGTTAACTGCCGAGAGGGATCATGAGATTAGTTGAAAGACTAAAAGAACATTCTGAAGAGCTTGGGAAGGGAGTCCATAAAAAGCTGGTCAGAGATTTAGAGGCAAGATTAGACATTACCCTGCCAGAAGACTTCAAGGAGTACCTATACGAACTGAACTATGCAGCAATATTTGGTGATCCAATTTATGGAATTAATCCTGATGATGAAATGTTTGATATTTACAGCCAAAACAAATCCAAGGAGCATTTTCGTTATGGTTTTCTTGAGATTTTCGCTAATGATATCGACGGCACCATCTACATTCGACCGGATACCGGTGCTGTGTACAATTCCGACTTTGGAGAGCCAATAGCGAAATCATTTACTGAGTTTGTTGAGATTTTATTGAGGCAAGGCAGTTAACATAAAACTGGAGAGCGACGTGAACCGCTAGCGCGCTTTACGCGCCTCAGTTCAAACTTTGGCAGAATATGAGACCGAACGACTTCTATCCATGCACCTTCCTGAAGGATACGACATCAGAACAGTGACTGCAAAAACATCACGCTCTAACGACCATTGCAAAGAAGATAATTATGAAAGATTTAGATTCCAGTAGAATAAGAACCCGTCAAGATTTCTCAGAATTTGTATCTGCACTAAGACAGGAATTAAATAATTCCGAAAGAAATTGGGAGAATGATACTATTGATTCCTTCCTTGAAGCAATTTCTGCATATACACTAGACGTAGAGGGTTATTACAAGAACAAGAATATTGATTTAGATGCAAACAATCCCTCTTGGCGTGTTTTTGCAGATATTTTGCGTGGAGCTTCGATATATGAATAAGATATCGTAAATAGTTACTGTCCTGAGCAAAAAATCGGTGAAAAATTTGATTTCCCGTATTTCAGGACACTAACAAATTAAAGGACGAACTACTTGAGAGAAACAGATCTCCACTCTTCAGGGATCAAATCGCTTTTTTCAGTCAGAACCATGTCTTCTTCAATCTCTATTACATAAAGACAGTAGCCATTGTTAAAAATAAAAACAAAACCACAACTTTCATCCTGATAGCCAAGCCAGAAGAACTCTCTTATTTCAATTAAAAAACCAAGTTTTGTCAGATCAATTTCTTTAAAAGCATTTATTGGATAATAC
>JAHJMN010000018.1 GCA_018821305.1 Myxococcota bacterium
CAAATTTACACATAGAGCGAAACGAAGTGAGCGGAATATTTTCGACGCCGCAGGCGTGGGGAGTCCAGAGGGGGCGTGACCCCTCTGTGCCGGTTCAAGGGGGATTGGGGGGAAGTCGGAATCCCCCCAACTGAGAGGTTTAAGGAGAGCTGCGCTCTCCTTGATCAATTTATGAGAAGGTTACTTTTGTAACTTAAAATGTCTTTCAACGTAAACACTTGCCGATATGAGCGAAACGGAGTGAGCGTTATCTGGGCCGTTTCAAACCTGAAAAAGACCCCAGCGAAACGAAGTGAGTGGAATGTAATGAGCGACATGCTCTGCGTAAATTTCAGCGAAACAAAGTGAGCGACAAATTTGCCCCAATAGAGCGAAACGAAGTGAGCGGAATGTAATGAGCGACAAGCTCAACTAACGTGGGCATCGCTGTAAGAGAGCACCATTGGGTCTAATCACAGTATTTGTATTTTTTGCCGAAACTGCAACCTACCGTTGCACATTCTTCAGGAGATGTTCCCGTTTTATCCCGTTTGATTATTTCCCGAATGTCATCACCATTTCTGAAATACAGGCATGCAGGGGGCTTGTTGTTTTTAAGACCGCCACAGCAACCGCATCCGCAGGCGGTGTACTCCCGGACAACCTTCACCTTACATTTCAAATCCCATCCTTTTTTGAGTTTCTGCCATTCAGCCCGGCATTGGTCACATCCATCGGTGATAGCATCACAGCAACTGACCACTTCCAAAGGTTTTGAGCAGTCGAGAGGCGATGATGGTTTTTTGTTATCCGAAACTGGAGTAACTGTTGATTTGTCCTTTTCAGGTGTTTTTTCAGGTGTTTGTTTGTCTTTTTCGATGGGTTTCTCAGGAGACGGTTTTTCTTTTACATTGTTATCCGCCGGTGTTGTCTCGCATTTTCCCTTGCCGGAACAAGCTGAAACTGCAAAAACTACAATCACTATGAAAAAAAATCGGGTTTTCATGACTACTCCTCCTCGAATGAGTAAAATTTGCTTCTCAAAGTCTATGTCGCTCTCCACACAATGAATGTGAATTTTATTTTCCGCAACCAAAAAACAGGATTACAAAGCCCTTCGTTTTTAATGACTAACAAATAACCGGAAATATCCTAAAGTTTAAAAGTCAAGCGACGATAATGCTAATATGCTTTCTGAAAAGACCTTGATTTATCTAAACAATGCTGCAGTTGCTTGGCCAATTCCTGAAAAAGTAAGGAATCGTATTAACTCCGTTTTAGCCAAGCCACCTATGATTGAACGGTCAACTGTCAGCGGCGAGAGTATTTCTTCCGGATGTAGAAAACTTATTTCAAGTATACTGAATTGCCTCCCGGAAGAAGTATCTTTAATACCTGGTGTCACCTATGGACTGAATATGGCAATCCTGGGACTCGGGCTTACTTCGGGTGATACCGTTGTTACTTCCAGGTGGGAGCATAACAGTGTTCTGAGACCCCTTTTCAAGTTGAAATCGGAAAAAGCTATTCAAATCGGCTTTATTGAAAGTAACGGAAATTCCATTGACCTTGATAGTTTTAACTATCTAATAAAAAACTTTAAGGTAAGTGCAATAATTCTTTCTTCGGCCAGCAATGTTACGGGAAGTGCTTCGGGATGGCAGGAAATTTTTAAAACAGCGAGAGAAAATGGAATTGTAACAATTCTTGATGCATCGCAGACTTTCGGAATTGAAGTCATTCCATCAGATTGGGAACTAGCTGATATTATTGTAGCGCCTTCTCACAAAGCGGTAAGGTCAATACCCGGCATAGCTTTTATCCGGATTAAAAAACTTTTGAAGTTGAATCAGGTATTTACAGGTGGTACGGGAATTTATAGTCAGTTGACGGAACACCCGGTATTCATTCCCCTGAGATACGAAGCCGGAACGCAATCATATCTGGCACTTGAAGCATTTGAGGAAGCTCTGCTTCGGGTCATTGATTCCTGTCAGCAAAATATGGAAACAATTCATGGATTGCGGTCTTTCTTTTTCAACAGACTAAAAAGATTTGATTTTATTAAATTGTTTAGCCCGGAAAAAAGTCCAACGGGGATTATAAGTTTTAATGTATCAGGTTTTGAACCTTCTGAAGTGGGCGATATCCTGCGGGAAAACCTTAACCTTGTATGCAGAACCGGCCTGCATTGCGCCCCCCTCGTACACAACACTATTGGAGCGGGCGATACTGGAACAGTCAGATTGAGCCTGAGTGAATTTAACACGAGGGATGAAATTGAAATAGTACTGTCAGAACTGGAGAAATTCAGGCAATGAACGTTTTATGGAAAGGCCCCAAAGAGGACTGTTTCGATAAAGAATTTATATGGGAATATATTTTCACCGAGCATTTGACTGAAATACATCTCGTGGAATGCAAAAAAAACGGAAAAATTGAGATTTTTACTAACTTTCTGAGGCCACTGTTCCGATATACAGGAACAACCGGAATGCAGATTAAAGGAATCCTTGGAAGCAATCGCATTACCGTGTTTTTTTCCAGCAGGAAAAATGAAGAGATGGCAATTTTAAATAAATTGTTTTCAATAAAAAATACAACAGCGGAACTACCGCAGACAGGAGTAACTGATGGGTGCAAAGTTGCAGAAATTATATGAGTTTGCCTCAGCTAAAGGAGGAATGCAGGAACGCATGAGAATTGCTATGAAATGCGGGTTTTCAAGTGTAAAAGCTATGGAAACGCCTGATACCCCTGAAAATATTGAAAAACTGAAATCAGCAATAAAAGAAATCTGTGGAATTACACCACCTGCTGTGTAATTAAAGGAGAGAAAATAAATGACAACTATCAAAAAACTTCAGTATGAAATTAATCATAATTTTGATGAAAAAAATGCCCGGCATTTTGTAAACGGTTTTGTAAGCGTTCTTCATTGTCATCATTATTCTACTCTTTATGCCCAACTTGCTGATGACGCTGAGCTCCTTGATGGAAAAGCTCTCCTTGTTTCTTCTACTCAGGATGTATTTTATTCGGTTCTGAAAAAGTACTTTCAGGATAACGGGATTTCATGTCTTAAACAGAGAATTATTGTTACTGAACAATATTATTCAGCTTGTGGTCTTGGCAAACTGACAGTCGTTTCAGCAGGGGCTGACAGTGGCGATGTAATTCTCACCAGAAGCCATGTTGACGAAGGTTGGATTAAAAAATGGGGAAAAAGAGAAAAACCGGTTAACTTTTTGACTCAAGGGTTTATTGCTGCAGCCTTTTCTTCATTTTTCGATTTACCGTCAGGATCTTTTGAAGTTGTAGAAAATCAGAGCATCGTTGCCGGTGCGGAAAAATCAAAATTCACTGTTATCAGGAAATAAGGAGTTTAAAATGGCAATAAATAGACAGAAAATTATTGAAGATATGTCCAAGATTGAAGTTGTTGGCAATGAAGACGGCCTTGTTCCTGCCTTTAATGTTTTTGTAACGCAACTTCCCGGTGCTTTATGGAACACTTTCGCCGAAAGGCTCACCAGAAAAGTTGGACCCGATTTGCTTGAAGCAGCTGAGTGGTTGCTTGTAAATGCAGCCCATGAATGCGGCTACCATACCGGTTACGGAATAATCACAAGCGATGAGTGGAAGGCTGTTGTGGAACCTATGATAGAAAATGTTCCTGAAGACATACTTCACGGAGCATTTGCAGTTTTCACCGCATGGGGTTGGGCCAAAGCTGAAATAATTGAATTGATCCCCGGTGAAAAAATGGTCGTCAGGGCTTATGACTATTATGAATCAGATGTTGTCGAATATGGAAAATCTGAAAAACCTTCAGCATATATGATTCGTGGCGTCAGCGCTGCATTCATGGATCTGGCCTATGGAGGCACTTATGATCCTGATGGCAAAATCGGGCTGAGAACATTTCAATGTGTTCAAACAAAGGGGATCGAATGCGGTAATGACTATGGTGAATTTGTTATAACAAAAGTCTAAATCTGCTACTTGTTTTCCTTGCGGCGGCGGATTTCTCTTCCTTCGCGCACGAGGGTTCCCCACCGTCGGGCTTCTTTTTTTACCGCCCGTTTGTCACTTCGGAGCAGATTGGATCGATTCTCACGCAAAAGACTGAGCCAGGAATTATATCGGCCCTCACTGAGGTCTCCTGCTTCCACAGCTTTTTTTACGGCACAACCGGGTTCGTGCTCATGGGTGCAGTCCACGAATCGACAGTTTTTCCCGAGAGCCTCAATATCGGAAAATACAGCTTCGATGGATTCCTCATCAACCATTAACCCGAACTCACGCATTCCCGGCGTATCCATGATAAGTCCACCACCTTCAAGTTCAGTAATAAATCGAGAAGTTGTTGTATGTTTTCCACGATTGTCATGTTTTCGAACGGAATTTGTTTCAAAACGATCTTCGCCGATGAGAGCATTCAGAATAGTGGACTTCCCTGCCCCGCTTGACCCTACAAGTGCCGAAGTCTGACCCAAGCGGCGACAATATTTGTCCAGCAAACTGATGTTGATCCCATAAAGAGCACTGACAACAACTACATCAACTCCGGGGCATGCAAGAGATACGTCCGATTCGGCCTCGGAAGTATCATCCATAAGATCGCATTTGTTAAGTACAATGATGGGAATCGCTCCGGACGAATACACTCCTGCGGTAAGTCGCTCGATACGCCTTACGTTGTAGTCTCCATCGAGACCGCAAACGATTAGCACTCTATCTACATTTGATGCAATTATCTGAGTTTCGGAGGTTCTTCCTGCGTTTTTACGATAAAAACAGCTTATTCTGGGCAAAAGTGCGATTATTCTCCCTGCCATCTGTCCATCGGCGGATTTTCGATATATGACCCAATCGCCAACGGACGGCTTTTCCATTTCTTTAAATTCCAGTGAAGGCTTTAACCGGATCACCCCCTCTTCACTGAATGCTTCATACTCGCTTCGAAACTCGGCAATAATACGAGCTGGCAAAAGAAGAATACGATCCGGTTCGGGAAAATTATTGATTATTAAGTTAAAGTCTTTTTGAAAAAAGGGTGAAAAACCCATTGTTGTAAGATTACTCATTTCTGTCTCCAAGTCGGTAACCACCGACGCAAAGCCGAGGAAACCCCGGATAAAAACCCCTGAAAGCAGTCTCCAGTTGGCATATATAGAAGGGATATACCGGAGCCGCTTCAGAGGATTCCTGATTTTAATTACCCGATACAAATACAGTGGCTATGCTGCATTATCAAAATAAGAATAAGACAGCAGCGACCAATGATAAATCAGGCAATATCCAGACAGAATAAAGTAAACATACACACCAATTGAGGCAAAAGCCGAAGAGAAAGAAAGTAATATCCTGTAACTCACTTCGCAAAGGATCTTCAGGATAGGAACTAAACACCGGGAAATCCGGATTGAATTAAAAATAGTCCAAAGAAGGGTATTATGTCAAGGTCTGTAAGTATTCAGGGAGGTGAATCTTGAAAAAACATTTTCCTGGATGTTATCGAGGCCTTCGGAGCCGAGTTTTTCCACAACGAATGAAGCGGCAGCGGCACCCATATGTGCAGCGGAAAGGGCATCCGCTCCGCAAGCCAGGGCGCAGGTTGTCGCAGCGGCAAAAGTGTCACCCGCTCCAGTGGGGTCTGCAGTGTTGGTGCGATAAATACCCGAGTACTTTATGGCGGTACCTTCATGAATCCGGCAGCCTTCTTCGCCCAGTGTCACAAAAACATACTTAGCCCGGGCAATTAGAGCATCAAGCAATCCCGGAGAGCCGAATAACTCGATGTCTTCGGCACTGAGAAAAAATGCATCAACATGCTGGAAGGAATTGGTAAAATCCAGTGGCTGACCCTTAATTACAACTCTGCGCTCATCCGTATCTCGACGGGCGGTTTTCATAAAGCCCTGAAGACAAACGGATGTAAAGCGCGTATCAATATCTGTAAACCATGGCTCTGAGGGGTTAATCTCTTCAAAAACCGGAGCGACAAAGAGAGCATCTGCACTACGCCATGAATCGGGTAAGTGATTAAATCTGATTGGTGGAGATTGGGTTTCCACATGCTGAACTCGAAGCCCACCAACGGGATACGAATTGGTGAAAACCGTTGTTTTTCCTTCTCTGATGCCTTTAACTTCAAGGTCAGTCAGGGCGTCATCGCATATAAAGTCCTCTCCAACGCTTGTTAAAAGTCGGACTTGCGCTCCCAGCCCCTGCGCTGCTCGCGCTCCGAAAAATGCACATCCACCGGGACTGATTTGGTCTCCGTAGCGATCGTGGGTCACCTGCCCCACTGCGAGAAAGTTCAGGTTTCTTATTTTGTCACGCAGGGACATCATGCGAAAAATTCTCCACAGGAAATATTATAGGCTTGACCAGTAATTGCCCCGGCTTCTTCAGAAAGCAGGAACCCAATAAGAGCAGCCACTTCATCAGGTTGTACAAACCGGTGAAGAGGAATATTTTCAACAGCTTTTGCATATTCCTGCTCGGGAGTAGTCCCGTGGATCCCGGCAGTACGAACGAGATCACGCCGGGCCATATCTGTTTCAACCCAGCCTGGACAAACAGCATTGACAGTAATATTTCGCTCTGCCAGCTCTTTTGAAAAACATTTGGCAAGTCCTAAGACCGCATGTTTTGACGCAGTATAAGCACCATATGCCGGTCGTCCAAGTTTCCCGAGACCACTTGAAACAATTACAGCCCGGGCATTATCTGTGAAGCGATCATGCAGGGCCCGGAAAAGATACCAGACACCGTCAACATTCGTTTTCATGACATTGTGCCAAACTTCATCGGCGTTGTCGTCGTCAAGGGCAGCTTGCAGGCATATTCCCGCATTTGCCACGAGGGCATCAACGGATTTGATATCAGTCAGTGCTCTGCGGATGGAAGCGGGATCAGAAACATCCATTTGCACAGGGATTATAAGACCATCTACACTCATTTTCGCTGTAACTTCAAGCGGCTCAAGGTTGCGACCTGTCGCATAAACTTTGTATCCTCTGGACGCGAGGAGTAAAGAAATATCTCGGCCGATACCCGTTCCGCCCCCGGTAACAACGGCAGTTTTTAGTGTCATAAAATTTCCTCCATTGTTTTTGTTACTGCTTCCACGAGGACATCATTGGTTACGGGAATTACATACTTACCGTTTACAGCCCATGGTTTACCCACATCCTGGAGCAAAGCCATCCGGGTACCTTCTGTAAGGTAACGCTTATTATATTTAAGAGTTTCAAATATATCCCGGAGTTTTATTCCAGCAGGTATCTTTGTTGGAAGCTTGTACTTGGAAATTATTTCATCATGGAGATTAACCAGATCCGTCGTGCAGGCGCCCATAATCCGTGATACACGTGCGGCGACCATCATACCAATTGCAACACTCTCTCCGTGATATAGACTGTATCCCGAAAGATGTTCTACAGGATGCCCAAGAGTATGGCCGTATTGCAGAACCATTCCTTCCGCAAGTTCTTTGGGATCATTACGGGAAATTTCACATTTCAAACGTATATTATGCTTCACGACATGCTCGAGAAAATCGATATCATCGACAATTTTTCCGGGATATTTCATCAGATAATCTACATATTCCTGTTCCTGACAAAGAGCATGCTTGATAACTTCAGATAAACCGTCATATATCAATCGTTCATCAAGAGTTTTCAACGTATCAACGTCCACTAAAACTGCCCTGGGACTGTAATATGAACCCACCATATTTTTACCGCTCTGTCCGTTAATCGCTTGTTTGTGGCTTATTGCAGCATCACACTGAGCCATAAGGGACGTGGGAATGTGGATTAGATTTAGCCCGCGATATACAGTTGATGCGATAAATCCGCAAATGTTGCAAACGACACCACCACCAACGGAGATGAATACAGACTGTTCATCAACACCTGTGCTTAGAACATGCTCAATTAATTGAGAATAATTGGTAAGACTCTTGGAATTTTCGCCATCGGGCATAACTATAAGGTTGATGTTGTACCCCATTTTTTTCATGTCGTCGGCAAGTTTGCGTGCATAAAGTTTATTTACAGTCTCATCCGTAAACATAAACAGCGGAGAAGATGCGCACTCTCTCGGAATAAGTTCATAACTCATGGGATCGTTAAAGAATCCCCTCATCAAAATCATCTTTGTGGTCACAGGTTCCCCTGCAACAAAATCATAGATTTCATCTGCTTTCTTGATGTCATCTAAAACTGGGATCACCGCGGCATTATAACGTTTTTTCGCCCGTATTCGCATTTCTGCAGTAACCAGATCCGCTGGGAAATCAATATCATTCCAATCACCAAAAGAAATAACTGTAGCTGTGAGTTTTCCGGCCTTTGCGATGAGCTCCATTGCGCTCCAAATGTCTTTTTTTCCGGCTTTTAAGAATGATTCTTCAATATTTTTAAAAAATATATCCGGAGAAACAGCAAAAAGACCAGTATCTATTCCATTAAAATCCGAAAGCCCCTCCCCGGTTCGCATTATGAGGTTTCCTTCATACAAAACCCTCACCGCTGAGGATGGGTAACTATTTACATCCCTCGGATCAACTAGAAGGTTCACGGTCCCCGTTGAAATGTCGCTTTTTGCCATCATATCAATAAGTGATTGCTCGAAATAGTGGTCTCCCATAGCGAGAATAAAGGGTTCTGAAAGGAATTCCTTCGCTACCAGCGCACTGGATACGATCCCCCGTTCCCAATCGTCGTTATCAATAAAATGGATATCAAGTTCAGGAATAAATCGGGTGGATATTTCTTTAATCAGAGTATTGCGCTCATAACCGGTAACAATAAAAATCTTAGAAATACCTGCCTTAATAAGTGACTCAATGGTATGAAAAATCAGTGGCTTCCCGCCGACTTCCACTAAGGATTTTGGTTTTCCCTGTCGATCTAGTCTGGACCCGGAGCCAGCTGCAAGTATAAGTGCTTGTTTTATCATAAAAAACCTCCAATTTTAAACCGGTAATTCAGGACAGCGAGTAAATACACGGTTCATAGTTGCCCTGATTCTAATTACATTTAAATTTTGGTAAAACAAAAAATTGAAAAACCACAATTTGAATACGGTATATTTTGTGACCTGTTTTTTTATCTTGTATAGGCATGCTAGGTTTACAATAAAATTCTTCGCGAAGCGAATTACTCGACACGAACTAACTATCTAACACTTCTCGGACACTGGTCATCAAATCAGCCATTGAAAACGGTTTTTGAATAAATGATACTCCGTCTTCAAGGACCCCGTGGTGGGCTATAACACTGGCAGTATACCCTGACATGAACAATAACCGGATTCCTGGATATGTTGCAGAAATTTTTTCCGCTAAAAATCGCCCGTTCATCTCAGGCATAATAACGTCTGTCATTAGAAGATCAATTTTACCTGAATGTTTCTGAGCTTTTTCCAAAGCCTCTCCCGGTGACGCCGCAGTTATCACAGAATACCCTTTTCTTTCAAGCATCGTCCGAGTCATTTTCAGAATAGATGGCTCATCTTCTACCACCAGAATGGTCTCGGTTCCCCCGATTTCAGCATTTTTTTGTGGTTCAGGTGTGGTAATATCATCAACACTTATGAATCTTGGTAAATAGATTTTGAATACGGAACCACTTCCGGGCTCACTGTATACATTGATAAAACCATTATTCTGTTTTACAATACCATACACCGTAGCAAGCCCGAGGCCAGTGCCTTTTCCTACATCCTTTGTTGTAAAAAAAGGCTCAAAAATGTTATCCTGAGTGTATTTGTCCATGCCACATCCATTGTCACCAACTGCCAGCAGGACAAAATCCCCTGAGGTAAACCCCACATGGTCACTGCAATATTCTTCATCAAAGGATTTGATCCCGGTTTCTATAGTTAGCTTGCCCACCCCATCAATAGCATCTCTGGCGTTAATGCAAAGATTAGCCAGTATCTGGTCTATCTGGGATGGATCCATTTTTACGGACCATATCTGGGAAGCCGGCCGCCATTCAAGATCAATGTCTTCACCAATGAGCCGGCGCAATATATTGAGCATGCTCTCCACCGTGTCGTTCAGATCAAGTTGCCTTGGAGCGATTGTCTGTTTTCTGGCAAAAGCCAGTAGTTGTTTTGTAATATCTGCCGACCTTTTCGCTGCTTTCTGAATCTCTTTTAGTTCAATATGAAGATCTTGAGTCTCATCTGCATGCAGTAAAGCTAGTTCCGTGTGACCCAGGATAACACTCAACATATTGTTGAAATCATGTGCTATACCGCCAGCCAAACGCCCGACGGATTCAATTTTCTGAATCTGTGAGAGTTGATTTTCCAGTTTCTTCTTTTCATCAATGTCAATACTTACACCCAAAGCTGAATACATCTTGCCATTCTGATCAAACAGAGGATATGCAGAGAACATTGCAGTAAATGGCTCGCCACCCTTTCGAAAAAGCGTTGTTTCTCCCGCAAATCCAACTTTGCCGTCGCTCATTTTTTTGTGCATTTCTGGAAATTTGGCAACATCGTCCGGTGTATGAAGAATGGACACAGGCTTCCCTAATACTTCTTCTTTTTTATAACCGAATATATTTTCTGCACCAGGGCTGAATTCGAGTATTAATGGTTCCGGGTACCGGGCCTCCGTTATTATAAAAGAGATATTCTGGGCAGCTTGAAAAATTGCCTGTAGTTTTTCAGTTTTATCAATGAGTGATTTCTCCTGATTTTTCTCATGTGTTACATCATTGTAGATTGTAACTATCTCTCCAGATGGAATTTTAAAAATGTAGTTTTCATAATAACTACTGAAAACCTCGTCCTTGTACATTTTTACGGGGAAGAATGCTGGCATACCTGTTTTCCAGACTTGCCTCATCACGGGGATCAAACCATAATTGTCGATAGTTGGTCTTAAATCAAGTAGAGTCTTTCCAACCACTTCATGTCTTTGTTTTCCTTCCATTTCCAGACTTTTTTTATTAAATTCAACAACGATGTAATCAGTTCCGTTCTGCCCATCATTGATTACGTTATAAATTGCCGAACCAGAGGTCATATTATCGTATAGTCCCTTGAAAAGTGCCTGACTTTTTTCCCGGTCCATTTCAATTTTTTTCTGTTCCGAAATATCGACGTGAGTTCCAACCACCCGGACGGGTTTCCCATGCGTGTCTTTATAAATCCTGGACCTCGACAGAATATGAACCCAATGGCCTTTCTTGTGTCGCATCTGAAATTCCATATCAAAACGCTCACGCTTCCCCTCAATAACCTGATTTAACATCTGCCAGGATTTTGCCCCATCTTCAGGTCTTGTAAGCATTTCCCAAACAGAAAAATCATCGGGTAGTTCATCCGGTTTATAACCGAGCATGCGCTTCCATCCGGGTGAATAATATATTTTTCTGGTTTCCAGATCCCAATCGTAAACGCCGTCTCTGCTTGCATCCATGGCCAGATTATATCGCTCTTCGCTATCCTTCAGGGCTTTTTCCGCTCTTTTACGATCACTGATATCACGAAGGAAGGTTACAGCTTGTCCACCATCTTCTGAGCGAAACTGAATACTGACTTCTACATCAAAAACAGTGCCATCTTTGCGACGATGCTTTGTTTCAAATCGATCAAACCCGTTCATAACAACCTGTTGCATGTGCCCGGCTACCATTTCTGATGATTCAATAAATTCCAGCTCGGAAATGGTCATTTTCAGGAGTTCATCTTCGGTGTAGCCACTCATACGACAATAAGCATCGTTAACCTCAAGTAAATTTCCTTTAGTGTCAGTGAGCCAATATCCGTCCATTGCGGCTTTTAGAATTGAGCTGTACTTTCGCCCTGTTTCTTCTATCTGTTTTCGATGTTCAATTTCTTTGAGTTTTTTCAAGCCACTTTCGGAAATAACGGTTATCAAGCCTTTAATGAAAAACAGGTAATTTTCAAGTTGTTCCATGGTCCATACGGGAACCTTTTTGACTGCCTCCATATACTCCTGTTCATCGAACCCGTATTTCATGGCCTGAGTTCTGAAATAATCCAGATCCGGTTTTTCGAGAAAAAACTGTCCAGTGAAAAAATTACCATAGTGAATTCCGTCAATGACGATGGGGGTAGCATTGTCTATGAGACCATGAGGACAGCGATAACTTACAGCAGGTGTTGCTTCATGGATGTGATCTAAAATGTATTGATCGCTTTTAATACACATTTTTTCAGTGTCTTTATTTATTCTGTGAAACTTTGTACAAATATCCTGCCATGCGGTTGCAGTCAAAATATTTCCGTCGTTATCGATAATAGCTGATGGAAACGAATAAATTTTATTCAACCTGTCCTGCAGGTTCTGAAAGTGTTCAATATCGATGAGTTCTTGTAGTCTGTATTTCATCATTTATCCTCTAAAGCGAGACGCCAAAGCGTCTGCACCGTACGGTCACTGTTATGATTTTTTCCATTTTGAACCATAACAGGTTTTGAAAATTACGGTATCCTCAATCAATTTGAAATCGGTCTGGATCGCTTTAAGTTTAATTCAATCGAATATCATCACCAGTTTCAGGAATCAGACCGCTTTATTATTAATACGATAGTGACTCGTTTTAAAGAAATGCTTCAGGAGAAAGCCCCTGATTTTCCTGTTGCTGCTACTGATTTCCTGAATACCTGAAATTTTTTAACTGGGAATCAGGAGGTCAGATGAACTGGGACAGGATCAGGGCGTTAAAAAGAACGTAATTTATAATTTTACATAGATATTAGATGTTTATAACCAGACTCTGTATCCTGAAGCATTTTTTTAGGGATTTTTGTGGATTCTATTGGTGCTGGTAGTCTTCGAGGATATCCGGGAATGGGCTCAGGGCTCTTTCAATAATTCCGTGAAGGAAGGCTATTGTCAGTCCGTAGTTTACGACGGGGACTTGCTGTTTTTTGCAGCGCTCAAGGCGGGCGAGAATGGTTTTACGTGTTACCATACAGCCGCCGCACTGAATCACAAGGGAATACGGACTTAAGTCTTCAGGAAAGTCATGCCCGGCGGCAATGTCGAAAATCAGGTCAAGGCCCGTATACTGGCGCAGCCAGCGGGGAATCTTTACGCGACCAATATCTTCACTGACTGGACGATGGGAACAGCTCTCAGCTATAAGAATTTTTGCTCCGTCTTTAAGTTTATCAATAGCTTTCAGTCCAAGAATATACTGACGCAAGTCGCCTTTTGCCCGGGCAAAAAGCACGGAAAAACCTGTAAGTCTGATTCCCTGTGGCACATCACCGCTTACTTTCAGAAAAACCTGAGAGTCCGTAACCACAAGGGATGGAGGATTTTTGAGGACATTTGTAAGAACATGGGGGAGTTCTTTCTCCTTGACGATTACGCAACTCACATCGGAGTCCAGGAGTTCACGCATCACTTGAACCTGTGGCAGAATAAGGCGTCCTTTGGGGGCTTCCTTGTCGATGGGAATAACTAAAACGACGGTATCCGGTGGATGAACAAGATCAGAAATGAGTGGAATCTCAACTTCTGATGCGGATACTTTTGAGGCAATTGCAGTCTTAAGTTCGTCAATCCCGAATTTCGTCGCACAACTGATGTATACTATTCCGTCGGAGGAGCCTGCTTCACAACTTTGGGCTTTTAGATCCCATTTATTACGAACGTGGATCCACGGGGTTTTCATTTCCCTGAAAAGACTTACGAGTTCTGTTTCCCATTGGGTAGGTTCATCACTGTCCGTTACTAAAAGAGCAATATCCACCTTTTCCAGAACGGATTTAGTCTTTGCTACACGAAGGGTTCCCAGTTTGCCATCGTCGTCGATTCCTGCGGTATCGTGAAATACCACTGGGCCGATGGGCTGAAGCTCATATGCTTTACTCACAGCATCTGTGGTGGTGCCTGCAACATCGGATACGATGGAATAATCCTGACCCAGGAGTGCATTCATCAGACTGGATTTGCCCGTGTTGCGGCGGCCGAACAGACCGATGTGTTTCCGGTTTGAAGAAGGAGTATTGTTCATTTATCCACCATGAAATTCGGAAAAGTTGTTTTCAGGAGAGAATCACCACGTACAAACGATGGCTCAAGACCACATCTACGGATTCGTGCTATGGCTTTCTCCATGGAAACGGAGCAGTCCTCATCGATGCCGGGTTTTCCAGGATATAACTGATAATCTGCGCGGTATTTTTGCCGGGTAATGTTGGGCATATAAACATTTGCGCATGATTTCAGAAGTTCATCCCGCCCTGTAGGTATGAGAACATCAAAAGCTGTAGTTGACGGAATGTGCGAAAGCGGGTTTAAAATCCTCAAAATGGCCATCGTGCGGAGAGCAATTTCTGGATCCCACGGAAACGAACGGCCCGCAAGGGGTGTATCATTGTCGGCAATAAATGGCCCACATCCTATCATATCAAGCGCGAGAGTAGTTGTGAGGGCGATATCTTTTGCGAGGTCATTCAAATCCGGAGAAATCCCAATGAGAAACCCGCTACCAACCTGAATTCCGGATTTTTTAATGTTTTCGATACATTCAAGACGAGATTCAAGAGTCTGACCCTCGTGGAGAGCAGCATAAAGACTTGCGTTTGATGTTTCGAATCGCAGGAGGTAGCGATCGCAACCGGAAGCATGGAATCGTGCATATTCTTGTGGGGCAAACTCGCCGATGGAAAGGGTTACGGCAACGTTGAATCGATTGTGAATTTCCGAAAGAATGTCGCATATATCCTTCACACTGTACGTCGGATCCTCACCACTTTGAAGCACAAAAGTAGCATAGCCGGCTTGTTTGCCATCAGCACACTGCTCAAGGATTTCCTCCTTTGTCATGCGATAACCAGACTTCCGGCGACCCGCTCCGATTCCACAGTAAGAGCACCGACACCGGCAGAAACTCGAGAATTCAATGATTCCACGCAGAAGAATTTTGTTTCCAAAAACTCTGTCTCTGGTTGCTTTTGCAAGAGCATATATCTGATCCGTATCTGATTTAAGATTCAGAAGTTCAAAGATAATTGGAGTTTTATCGTTTTCGGACGTCAGGGCTCTGAGCAGATTATGGGTATTCATTGTTCGACCCTGCTTCCAAGGGCTAAGACTGACTTGGGAGAAAGCAAGTTTTCCACTTCCGATACCGAAGAGATTCCCGTTGAATTAACCGCTTCATAAATATCGACATTGTTGACAGTCATGTAGTCCGCAACTTTTCGGGCAGTATTGTATCCGTACCGAAAAACAAGAACGGTGGCTGCAGAAGGCGAAAAAAGCAGGTTGCGAAGGCATAAATCAGAGTGAGCGCTGAAACCGTTTATGCATTTTGTTTCAAACAAAGATACTGCCTGAATGAGAAGCTCAAGATCCTCAAAAATTGTGTGAGCCGCAAGAGGCAAAAAAGCGTTAAGTTCCAGTTCCCCAGCACTGAGACAGCGATTTATGAGGGTTTCGGAACTGAGGACTTTTTTCGCAACACTACTCACCATTTCGGGAATTACCGGATTTACTTTGCCGGGCATAACGGTGGATCCTGTCTGCATGGCAGGAAGGACAATTTCCCCAAGAAGGTGCATCAGTCGCAGATCCGATGCGATTTTCTCCAGATTTATTGCAACAACTTTTATCATGGAAAAAGCTTCCGAAAGGTCATCGTGATTCATGGTAGAATCAAAAAGGTTTTCGCTGCGACTCACAGGAAAGCCTGTAATCTCGCGCAATCGACTGGACACGGTGAGAATATATTGTCTCGGGGCAGATATGCCGGTACCTATAGCTGTTCCACCGAGATTAACCTGTCGAATGCGCTCCGAAGCCTTGAAAACTCTCCATCGATCCCGTGATAGTGCCTGAGCGTAGGCGCCAAATTCCATACCCAGAGTACATGCAACTGCCGCAGTAAGTTCAGTCCTGCCGATTTTCACGACATGGGCAAACTCACTTTCTTTTTTTTGAAGACTGCACACAAGGGAGTTGAGAGCATTTTCCAGTTTCGGCAAGTATGAAAGCATTGCAATTCGCACTGCTGAGGGAAACACATCATTTGTACTTTGATGAAGATTTACATGTTCATAAGGATCGATACCTGCATCCGCTCCAGTTCGCTCCGACGCAAAAAAAGACGCAATTTCATTTATATTCATATTGACGGATGTTCCCGCACCACCCTGATGAGGATCCGTAACAAAATACTCAAAGTATCTTCCACTGCGCATTTCTTTAAGGACTGCGTCAAGGGAGTCGAAACGTTCATTGTCAATATAGCCCAGGTCATGATTTACGTGCAAACAGGCAAGTTTAACCGTTGCAAGCGCCTCATAAAACACCCTGCTCCATCGGGAAAGAGAAACGGGAAAGTTTTCCAGGGCTCTTGCAGTTTCAGAGGAATGGGGGAAAACTTTGTCGAGATCAGGATTCATATTACTAAATCTCCCAGAGGATTTTCAACTTCAGACCGTTTTGGGTTTAACATCAAACAAATACATCACATGAAAACGTCCCGTTCACCGTCTTTAATCTTATCGAGGATTGTCCGCAATTTTTCACGAAATTCCGGAGGATTTACGGCCTCCAGTTCCCGTCGAATCATTTCACTACCAACCTGCCGGACTCTTTCCGATGCGTGATCGATGAGGTATTCCGTAAAAGTAAACAATGCGTTTGGATGACACTTTTTCTTAATGTCGCCAGGTTTTGCATACTCCATGAAATCAAGCCCCGTCCTCCCGAGGCGATAACAACTCGTGCAAAACGAAGGTATAAAACCGTGAGTGACAATATCATAAATTACTTCATCTAAAGAGCGGTGATCGCCAAGAGAGAATTGTTCGCAGGATTCCGAATCACTGTATCCTCCAGGATTTGTCCTGGATCCGGCACTGATCTGGCTGATTCCGAGTTCGAAACTGGCCCTTCGCATGGCGGCATTTTCCCGTGTACTGAGAATCAGGCCTGTATAAGGGACGGAAAGGCGAAGTATTGCTATTATATGTTTGAAATCATCGTCACTGACTGGGTATGGAGGCGTTTCGGTGATGTCACAACCGGTAGCAGGTTCAAGGCGCGGAACGCTGATTGTATGCGGGCCCATACCAAATTTCGCTTCAAGGTGTTCAATGTGGTTCATGAGGGCAAGAACTTCATATTTCCAGTCATAAAGTCCGAAAAGAACGCCGATCCCAACATCATCGATCCCTGCCTCAAATGCCCGATCAATAGTTTCGAGACGATATGAATAGTCGCGTTTGGGCCCGCGGGTATGAAGTTTGTGGTATGTCTCCTCATGGTAGGTTTCCTGAAACAATTGATAAGTGCCTATTTCAGCTTCTTTTAATTGTTTGAATTCCTCAATGTCCACTGGTGCTATGTTTACATTAATGCGCCGAATGTTATCTTTACCGTGGCGCACGGAATAAACCGTGCGTACGGAATCGAGGATGTAGTCTATTTTTCCACCGGGATATGCTTCTCCGCTTACTAAAAGAGCGCGCTTTTGTCCAGTTTTTAAAAGATTAACCGTTTCCTCAGCGATTTCTTCCTGAGTCAGGGCACGTCGTTTTATTCCGCGGTTTGAAACACGAAACCCGCAATAGGAGCAATCATTGTTACACAGGTTTGAAATATAAAGAGGGGCAAAAATAACAAGTCTGTTTCCATATATGGAATCTTTGAGATCCCTGGCGGCATCGTGAATTTGCTTCCTGAGATCCGGATCACTGACATTAGCTAAAACTGCAGTTTCCCTCATGCTGAGGCGAGACAGGGATTTAGATTTTTGCAGAATTTCCATAACTTCTGCTGCATCACCCGAAGTATCCATCATGCTTCTGATTTGATTGTCGTCGATTACGTGCATCATTTCACAAATCCTCCGAAGGATAAACTAAGCGGAAAAAAATAAAAAAAAAGTGCTAATTTATAAGTTTCGGATAATTCACTGCAACTTTTCATGAAAAGTCCGGAATACTGATCGAGATTTGTTTTAATAACGGTATTTGTGCTCCTGAATATGCTGACATCGGAGGTTTTATCAAATGGGTCCCCTGGACAGATTTTCGACATTTGATTGCAGGAATCCATCACTTCCTGACTACAAATCATTTGAAATTAACAAGTTACTCGTTTCAGAAGCGGGAGCAGTTATATTTCTTAGACACCATACACGGGGCATAATTAAGCTCACACTGTCTTTAAAGCCGAGGCAATCAATAACTGTCTGCGGTGAACAAACTGAGGAAATAAGAGATCTCCTGATTGCTAAACTACCTGCATTCTCGGTCAATCACTGACAGGTATCCATTGAATACAGTGAAATACCTATCGGAGCGGTTTGAAATACTCAATTTTCCTGATATATTATTATGCAAAGTTACAGGGCAGTCCTGAAGTGAGGGCAAAATGAAAACAAAACTTTTACTTAAAATATGTTTAGCTTCTATTCTCATGTTTTCCTGCGCCGGTGGTGCAACGGATGTAAACAATGGTGGTCCCGAAATATGCGATAACGGCATTGACGATGACGGTGACGGCTATTTTGACTGCGATGACGCCGATTGCACAGGAACATCAGCTTGTGCTAATCCCGAAATCTGCAACAACGGCATTGACGATGACGGTGACGGCAAAATAGACTGTGCCGATTCGCAATGCCTCGGCCGTGTAGGCCCTGGTGGAATTCTCTGCGAACTTCAGGAATACAACTGCAATGACGGTGGGGATAACGACGGCGACGGTTTTGTGGACTGTAACGATCCCGATTGTTACTCAAGTATGTTCTGTCAGGGTGCGGAAAACTGTTCCAACGGCATTGATGATGATGGGGACGGCCTTATAGACTGTAACGATTCCGACTGTACGGGAAACCCCGCCTGTACTGTGGCAGAAAACTGTTTCAACGGTATAGACGATGATGGGGACGGATATATTGACTGTGATGATTCTGATTGCAGCTCTGCAGAGGAATGCGAAGGCACTGAAGACTGCACAAACGGCATTGATGACGACGGTGACTGGCTTGCTGACTGTAACGACCCTGATTGCGATTCTCACCCCAATTGTACGGGCACCGAAATCTGCGATAACGGCATTGACGATGATCAAAACGGCGTAACAGACTGTATTGATCCTGCTTGTGCTTCACATCCCGCTTGCCAGCCTACGGAAAACTGCTCAAACGGCAGCGATGACGATGGTGACGGGCTTATTGATTGTGCTGATTCTGATTGCATCGGTCAGGCCGGAAACGGCGGAACCTGTCAGGCCACTGAAACTTCCTGCACGGATTCCTTCGATAATGATGCCGATGGACAGACGGATTGCAGCGATCCCGACTGTGCTGCTGATGCTGCCTGCCAGACAGCTTCATGCACAACAATTACCGAAGGTTTTGAAAGCACATGGCTCCCATCCGGCTGGCTTGTCGACGCATATAACACATCCTATACATGGCAACGTGCGGGAAGTGAATACTCACCCCATGGCGGAAGTTATGTTGCCCGGGTTCCCTGGGATGATTCATTTTTGTTTCCCATGGATCAGGATGAACTACTTGCAACTGCCCCGATCACCTGCACCGGTGGAACTTTAAGTTTCTGGTGGGCCGCCTCCTATACTTATGCTTACAACTATGATATTGAAGTTTATATAATGGTTGGTTCCACTTTCGGCGATGGCGATGAGTACACTCTTTCATATGGATTACTCCTTGAAAAAGGCACCTTTACTGACTGGACGTGGTACCAGAGCACATTCACAATTCCTGCCCAGTATAATAATATCCCCATTAGAATCGTCTGGCGCTACATTGGATACGATGGTGCGGACTTCTACATGGATGACGTCCAATTCTCCAATTAAACCGCTTGCGGAGTAATACGATAGCAACTTAATTCAAAGGAGGATTTCAGGAAAAAGACCCTGATTGTCCTGTTCCTGCTACTGATTTCCTGTTGCCGAAATTTTTTAACAGGGATTCAGGTAGTCAGGAAAACAGGTTCAGGATCAGCGGTTAAACATTCAACATCTATGCATAATTACAAAGGGTAGGATGAAAACATTCAATTCAAAATATTGATCCTTTTGTTCACGAAACGGTCCTTTTTACGAGTCTTCCCAGAAGGATTTCAGTGTATTCCTGAGGGTGTCAGTGTTTCGAACTACTCTATATGATGACCACCATGGCGGGAATAAAGAACGATATGTGGGTTGTGTAAACCTTTTGCAGATTAAAAGCACCGCCCCTCTATCCGTCTGCGTTCTGATCACTCGACCACAGGCCTGTAGCACACGGGTAAATCCAGGATACTGATATGCAAACCGGAAACCGTTCCCTTGTTTTTCCGTGTAATATTGCTCAATAAGTCGTGTTTCCTCATCCATTCGAGGTAAGCCGACACCTACTATGGCAGCACCGATGAGCTTGTCTCCCGTGAGATCTATGCCTTCTCCGAATATTCCTCCCATGACAGCAAAACCAACACAATCGTTAGAGCTATTGAAGTTATCAAGGAATTCCTGCCGGGAAAGTTCAGTCATTTCCGGTTTTTGTACAATAACCTGCTGTGGAAGTGTCGGCAGAATTGAGAGGACATTTCTCATGTATGCATAGGAAGGAAAGAAAACGAGGTAGTTTCCGGGCTTTGATGAAACGAATTCAGCAATCATTGAAGCCACGGAAGGCATGGTCGTTTCCCGGTCTTCATATTTGGTACTCAAGGCATCATTAATTATTAAAAGTTGATTTTCCCTTGGAAATGGTGAATCAAGGCTCAGTTCAAGAGCGTTCTCTACCCCGAGTACCGAACGGTAAAATGAAAATGGGGTTAAAGTTGCGGAAAAGAAAACTACTGCAGGGAAGTTAGAAATGGCTTCTCGAACATAGGAAGCACTGTCAAGGCACATGAGTTTAACAACGATGTCGTCATTGTCGTAAAAAACATTGAAAACATGGGTTTTTCCTGCAAGATCCGCAATCTTTCGGAAGCGATTCAGTTCAAACAGGTAATCGCTGATTTTTCGACGATCCGGGTGTTTTCGGTTCTCCGCAAGCCACTCTTCAATGGATGCTCCGAGGGAATACACTCCTTCAATGAAATCTTCCGGCAAATCCCGTATAGTAATGAAATTTTTGCCGGATCCATCCATAAGATGCTTGAGTTCTAAAAACCGCGAGTTCAGCCGCCCCATGGAAGAGTAAATTGAACGCCCGGCAGTTTTAGCCACCTTCCGCGTTTTGAGGACTTCCTTTTTAGAAAGTGCGGCACTGTGCATGTCACGGGAGCGGGAAACAAGGTTATGAGCTTCATCCACAAGGCACAAAAGCCGTGCTGTCGGGTCATCAAACATTCGGCGCAATCGGACGAGGGGATCAAACACATAGTTGTAGTCGCAAATTACCAGATGAACCATCATAGTAAGCTCAAGGGACATTTCAAAAGGACAAACCATATGTTTTCGAGAAATTCTCAGTATATCTTCATAATCCATGAAATCATTGAGATATATCTCAGCGATTGCATCATTAATTCTGTCAAAATGCCCCTTTGCCCAGGGACAAACGGCGGGATCACAGTCGACTTCTGTGTGAAGGCAGGATTTTTCTTTCGCGGAAAGCACAAGGGTTTTAATTCGCATACCATTTTGCATAAGAACTTTTGCCGCAGATATTGCTGAATGGCGACCCGGGGTCTTTGCTGTAAGGTAAAATACGCGCTCCGAGGCATAAAGCAGGCTTTTAATCGCCGGATAAAGAACACTCATGGTTTTTCCGATGCCTGTTGGGGCCTGCACCATAATTACATTCCCGGAAAGTATTGTATCCTGAACGGAATTCATAAGTTCCTGCTGGCCACGTCGAAGTTCTGAGAAGGGAAAATCCAGAGTTTTAATACTTTCTCGCATAGTATCATCTGTTTTCCGCAAAGTTCGAAGCCAGTCAATATAGCGTTCAAGTACTGAAATAGTAAAATCAAGGAGTTCTTCCAGGGTAAATACATGATAAAACTCTTTCTTCTCCCTGGTATCCAGATTATAGTAAGTAAGTACCGTTTTAACTACCTGCTCCTCGGTATCCATGGCCCTCATGCAGGCATAGATTTTCAGTTGAGCCATATGAGACAGGCTCTCGTCCAGAGTCTCCAGTTGAAGATGAGTAGTTTTAATTTCTTCAACTATTTCGACATCGCCTTCAAGTCTCAGAGCATCAATTCTACCTGTGACTTCGATATCACCACGGGAAAGTTGAAAAAGTCTTTTGACTGGAACTTCTGCCCTTCCCTCCTGAGTGGATTGCAGTTCCCTGTGACCTTCCGCTCCTTCGGCCAGACGAAATAAACTGAAGGAAGTAAAATCAATGTTACCGGAACGGAAGACGTATTCGACGATTTTTCTAACGCTGGCTTTGAAAACAGACATAAAAACTGGATAAAATAAAACGCGGCTTTTGGCAAAGGGATAATATAGAATGTGAACATGAGCCTCATATTTATGTATATCTACAATATGTTACAGAATCAGTTTTTTTCCATAACTAACATATGTTAAGGTTTTTTTGGAAAACAGCCTGAGGGAGTTTCTTAATATTGCAGTACTATCTCCGTCACTTTTCAAAATTACTCGAATTTGTCCGGAATCGGTATCATGATATTCTGACGGATACCCAGCTGGCTCATCTTAATCAATTTGACAACCTGAGCGAAGAAGCTCAAATGCTCTTTGTGCGGCTTTCGGGCAGAGTTCCAACGGTTTTTCGCATAAAAAACATTAATTACCCTGAAATTGAGAATCCAACTTCTGCTTTGAAAGAACTTGAAAGTGCCGGCCTTGTAAGTATTATTGACAACATTGCCAATAAGGCGAACATAATTCGAGATATTGTCACTAAAAAAGAGTTAAAAAACTTCGGATGGACTACAGGAGTAGATCCTTTTGTTTTTATCAAGAATATCTGTGAGATAACACCTGAAGTATTTCAATTTATTCTTCCCCTCGTATCCGTTGAAATCAAATCTTTTTATCAATTGCTCTTGTTTTTATATTTTGCCAATCATCATGACGGCATGGAGGCTTTCGTTCTTAATGAAATAAATAACCCCCCCGTGCCTGAAGTAGTAATTTCCGAAAGACGGCTTTTTGAATCAAGACAACAACTGGATGATTACCTTTATTCAAGAGATCGCTATCACCAGTTGAGAGACTCTTCTTCGGAAACCACCCCTGATTCCATCACAGGAATTTTTCTGGAAACTATTCAGACACTTGAAAGCATCGAGTTTGATTTATCTGATGTTTTGTTTCGGTATCGTCGAGAGTATTATCTGTATAAAATGCTACTCCTTTGCATTGATATACTTGTAACTAACAAAAAATGGTTGCACGAGTGGACGGTTCGTACGGATTCCCTGGAATACCCTGACATATTCAGTGGTTCCTATATCGAACTAAGACGCCGGATTTATCTGCAGGATCGGCGTAAAGTTGATTTGATGCGGTTTATATCAACTTTTAAAAACGACAGGATTCTTTCTTCTGATGAAAAAACCATCATCAATTCTCTGGAACGCAGCGTATTCAAACGCCCTCTTCCAGTCACGGTATTTCCTTCAATAGACATTAGACTTCCAAAGCCTTCTGGCAGGAAGATAACAAGACTTGAATACCAAATATGCGGTATAGAAATGAACGTGGAACAGGCAGTAATACATGCCCTGAAAAAGGAGAATTTTCGGGCCTTTCACACGGAGAATCGTTTGATTCCCGCTCTTGGAATCGCCGCTTTTTACAAAGAAATTTACGCTGGTATTCCAGGAGTATTTCAATCTCCCTTCCAGCAATTTCCTTTGGATTTTCATCGCGATTCATTCTTTTCAAGTCGTCGGGAGCTATTTGAAAAGCGTTTGTTTGACCTGAAAGATGGATTTGATTTTCTACCGGTTAATGATCTGGTATTGGGACTTCAGAAAGACCTTCTGGAAAAAGCATGGTCACTTCTCGGAGCAGAAAAAGCTCTCCGATTGATTTTTAAATGGCTTGAAAACCCCGGGCAGAAAAGCAAGGGAATGCCTGATATTTTTGCTTTTAATGATGATTTCTGCTTTTTCATGGAAGTAAAATCGCCTTCTGATAAGCTCCAGAAACATCAAATCCCATGGATTGAGGCAATTATTGATTGTGGTGTATGCGCTTTCATTGGCTCTGTTTTTCACGACCAATCAATGGATGCAGAAGCCTCAATAGTGCGGGCAGAGCAACTACGGTCAGTATAAAAGAGATCAGCACTGCTGCCGCTGTGAAAATTCCGAGTTTTCGAAGGGGTGGAAACGAACTCAGAGCAAATGCAGCAAAGCCAGCGGAAATTACAAATGTACTAATCATTACCGGCCTTAGAGTTACCGCAAGGGAACGCTCAACTGAATTTACCGGATTTAATCCTGATTCATAAAAGTTCATGTAATTTTTCATAAAATGAATAGTAGCATCAATGCTGATTCCCATGGTAATCGCGCTGATCAGGACACTTCCGGCATCAAGAGTTGTTTTTGTAAGGCCCATAAGTGAATACATTATGCCTATGCTCAGCACCGATGGAATCATTGAAAGTAAGGCTGCAAATAAACTGCGGAACTGAAACAACATCAATATGAAAACAAATAGAACTGCCAGAGCCGTACTTAAAAACAGTGTAAATACAATATTGTGCATAATTTTACCTGTTTCTACCGAAACGCCCCCTGTTTCTACCCTGATTTTCAGACCACTTTTTTCAAGTCTTTTTTTAAAAACTGTCTCCGCAATTTTCCTGGCATCTTCTATTTTTCGAAAATCAGAATTTTTCAAACTTATTGTGAATCGGATCGCAGAACCATCAGGGGATACGAAGCGTCTTATGTTTCTGTTTTTACTTAAAAGCCCCCACACTGACCACGGTACTTCTTTACTTAGCATCAATTCTTTTAATATGAGAATTGGTGTATGAGGTCCTGCGATTAGGGCCCTTCCGAAAACATCCAGATTATTATTAAAAATACGAATATTTTCGGATTTATAAAAAGTGCCTTTACTTCCTCTCAAAACCACTTCTATTGAATTAAGTCCCGTCACATTTTTTTCTATAAAAAGTGCATCTTTATAAACCTTTGAATCTAAAGGAAGATAGTTGATATTTCGGGTTTCAATCTGCAATTTGAAGGCGTAATAAATAGAAACGATAATTATCAGGACAATAACTGCAGTTATTGTTTTATCAGAAAAACGGGATTGAATACTGGCTTCTCTGTATCTTTTGCCCAGGGGAAGTTTAATTTTTTCACTCAGAATAGGAAAAACATACAGTGTAAAAAAAAGAGTGAACAGGAGTCCGAAAATAACATAAACAGCCATTAACCTCATGGCGCTCATTGGTGAAAACAGAAATGCCGAAAAACCCGCCATCGTAGTGAGAATTGAAAACACGCATGGATTTTTGATACGTTCCATTCCGGAAGCAATGGGATTCTCAGTATTTTCAACTTTTTCCCGGATAAACGACGAGGCAGCGTGAATAAGTGTTTCTACACAAACCACAAGTATGACCATTGGAAGAATATTGGAAACAATGGTCAGTTTCCCCCCGGTTAAAACAACCAGCGCAAGACTGACAGACACTGTTCCAAGCATTGTAATAATTATTAGTACCACTACAGGAAGCGATCTGAAAAGTATAAGCAGTATGGAAATGGAAAAAATAATGTAAAGGGGTATATAACGACGACCAATAGCATCACCTTGTGACTCAAGGTAATGATTTATAACGCTTTCTCCCGTAATGTAGTATTCGATATTTTTTGCATTCAGAAACTTTCGCAGTTTTTCCGGTAGTCTGCCATCCTTTCCTGAGGATGTAATGACAATACTGAGCCAATTCCCATGTGAATAAAGGGCAGATTCCT
Organism: Myxococcota bacterium; assembly: GCA_018821305.1. GTDB lineage: Bacteria > Myxococcota_A > Polyangia > HGW-17 > HGW-17 > JAHJMN01. Next base: position 25,912 of record JAHJMN010000018.1, read on the forward strand.
CGAAAAACTTACTACTTTTATCGAGGGAATTCAATCCTTTGGCCCCAGTCATAGGGGCCAGACTATCGAGTGCATCAAAGATGGAACTTACGTCAGAAACGCCCCTTAATTGCTTTAACTCTCCAGCAATTACTCGAAGGTTTGATTCAAATTCAGATATACTTCCATGAACCGGAAATACGATAAAAATATAATTGTCACTTCCGAAAACCCGTTGGAGATTATTCCGAAATTTAATAAGATCCTTACCGGGAGAAGCAAGGGCTCCGATAGAGTTATCAATCTTAAGACGTGGAGCAAAAAATATTGAAATAACAACTAAAACAGCAGCGATGATGAGAGATAATTTCTGATTTAAGCGCATTTTCAATATTCCACTGGAAAGTCACAAGCAAATACAGGACACGAACTTTTTCGTAATTCCCGCAAGATATATTAAAGCATTTTGTGAAGAATCGTACTTAAAATCCTGGAAATACAGCGGTTTCCAGTGTAACGGGAAAATTACCTCGGTAATGTTATTTTTGTAACATACTGTATTTTTTAGTTTAATTGAAGAATGAGTGCACACACAAATTACGCCCACATTTTATTAATGCACTATTTTTTAATACAAAGGAAAACTTCTTTATTTTTATTGCCTTGTATCTAATTGATATATTTAGAGATTATAGAATGAGAAAAATAATTAACTATTTACGAAAAAAAAATCTTGAATCGGAAAAAAATGTGCACTAATTTGCAGAAGTTCTGTACCTGGAATCGAATTTCATATCACAATTTTCCAGTGTTTTAACCTTCTTTTGTTTTTTCAATATTGTCTTTCCATAATATCCCCAGATTCCAGGACAGATCATTTTTTCTCTCTTCAAGGAAATTTTACAGTCCAATTGTATTTGTTATCTGGTTTGTACAGGGGCAGATCTGTGTCACGAATTTCAGTTCAACTATTTGTCTTCCGGAAGTGTAATTGCGCATGAGGATGTTTCTTCATTGGGGATACCACCAGCATCTGAGCATATTTGAGTCTGGGTTCTTACGGTACTCCAGACTTTCATTTCATCCATGTAGCCAGTAAAATAATGCCCCTGCTCCGCCTGACCGCCATCAAGGAAGTTGTTAGAAAAGAAAACGCGGCTGTTGTCCGTTGTCAATGTATTAAGGGGCCCATATTCATGAACTTTCTCTGAATCCAGTTCACCATTTACATAAAGGTTGAGGCTAGAACCATCATAAGTGAAGGCAAGGTGGACCCACTCACCCGTTGTAATAAAAGCAGTTGTATGAGCAACATCATCCCAGTCGTTTACCCCAACTTCGAATTTAAAGTCAGAGGTCATGCCCATATAGAAGGATAAGCCTGTTGCATCGTATGTAGCCATACTGGACATTATGAAGCTCACATCCATGGGAAAAGCCGATGTCTGAATCCATCCTTCTACGGTAATTTCATCATAGGCATAGTAACCGGGACCACAATCAAGATATCCGCGCATATCGACGGTGCCGTCAAAATAAATACTTTCTCCGACGACGCCAGGCATTTCCCGGATGAGAGCGCCAGTGGTAAACTCATTGACGACACAGAGGTTATCATGAGGAGGCGCGCTATTATATTCCTGAGAACTGTTTCCATCGAGTTTGTACCAGCCAGTCATATCGGTTTCTACTTCAGATGTACATTCGCTGGTGTCGAATCTGCATGTTTCATTGCAGGACAAGGTTCCCCCGGTAAATCCATGGAGTACACATGTGCTTCCCTGAAGATCCGTTGAGTCACAAACCTCATTAAATTCAACAATGCCATCACCGCATTCGTACTCCAGAACACAAGCATTGGAACAACCATCACCGTTTATGAAGTTGCCATCATCACATTCTTCGCCCTGCTCTTTAAGGTTATTTCCGCAAACCGGAGCATTAGTGTTGTTGGAATTATTAGTGTTATTCGTATTGTTACCGTTATTGTTTGATGAATCGTCATCACATCCGGCCAATGAGGATAATACAATCGCTGTTAATAAAAAAAGATTTCTCAAGGGAACCTCCTGTGGGGCCAAACCCCGGGTTGGTTATATTATATCCATATTTCATTGTTATGCATTACCCAAAAGCTCAGGATGTAAAAAAGAGAAAGTTCCCCGGTGGATAAAATGCATGAAATCTTGAAAAAGTCAGTGCGCCAAAAGTATTTACTATCAACCCCCACGCGGCAAGAGCGTAAAAAACTCTAGTGAACTTAATCCCGGAAAAAGCAATTATCAGTAGTATAAAAACAGTGAAATCAATGCTGAATCTGTATCCGTACTGAACAAACCCGCTGTTCTGGTAAGAAAACACTAAAAGGGCCATCACTGCAGAAATAAAAACAAATCCAGGAATAAGGTTTTTCTTCATATTTGCCCTGAACATATAAAATAAAACCGGCGTGGTAAGCCACAATGCCATTCCATGAGGACTGATTTGAATAAAGGGCCACGAAGTTTTTATTCTCGGAAGAAGAGTAAATACTACGGATAAATTTCTTGAAAGATATTCATAATTAAAGAGACCATACTTCTGAATGCGGTATTGCCAGCGCACATCAAGATAGTTATGACCGAATTCAAATACATCCTGGAATCTCAGATAATTGTGAGTCATCACTGCAGCGATTGCTAAAATAATTGGAATTGAAAAAATGGACAGGGTGAATATATCCCCTCGAATATTTTTAAAACCATTTTTGCGCCACAGGTAAAAAGCATAGAAAATCGAAGCGAAAATCATGGGAGTACGGGAAAGAAACGCTGCACTGAGGGCGAAACCCGCAAGAATTGGATGGTCAGTAAAAACTGCAAGAAGAAAGCAGATTATGAAGAAGACACCAAAAATGTGGGCTGTAAACCATACTTCCCCTCGTACTGAAGCCCAAAAAAAAGCGGTTCCAAATGCAAAAATTCCAGTTAGAACAAGGGACTGCAGAAACGTTCGCTTGTGCCAACCGTGTTGAGCAGTTACTGAAAGTAAAAGCCAGAAAAGCGCCATGGCTGCAGCGGCAAATATCACAGTGATAAGAACGTCATTCGCTCGCAGGCCCCAGAGTTTAACAGGCACCAGCATCACAATTGCCGGGGCCGGTGGAAAACTCACATACCACTTACTTTTCCGGGCTCTGATATCAGAGGCATTTAGTGTTAAAAACTTCCCATCAAGTGTACGGAAAATGTTCTTTCCTTTTGAGTGATACCATTTTCCCGATACGGATTTGCCGGACCTCAACTCCAGAGTAAGTACCCTCGCCCAGTCATTCCCATGAGGCGGTGGCGTTTTCATATGGAGATTTCCGGAAAGCCAGCTTTCTGCTAGATAGGCAAAGTGATTGTTTTTACTTGCTGATGTTATACGTTTATAGGCGAAAAGAGAATAAACAGTGCCCACAAACAGGAATATACCCAGGGCAGTAACTATCCTTGCCCTGAGTGATAAGTTTGTGATTTTATCAGGAAAGTTCCTTATCATGGGTCATGTTCATGTATTCTCTGCGGGGATCGCAGGCTTTGACTGTAAACTGAACAACATCACCGGGGGTTACCGATTTTGCAAATGAAACCGTTTGCCTCATGGCCAGCTTATTAATGTATATAAGACCGCGAGTTCCTTCAGGAAAAACATCCAGCACCGTACATTCGACGGAAAATGGAAGATTGCGTCTTATATATTCAAACAGCCAGTAATTTTCAGAATTTTTCTCAGTAATCGAAGCTGCACTTACCGCAGCATCAACAGTTCCATGAATTTTTGTAACTTCCTCAATGGTAAGAAGAGAGCCTCCTGAGAGATGTGTCATTATTTGTCTGTGGGCAAGAAGATCCCCGTATCGACGAAGAGGTGATGATGCCTGAACATAAACTCCGATTCCCAGACCACAGTGAGGTCCCGGATGAACTGAATATTCCCCGCGACGTATATTTTTAAGAGCAGCAAACTGCTGAGCAATTGTATTAACTTCTTTAATTGGTGAAGTCGGGGGCCCTTGAACACGATAAATAGCGGGAATTGAATTACGACGACAGTACTCACCGGCAACGTTATTTGCAATTATCATACATTCAGAAACCACAAGGTGCGATGGCGTCTCTTCGTTTTTTAACAAAACAGTTATCTCACCGGATTCTTCAACGTGAATATCAAGTTCCGGAAGATTGACACTGAATGCCCCCTGTTTTTCGCGGTATGATTTTCGCAATAGTGCCATTTTGTGGTAAATGCTGAAAATTTCATCACCTATTTGTTCATCGACTTCTTCGTAGGTCATACGGCGATCAACAGATACTACGGAACTGAAAATATTGAAATCTTTGATGTTACCTTCATTGTCCACGCGAACTTTAAAAGTCATAGCCCGGCGTTTTTCCCCTTGAATAAGGGAGCCTACGTATTCACTCAGAATTGAGGGAAGCATATTGATGACCATGTCCGGAAGGTAAACGCTTGTTCCCCTTTTCATTGCAATTGAATCAAGGGGAGTACCGGGTTTTACATAAAAACCGGGATCTGCAATATGGATATGGACAATGAATCCGTCGTCATCAGTTGAAATACTAAGGGCATCATCTATGTCGCGGGTTTTAGCATCATCAATGGTTACCGTGTAAAGATTCGTAAGATCCGTGCAGTCTTCAAACGTCAATTCAGGAAGTTCGAAAAAGAGATCTTCGGGAAAATCCCTTCGAATGTCATATTTGAGAAGATCAAGGTTTTCATGTTCGTCAAAAGCGCCAATATGACGGAGTAAGGAAAAAGCAACCTGATGAGGAAGCCCTTTCAGGCTGCACTTATGAGCTAGCTCATCCATGAAATCAAGAAACTCTTCATTAAAAGATGACGGATCCCTTGCTATTGCAAGTTGACGTATGCGTGAGTACCAACTGCGGTAAACTTCAGAACTGACCTTGAGCCGAATGTTATCAATATCGACTCCCGGAGCGAAGGAACTCTGAAATAATTCAGTTAACTCCCTGCGTATTTTGACTTTCTCAAGCATACGAGACCGGGATACGAGCATTTCCTTCACGGCGGATTCATTCCTGACCTCCCAGACATTTTTCACTCTTTTAAAGTAAACACCATCTCGGAAAAGGCTTAGATAAACGGCATAAATAGCCGAAGCTCTACGATCTTCAGTAATAAGCTCAGTTAGAAAGTCCGTAGTGCAGGAAGATTGCTCGCCATAAATGAGATCCCAGACCTCTTTGATGTCGATTTCAGGCATCATTGTTTCCGCTTCTGCAATAATATCAGTTGCACGGGCACTGAAATCACCTACGGATGGAAATGACCCCGGTAGTTTTTCTTCTATTTTTGATTCGGCTAATTTTGATTCGTTACCGCGCATATCACGAACCGGAAGAAAACCCTTTTTGTCAGCGGGTCCAATTACCAGGTACAGTGATGGATTTCCTTTTGAATCATTGGAGATTACAACGGCACTATCAGCCAATTTTTACCTGAGTTCCTGAAGAAATCAGGATTTGATGAAGGTTTTTTCACGGATTCTGGCAGCTCTGCCACGGAGTGAACGCAGATAGTAAAGTTTAGCTCTTCTTACGCGACCGCGCATTCCAAGTTCAACCTTTTCGATTACAGGGCTTACTACGGGGAAAATTCTTTCAACGCCAACGCCGTAGCTTACTTTACGGACAGTAAATGTAGAGCGGTTGCCACCGTTTCTTTTCCGGATGCAAACGCCTTCGAAAACCTGAACACGATCACGGTTTCCTTCTTTTACTTTTACATGTACGCGAACTGTATCTCCCACTCTGAATGCAGGATAGTCGGTTCTGAGATATTCTTTTTCAATTTTTTCAACGATCGGATGAGCGTAACTCATTTTATCAGCTCCTAAAAAATGTAATAATATTAACGCTTAAACACTACTTGTACTGGTTAAGGAAAGAACCTGTCCCGCGCACAGAGGCATGTATATACCGGAATTGACTCAAATTACAACCATTTTTTGTAAAATCGAATTTTTTCTGTCTTCAATCTTGTTTTTTCACCATCACCATGCTCGTAAGATATGGACAAATCTTTTCCTGTTAGGATTTTTAATGAACTCCTGACAGGACAGAAAACATATAATAATGGTAAAGTAATAATAACAATGTTAGTTTTTAATTGGTTGGATTTAAATGTTTTTACGACTTTTGGTTTTTCTTTTGTTTTCATTAGTTATTTCGCCAGTTACCGCGAAAAAGCGTGGTTTTGAACCGCCGGATGGAGAGGTTTCTGTGGGTCCCGGTCTTGCTTTTACCTGGGACAAATCCCCGGGCGTTGCTGTCAGTGCAGATGCAGCATGGCTCGTCAGTCTATTTGCCTTTTCCGGAACAATTAAAATGAACGCAAAGGAAGATGATCTTATTTTCAGTGGACATGTTGAAGTTACAGCTTATTTCCTGGCAACAATTGGAGCGGGTTCAGGATTCATTAAAGGACATAACTATCAAGGTTTTGCCTGGCATGGATTCATTGGTATGCCTGTTCCACTGAATATTTCTGAAAAAACTGCTGCTCAATATCTAGGGATCTTTAAAAATATGTTCATCGAACCGTATTACCGATTTACCCGTTTTCAGGGACGATTTATACATGAAGCTGGTGTCATGGTTAAAGTCACCACCTGGAAACTATGATCGTTTTCATAACCCAAATTTGTTTTCCTCTCTTTATGATGACTTGATAGGCATTTCTAAAGTTTCTGTAATCGCTTCAGTTTTAGTATTTGCATTCCCATTATATTAATACAAAGTTCAAATCTACGAAGGATTTTCCTGATAAAAGATTTGCAGGGAGGTTGACATATATCTTTTGGGATATATATCTTCTGTAGAAACTCCTGGAATCCACCGGGATGATACTGGAGAATGGAAAGGATATAGAAAATGCTCAGAACAAATTTACCACACCTCGAATCCATTGATGATTTTAAAACTATGCTCGAATCCGGGAAAAAATTTGCCGTTGTCTGCGGGCGCATGGGCCCCATGTGCATTCCCGTGTATGATGCCATGGAAAATCTGCAACCCAAGTATGAAGATATTAAATTGATGGACATGAACTTCGATGGGCCAACGGCAGCTAAAACCATCAGAGCGCTTCCAGAAACGCGAAATTTCAATGGACTTCCCTTTACTGTCTATTTTAATGAAGGCAAGGTGGTGGCCGCAACAAGCAGCATTCAGACCAAGGCTCAAATAAAAGAGATTCTGAACTCCAAAATGCAGTAATTTATTTATATTACAGACCGCTTTCAACTTAATTTGTTTTCTATCCTTTTATGTCGAATGCGGCCTGGGCAATCACCAATGTTTATGACCTGACCCTGCTCTCTGTTTTTCTGACTACCTGAGTCCCTGGTAAAAAAATCAGGAACGCAGGAAATCAGTAGCAGGAACAGGAAAACAGGCTCTTTCCTGAAGCATTTGTTTAAAACGAGTCACAATCGTATTGCTCAGGACACGAAATATCTATAAACGCTGAAATGGATGTCTGAAATGGAAAACTTTGATGTTATTGTACTTGGCGCCGGAGCTGCGGGATTAACAGCGGGCATTTATCTGTCACGTTCCCGCATGAAAACCCTGATTCTGGACACCGGTGTAGTCGGAGGCCAGATAAACCTGACTCATAAAGTGGCAAACTATCCAGGAACCGGTGAGATATCCGGCAGGGATCTTGCTCTCAATATGAAAGATCAGGCCCGGGAATTCGGTTGCAAAATCATTTCCCAGGCTGACATCATCAAAATGGATCTCAATTCGGATATTAAAACATTCGAAGTGGACGATGAGGGTATTTTTTCCTCAAAAGCGGTAATTATTGCGACAGGGGGAAAACCACGGGAACTTGGCCTTGAATCCGAGAAAAAATTCAAGGGCACAGGTATTTCCTGGTGTGCCACTTGCGACGGTGATTTCTTCACCGGAAAAGATATTGCTGTCATCGGTGGTGGAAACAGCGCTCTCGAAGAAGCTGTCGAACTCACAAAGTATGCAAACCATGTAACAATTATTCATGAATTCGACCATTTTCAGGCTTACCCCTGGGCCGTGGAAGAAGCCCGCAATAACAATAAAATCTCATTCCTCATGGAACAAACTGTAACGGGCTTTACCGGTGACGAAAAACTGTCCGGAGTAAGATCAACCCACAAAATAACCGGCGAAGAGACGGTAACTCCCGTTGAAGGAACATTCATCTTTATCGGTTACATTCCAAATACCGAAGCATTTCATGGTGCATCGTTCCTTAATGATCGCGGCGAAATAATCACGGATGAATCCATGTCAACGAACGTCCCGGGGCTTTTCGCCGCCGGAGACGTCAGACAGAAGCGTTACAGACAGATTACAACAGCAGTTTCCGATGGAACAATTGCCGCTCTGAGTTCAATTAATTACATCCACTCAAAGCACTGACCTCTCACTTTTTATAATCACCCCCGCAAGAATTCCAAAAGCAAACCATGTAACTGGAAGAAATAAAAACTCGGCATTGATGCCGTACACAACAATTCCCCCAAATAGACCAAGGGGAGCAGCGGAAAAAATGTTGAAATTTTGAGTGTTTTTAATCTGCTTGAAGATACATATACCAACCACAGTTAAAAAGATTAGAAAAGCAGAAATACCCAGGAATCCCGCCCCTGCCGCCATATTCAGATATTCACAATGTGGTCTGCGATAAAAGTTCCCGTGTCCAAATGCTGCGGAACGTCGGAAAATCTGAGCCATCTCACGAGTGAGATTCTCAATGCCTGTTCCCTTAAGGGGGTTATTCTTGAATATTTCCCATGCACTTTGCTTTGCCAGAATGTATGTAGAAACTGATTTTCCCTTTCGGAGAAGCGGATAACAGAATTTACTTTCGTGAGATTTAAGGGAAACGACAATATGACCGGTATCAAAGGTACTGCAGAGAAGACCTTTTTCAGGAACTGCACCAACCTTTTTGCTCTCATGCATTTTCCAGATTACCGTAAAAAGCAACAATCCAGATATCAAAATTACTGCAACTTTACCCGCAACCCGGATGTTTTTATTAAAAATAATAATTATTGCAGCTAAAACCGCAGGTAAAACAATTGCATAACTGAATGTCAATATGATCGAAACGCAGAATATGAGTCCAGTTCCCGACAAAAACCAACTCAGTTTCCTTGAACGGTCCCACCCAATTTCCCTGAAAAGCAGGAAAAGTGCACCTAGTCCGATAAACGCTGTATATCCGGCTTCAGAAGCGGAAGAACTGAAGCCCGTTAATCTTAAAATATGCCCGAAAAATGGAACAAATCCTTTAAAGATAAAAGGATTCATACCATTAGTAGCGGAGTCAGTATAAATATAATATATATAGGCACCAATGGAGATGGCTTGTCCGAGGACGCATGATGCGATTAAAACCTTCAGCAGAAAAACCCGCTTTGTTTCTTGAGTGCAAACAATAGACAGAACGGAAACGTATCCAGTGATTATAATAGTCCGGATTATTACACCTTTTTCCAGGAGAAGATGTCCGGAAAGAAGCGATGCCACGGCAATTGAAAATGCCAGAAATCCAAGGGACAGGAAAAATAAATTGTTTTTTACAATTTCACGATTTTTCCATAATATTAATGGACTTATCAGAGCAACAAAGGTAGGGATTATTTCAGAATACCCGAGGCCACCGGGTAAATTCAGTCGTAAAGTACCGATTGCGACAAACGGAAGAAACGCAACTGATAACCCTAAAATTGCAAATAAAAAATTATCTGAAAAAACATTGGGCTTTGCCTCAGAATGCATATATTTCATCCTGTAGTACTAAGCCAGTATTCATGGGTCAGTCTTCCTTTACTATGTCTATCCAGGGGAGTAGACGGGGGCGGGTCCACAAAATATAATAAGCAAGTTTTCCGTTTACTTTGTTTATATCAAATGCTTCCGGGTCGTATTTATAGCCAAGCCACTCCATTTTTTCGCGATACTGTTGACTCCGGGGTTTTTTAAGTGCTTCACAAAATTCGTTATACCCCCATATCCCGCCCACATCTTCCGGAGGACAGGCACGGCTTCCACTCAGCGCCATTATTGATTGTCCATGATATTCTTTAATATTCATATCGAGAACCTTCAATTCATGCCACCAGTCGTCGCCAAAGTCGTAGTTATATATAAAAACCGTACCTCGTCTTTTGACTAGTTCCGAAAGACGCACTTCACCCGCATGTAAGTGGTCCGAAGAATCATCTTCAAAGGGCTCTGAATACACCTGACCATTTTTAAACTCAAAAGCATACAAATGTCTGCCTTCCCAACCCATAATAATTTGAAGAACATCATGGAGGCGATCAAGGGTAATGAAATCGGGAACAACAAATGTTCTTGTAATTTCCGGTTGAATATCGAGTAATTTAATAGATAGCTCTATGTATTTCGTCATGAAAAACCTTTCAGAACCCCATGTTGAATGTGAGTGCGGCACCACCTTTTAAAGGAACTACCGCCATGGGTTTCGGGGATTCAGAGAGTATTGCAAAAATCAAGGTGACTATTGAAGCTCCAATAAGCAAATCCGTTGAAGCCGCATAAAACAGCGCTTTTTTAGAATCAGAATCAGTAGTTTGATTGTTTTTTACACTATCTTTATAATCGTTATTATATTTTACAGCCCAAATACCTGTTGATATTCCCCCTGCAAGAAGAATTCCGGACACTGTGAATAAAACAGTGCGACGATTGAAAAAAGTGTCCGCGGCAGGGCTGGAGGTTTTTACCGGGGCAATTGCAACGGCGGGAACTTTCTTTGATTTCTTAAACATAACAACATTAAGCGTAAAAAGAATGCCGGGTTTTATTGTTATTACTTCATTAAACTCTTCATAACCAGTTGCTACAATTCGGATAGGAATTTTGATTCCCGGCCTCATCGATAGCGGCTCTGATAGTGGAAGATTTCCGGAAAAGATGCCGTTAACGAAAACTTTCCCTTCGGGAGGCCCCCCGGTAATTCGAAGTTTTGTGTCTTTAATGAGTTTGTACAGGGTAATCAACTTGTTGTTTACAAAATTCTTTTCCGTCGGAAAGGCTTTTCGGTGCTTTTTGTAATAATGAATTGCATTTTCAATGTCCCCAGTTTCTTCATAACAAACCGCAATATTGAAAAACAATTCAGGACGCCCACTGAATTCAAAAGCTTTCAGAAACATCTGAAGAGCTTTGGGATAGTTTTTGTTCGTAAAGTGAAATTTCCCGATTTTATAATAATTTTTTGCTGGAGATACTTTCTGCTGCCCATGGGCATTGGACTGAAAACAGAAAATAATTGATATAATTAGAAGTAATCTCAAGTAACACCCAATAACAGCCCGTGAACTGTAAAAAATAAATTTCCCGTATGTTTACAGATTCTATTTTGAAATTCAAGCGTTTTTGTCACTGGAGTAAAGAAAATCAACGTCGTCGACGGCCAAAGGGTCCTCGGAATTGATCCCTCATTTCAGTGTACTTTTTATAAGCATCACCATCGAGTATATCTTTAACCTGAGTATCGGTTTTAGCCCTGAGTTCATTCAGTTTCTTGAACATATCAGCTGGTTCTATTTTACCGTCCCGAAATTGCCGCCTCAGGTCTCGCGCCTCAGACATTTCATCCTTCAGAAAATTATCAACTTTGTCAGTATTTTCTTTTGATATCCCAGCATCTTCCGCAAGTCTGTCCAAAGCATCCCGCCGCATATAATCGAAAAGTTTTTTGTTTCTTTCACGTCTTTCTTCCCGGGCTTTCTCCCTGGTCTTTTTAAGGATTTCCTGAAGGCGGTTTTGTCCTTCTTCCGTATTGAGTGCTTCATCCGTGAGAACTGCATCCACATCCGTCCGCAAACGCTTAAGCTCGGTATTAATATCGCCAGCAGGGGAAGCAGGAGCATTTTTGTTATTATTATTTGCCCTGATTGAAGCAAGAGTCACAATGTGGCGCTCCAATCCTGCAATTCTTTTCATAAGTCTGGCAATTTTTTCCGAGTAATCGTCCCCGGCATTTTCTTTTCTCTCTTTTAAAAGTTTCTCCATCCTGGAAATTTTGCGACTCTGAGACCATGAAAAAGTGACAGCAGAAAGGCCCAGAATAACCGAAATAATAGTAATAATCTTAAATTGCATTGTTAAACCTCCTGAAGTCTACAAGCGAATAGTAGATGAAAAAGTATAAGTTTTGAATAAAAACCGTAGAATTGGACCGTGGCGAATAAGGATTTCGTTTCAATTTTTATTTTCTTCTGGCAGGAAAACCCAATTCCCGGTAAAAATGTATATCCAGAAAGGTAATTTTCATGATTAAAAAACTGATAATTTTCATGTCTCTGTCAATGCTTGTGGCCTGTAACGGAAAACAAAAAACAACTCCCGATAAAGACGCTACTGACAATCCCCCACCCCTTGACCCGGTGTCAGATTCTTCCGGTGATTATTCCCGACTTCTTGTCCAGGGCAAGTTTAAAGAAATAATTGATAAAACACAGAAGGAACTCGGAACATCAAAAGATCCTGCCAAACTTCATTACTACGCAGGGTTTGCATGGTTTCGCCTGAAAGACAATCAGAAAGCCAGAGATTCATTTGAGAAGGCCCTTGCGGCAGGGGGAAACTTTGCTGACCTCTATGTTAACTATTCCGAAGTTCTCTTCTATCTGAAGGATTACGCCAAAGCTAAAGAAATCATTACAAAAGCCATGGGGTTGTTTCCCAAAGAACCAGGATTGTGGTACAACATGGGTGGCATTTTGTTTGAAGAAAATAATCCTGAAGAGGCAATAAAGTACTACAATGAAGCTCTTTTGCGCAAGGATTCCTATGTCCCTGCCCTCATCAGTCTGGGAGGCTACTGGCTCAAAAAAGACCCATCCAAAGCGCTCCCGTATTTTGAAAAACTGCAAACAATCAAAGGCTTTGAGTTTGAGGCTCTCATGCGCAGCGCCTTTATCCATTTCAAATTAAGAAACTGGGATAAAGCCCTTGATGCCGTAACCAAAGCTGAAAAGATTAACAACACAGACACCCGTATTGCCAAGTTCCGCAAAAATATTGAAATCTTCAAAAAATCCGAACAAATCATGACTCTGGCAAAACAAAAAAAGTGCCCCGCCGCAAAAACCGAATTAAAAACCCTTAAAGAAAAATACCCCGATTTCACAAGCCTGAAATCAGTAGAATCCTTCACAAAACGTTTCTGCCCCTGAATCCCTGGAGCATTTTAACAATTTAGTTACTGTCCTGAGCAAAAATCGGCGAAAAAATTTGATTTTCGGTATTTCAGGACAGTAACTACATAATTGAACATACTCTCTTTTTGTTTTATACATTGGAAATATAAAAAATCAACCCGCGTGGGGGATTTGGGGTGGCTGATTTACCATTCCTGTTCCTGCTACTGTTTACCTGTGTTGCTGATTTTTTTTAACAGGTAATCAGGGATACAGGTAAACAGGATCAGGATCAGGTCATAAACATTCAACATCAAAGCATAATTACAAATGAAAGGATGAAAACATTTACTTTTCCCGTTTCGATCCTTTTATTCCGCAAGCGGTCTATAGGTCATTTCTCAAGACAAAAATCATTAAAACCCTACCCAGACCACAGAAATTCAATATAAAAAATCAACCCGGGTGGGTGATTTCTTCGCTTTCCAACAACTCATAGTAATTATCATCAATTTTATGCGGATTTAACATAACGAGTTCCACTTTATTATTACCAGGAACAGCGCACCACATAGCGAATGGGTTAAAACTATCATCCGAAATAATGCATTTTGTTTGAAACCGATCAGCAAGTAAGGTCAAAATTTCGAATTCGGAAGAAAAATTTAGTTCAAGATTGCAAGAAATCTGGAGTAGTTCTAAAAAATCACCGTAAACTGGTGAATACAAACATACTATATCAGGATTCTGATTATCATCAAGTAAAATTGACAAATCACTAATAATAGAAATGCGCTCTTTTGAAATCGAGAATAAATTGGAAAAGATTTGAATTAAAGTTTCTTCATCGACAAGACGTCCAATAATTATGTCAAAACCAGTAAATTTTATCATTTTAATAATCTCCAAACACTTCGAGCTGTATTTATATTATCAATGGTTACGTACTTAATCTTGCAAAGAACGTCACCAAATTTAGGTTGATGTTTAGGATCACAACTACCCGGATGGTGAAGTCCATTGCTCCACTCTAATTCATTATAAGAAATCAACCCTGGTTGGAGATTTTCCTAAATGTTGATTTAAGAGCAACTTCAATATCTTCAACAATCAAAGATTTTTTAATCTTAACAGTTTCTAAAAAGGATATGCTTTTAAAGCAGTTAAGTGATAAAATAGAATTTATCACCGGATCTATTTCATTTAAATTAACCAATGTGTTAGGTGCTTCTACCATTTTGTAGGGGCAACCGAAGCTATCAGAATCAAAAATAAAAACTCCTTTATTTACTAGTGAAAAAGGATTTTTTAAATATGATGAGTCCAACTTATATTCTATATAGGCATTATTTACTATTGGAAGCTTACTTAGATATTCTAAAACAAGTTCAAAAATTTTAAAATTTTTAATATATGTAATGGGAGCATATCCCCCACCCGCAGTAACAAAAACAGCAATATTTCCAAGTTTATCGCACGCTGGCCATACATGCTCTGTCCCCTTCAAATCCTTTATTGAAGTCAAATTGTCATATTCAACTTCTTCTTTTCGCTTTATTTTTCTTTGCATACAAAATTCCTGTTACCAATTTTTCTAAATAAATAGTTAATGTCCTGTAATTCGCTTCGCGAAGGATTTTATTAAAAATCCTAACAGGCCACTACTAGTAAATTCAACACCTTGCGGTTACTGTCCTGAGCAAAAATCGGCGAAAAAATTTGATTTTCGGTATTTCAGGACAGTAACTACATAATTGAACATACTCTCTTTTTGTTTTATACATTGGAAATATAAAAAATCAACCCGCGTGTGGGATTTGGGGTGGCTGATCTACCATTCCTGTTCCTGCTACTGTTTACCTGTGTTGCTGATTTTTTTTAACAGGTAATCAGGGATACAGGAAAACAGGCACACAATTTCGCGCAGCGGAATGCAAGTAGACAGGAGCAGGTCATAAACATCCAATATCAAGTTAAAATTACAAAGGCTGGAAATATTCTCTTTTTAGATTTCGCTCCGTTTACTCATGAAGCGGTCCCCCGAATCAGAGGATTAGAGGTCATTTCTCAAGACAAAAATCCTGAAACCCCAAAACCTGACCACGGCGATTCAATATAAAAAACCAACCCGCCTGGGGATTTCAAACGAAGCCTTCCTTGCCCGTTTTTACCAGTCAGGGTTTGTAGTAAGTTTTTCTGAGCAACTCTTTTTAAAAACAATTTTTCTGGATTTATCTGTATAAAATCTACTTTGCGTAAGTATAATATTGTCACCAGTAATTTTGTAAAACTCATAAAAATAGTCCACTTTATAGCCGGTACGACCAAAAAATTCTGTCAAAATAGTATTACCATTTAATATAACGTAATAACCTGGGTTAGAGAGAAAAAAACTGTTTGCATGTCTGAAATAATTCTTAACATCCCCAAATCCTTGCATAACCCTACCATTCTTCCAGAATCGCAAAAATGAATTAGAATTGTATTTCTTATCTATATTTATATAAATACAATTTACATCAATTATTTTTAAAGAATTATTTAAATATCCTTTTAAACGCCATTTAGGGTTTTTAGGCATTCGTCTTAAAGTGGATGAATCTAAAACTGAAGGTTCACCACAAGAAATTGTAGCCATCAATAAATATAAAAAAATATATTTAAGCATTTATTTTATTTTCCTAATTTTCTCCAGGACTCTTGGGCTCCATATACCATGGAGCATTTGTATCAATGTTAAATAGTTCGTGTCCTGTAATTCGCTTCGCGAAGGATTTTATTAAAAATCCTAACAGGCCACTACAATAAATTCAACACCTTGCGGTTACTGTCCTGAGCAAAAATCGGGCGAAAAATTTGATTTTCGGTATTTCAGGAC
>JAHJMN010000183.1 GCA_018821305.1 Myxococcota bacterium
CATGGTGTACAGATCGATCCTGACTTACTGGACACCATAGTGATGGAAGTATAGAGACACCAACACTTTAAACTTGTAAAGAAACACCAGGAAAATCCTACTTTCCCGTAGGATAAGTGTATTTAAAGGCCCTGAAATCCCATGAAAACATAGAAGAAACCGACAACATCCCGAAGTAAAACTCCCAAAATGAAGAAAGACAGCAATAAAAAGTCAGCCTTCGACACGGCAGGAATTGAGGTCATAAACTTAACCCCGGATGGTTAATTCCACACGGCATTTCAAAGCAAAGATGTAAGATAACAATGGTTTTGGAAGAAAAGGATCGGGCACAGAATCAGGACAATAAGTGCCTCTCAACTGGAACCTTCTTCAACAATCTTTCTGTTCCTTTCTATTATTCATGATCTTGACTAACTGCGTATTCTGGGCAAAAGTCTTCTTACCTGTTTATTTTTTAAGTTTAATTTTTCAAAGGTGAAAATATGTACAAAAAGCTATTTATTATTGCAGCCATTTGTCTTTCCTGCTCTGGCAAATGAAACAACAACGATACAACTGGGCAGAGAGAAAATGTAAAACTGCCTGTTCAGAAAACAACTTCCTTTACTTACCAGCAATTCAACCAGTTAATAGATGATTTGAAAACAGGCAAAAATTTAAATGCTGTTTTAAAGAAATATACTCCTGTTCATAATAATCTATGCGAACTTAAGGATAATTTTGTTGTTACTGGTAAAAAACTGAAAACGTCTAAATCCACTGCTCTGTTTTTATACAATGAAACTGACAAAAATAATTATGACTATAGTCGTTACCCTGAAACTCTTCCAGGATGTTTTGTTTTCTTTAATTCCAAAGCTGGTTCTATCACTTTTGACAGCATCAAACTTGAAAACTGCAAACCATCAAAAGTTGAATTATCTATTCCTTATCAAACCGATGACTCCCTGATATTATATTTATCTTGTTCTCTGTTTGATATTCCATCCAGTAAATACAGTGGAACTGAACAGGAAATTGAGTATAATTATATTTTTAAATGGCAGACTAAATTGGTCAAACTCTACTCAAAAAAAACGTCAAGCAAGTCCACGAGTGAAAATGTTACTACAAGTGAAAAAACCGAAATCAGTTTTATACCACTGAACAATAACCTTAATAAGGAAATTCTGCTGATCCATGAGCAAGATACTTTTAAAAAAGGTTCACATGAAGACATGTCTACAGAAAGAGAAGAAAATAAGTGTTACACCATTGATGGGGATAGTCTCAAACAAATTACTGACACAAAAAATCTGAAAGACTTTCCACCTTTTATTAAATGTAAGAATGGTACTCAGGATTCACAGTAGCCCCAAATGGGTTGGTAAGATTGGCTGTTCAGAAATAAAGAAAGTTGGTCTGATGACCCAATGCTGATCGTTTAGTGAAAGGTTGAAGTAAATAATCAATAAATACAACATTATAAATTAATTACAGGTAAATAGGTAATCAGGAAATCAGTAGCGGGAACAGGAAATCGGGGGCTCTTTCCTGAAGATTTTCTTTAGAATAACTCACAATCGTATTACTCAGGAAGCGGTATAATTAGTTATTCGTCTTCTTTGTAGAGGGACCGGATGCTTTCGCCGTAACGTTCGAGAATTACGTGGCGTTTGGTCTTGAGAGTCTGCGTGAGGATTCCGTTTTCCAGGCTGAATGGTTCCGGAATCAGCAGGATTTTGCGCGGGATTTCATAGTGACCGTATTCACCTTCAAGATCACGGCGGATTTCCTTAAGCAGAAATGAAATTACGCCCTCATTTTGGCACAGGTCTTCCGGTTCGAGGGAGATGTTTTTCTTCTCAACCACAGTTATCAGAGCCTGAAAATCCGGCACTACCAGGGCAACGTTGTAGTTTTCTCCGTTACCGTATACAAAAGCATTGGTGATATACTGGTTGTGTGCGATGGCTTCTTCAAGGGCCGCGGGGAACACATACTTTCCGTTTTCAAGTTTATACTGCTCTTTGATACGGCCCGTAATGTACAGGAAATTGTCTTCATCAAGGTATCCCCGGTCTCCCGTCCGAACCCAGCCATCGGGGGTAATGATTTCCGCCGTTGCTTCAGGTTTATTCAAGTAGCCCTTCATCACGTTGGGCCCCCTGGCGAGGATTTCACCATCACAGCTTTCATCATCAATCTTTTCAATTCTTACTTCAATATACTCAAGGGGCTGGCCTACGCTGCCTATGCGGAAGCCGTCTTCACGGTTCATGGAAATGGCGGGAGATGTTTCCGTCATTCCATAAGCTTCATACAGGGGCAATCCGATAGCCATAAAGAATTCAATTACTTCAGGCTTGATTGCTGCGCTTGCTGTTAAAAGTGCTCGGATGTTTCCGCCAAATTTCTTCCTTATTTTCGAGAAGATAAGGCGATTGATAATTTTATGATTTAGAGCACAGAATATCGGAGTCTTGCCGTTTTCCCGCTTACGTCGGCATTTTTTCCCACTTTCAATTCCCGAGTAAATAATCTTCCGCGGGAACCAGGATGTCGCGGCGAATTTTTTCTGGAGACCTTCATAGATGCGATTGAAGATTCGAGGAACACCAATGATAATCGTTGGCTTGAGAATTTCT
Organism: Myxococcota bacterium; assembly: GCA_018821305.1. Classification (GTDB taxonomy): domain Bacteria; phylum Myxococcota_A; class Polyangia; order HGW-17; family HGW-17; genus JAHJMN01. The sequence continues at coordinate 2,631 of JAHJMN010000183.1, forward strand.
ATATCCTGACCGAGTGTGGCAACGGAACCCATAATTCCGATGCGGCCGCCAAACTGCATAAAGCAGAAGAGTTCTGCCGTCATTCCATAACTGTGGGCCCAGGGAAGAATTGAAATGGACGTGGAATCAGCATTGAGATATGGGTAGAAATGCCAACCGGCCCGGGCATTTGATGTAATGTTTCCGTGAGTGAGCATAACACCCTTGGGTTCACCCGTTGTCCCGGAAGTGTATACGATGTTAGCGATTTCATGGGGTGAAGGTGTCAGAGCTTCAGACTTTTTGCTCTTCCCTTTTTCAACTACTGCAGCGTAAGTATCATCCCCGTGATCATCAATTACAAAAATATGTTCCAGTGTCTCGCTGGTAATGAGTAAGGGCGCTACAGTGTCACGGATTTTCCTCGTGGCAACAAAGAGAACTTTAATCCGGCTGTCTTTTATAATGTAGTTCCACAGCTTTTCCAGTTCCATCTCATACATGGGAATGAACTGTCCCCGGCGGCCGTATGTCGCCATGGCAGCGCAGAACCATTCCGGTCGATTGTTTGCGATAACGCCAACACTGTCGCCAGGACCGATTCCGAGGTTTTCGAGAACAGCCCGGATGGCATCGACCTGTCGTCCAAGTTCTTCATACGATTGCCATATATATTCCCCCGAAGCATCCTTCCGACCGATGAACGGGCGACGGGGATGTTTTTTCCGGGTTTCCTCAAAGGATGTAACAAGATTATCAGGTTTTTCATAAGTATACATTTGAATCTCCGTAACAATTCAGAAAGACCGTTTCAGTGGTTCAATCTGGAGAATTGGGCCTGAGACTAAACTATGAAATCCTTGAGAAAAAGTGAAAACAACCGACGCATTGCGTCATCTGTAAAATTGTTTACTCATGTTTAATAAAAAATGCCCACCTCCCCCCATCAAACTCCGTTGCAGTGCCCCTTCGCCCCCATTCCCCCCTTCATTACAATTTCATTACAAACAGTGCTCTCGCGCACCGAAGCACTGGCGGTATAGCGTCCTTTTGCCCAGCAAAAAACGCGGGCCGCAAACAGGGCTATACCCAATGCTGTTCGGTTAGTGAAATTTGGAAAGAAATAATTAATAAATACAACATCGTATAATAATTACAGAAAAACAGGAAGTCAGGAAAACAGGGACAGCAGCAAGGCGTTTAATTTGAAGGTTGGGCTAAATTTATTGATTGAATGAGCCGCCATTACATGGCTTGTGGGTTCGGTGCATTTTACCAGGGGTTCAGATGCTTTGCATCCCTCACCCCTGGCTATTGAAGATAGTGTCATTTCATGACGAG
>JAHJMN010000184.1 GCA_018821305.1 Myxococcota bacterium
AGTATCAGAATCAGGATAATCAGGGTCTTGTGCCTGAAGGGGCATCGCAAGTACTGAATTGAAAGCGGTCTTTACCGCTTACGAAAGCGGTCTTTATGCCACAAAAACACTCACCTTCAAAGTAAACGCCCTGCTCCTGACCCCTGTTTTCCTGAATTCCTGTCTGCCTGTAATTATTATATAAGATTGTATTTATTGACTAATTTACTCGGAATTTCACTAACCGAACAGCATTGGGTCTAGAAGTGTTTATTTGGCTCAAGTTTTTGTATTTTTACATTGATATAGGATGTTTATAGCGATAACCACTTTGGTGGGGATTGCCGCTCACTTCGTTTCGCTGGGGTCATTATTAAGAATAAAGCGGCCATGATATCGCTCAGACTTTGAACTGGCCGACTACTTTCTTGAGACCATCCACAAGATCCTTGAGATTAACAGCATCTGAAGTAATTGTCTGAATTCCGTCGTTTGATTTTGCAATACGGTCGTTTATTTCGGAGATATTGCGACTTACTTCCGTTACTACATAACTTACTTCCTGATTTGCTGCGGCAATTTCTTCCATACCACCGGAAATGCTCCGGGCTTTATCGGCGGTAAGTTCGACGTTATTGCTGATTTCCTGAACAGAAGCACTGATTTCCGTTGATGCTGTTGCGCCGGAAGCCATGGACGAGCTGATTTCATTAATTGTCGCACTCTGCTCTTCCACTCCAACGGCAATTACATTACTGAGATTACTGATATTCTCGATCTGTTCCTTGATAGATTTAATAAATGTGATGGAAGATTCCGTAGCGTTGTGCATTCTTTCCACCTGAGTCTTGATTTCCTCTGTGGAGTGTGACGTCTGTTTTGCCAGCTGTTTGATTTCGTTGGCTACAACGGCAAAACCTTTCCCAGCATCGCCAGCACTGGCCGCTTCAATTGTTGCATTCAGGGCCAGCAGGTTAGTCTGGTCCGCGATATCATTAATGATCTCAACAACCTTTGCGATATCTTTTGCTGCTTTACCCATTTCTTCCATCAATTTCCATGCGCTCTGGGCCATCTCGTTTGATCTGGCACTCACAGTTGCGGCATTTGCCGACGAGTGGCTTATTTCACTCAATGCGCTGGTCATTTCCTCAACAGCAGCGGCGACGGATGAAATCGTAGCGCTGAGTTCTTCAGTCCCTGCAGCTATTGTATTTATGGACATGGAAACTTCTTCCGTTGCCGATGTCGCGCCGCGGGCGTTTGCTGAGCCTTCTTCCGTGCGCTGGGCGACTTCCGAGAAGGTTACGGAAAGTTCTTCGACACTTGCTGCCGCCTGAGACGTCATACTCTTAATAACGTCAGATCCTTCCGCTATAACCTTCGCATTCCCGGTTACACTTTGAGTAGCATGAATAATCTGCTCCGTTGAATCCGCAACAGCGGCGATACTTTTCTGGATCTTTTCCACAAACAGATTGAAGTTCGTCGCCATAACTCCAATTTCGTCACGACTGTCCACTGTAAGCCTGACAGTCAGATCCCCTTCGCCCTTGGCTATATCCCCCATCATGGCTCCCACGGAGTTAATCGGGTTCGTTACGGATTTGCTCACGTAAACGGAGAACGGCAGAATTATCAGTATATAAATGAACAGAGCCGTAATTAATATGCTGTTTCGTGTTGAATTTGTAATTTTACTGAGGTTTGCCTTCATGGAATTTTCCATTTTGGCCACGTTGTCCAGATATATACCGGTACCAACCCACATATCTGTCCCGGGAATTGGTGTTGCAAATGAAATCTTAGGTTCAACCCCCGCACCGGGTTTCTGAAATGAGTAATTCACAAACCCCCCACCGGAAGAAGCAGCTTTAAATAGTTCATGTATCATTCGAACCCCATTTGGATCCTTTGTCTGACTCATATCAGTTCCAATAAGCTTGGGATTCAAATGATAAATGGCTGTAGTGCCTGAAAATACGAAGAAATATTCTGCATTGTTCTCCCCATATCTGGCTTTGGCCGTAAGTTCCTGAACCGCTTTGATTAACTGAGCCCTGTCAGATATACCAATAACGCGATTTTTTATCGCTTCAGATAAAACAAGAGTAAGGGACTGGATCCTTTCTTTTTCCCGTTCGAAAACAGCTTTCGAGGAGAGATCCAGAGATTTTTTCTCACTTTTCGTCATTCCTCCGGAGAAGAAGAAAATCACTCCAGCGATGAAGATAACCTGAATTGTTACGAGAATAATGATCCTGGTCGAAATTTTGATATTTTTTAAAAATTGCATCTCAGTGCATCCTTTCTTTCTATGACAAAGTAAATCGACCAGTTGCAGAAAATCTGAACAACTTTTTTGCATTTTTTTCACGATTATTTAGTTACTTTCCTGAAATACGGTTTTCCAATTTTTTTGCCGATTTTTTTTCCTCAGGAAAATATCCGCAAGGTGCTTGCGCTTCCGCGCTTCGCTGCGCGAGAGCGCTATAGTTGAATTTACTGGTAGTGGCCTGTTAAGATTTTTAATAAAATCCTTCGCGAAGCGAATTACAGGGCACGATTATTTATAATAATGACTGGTTTGCACCATCGACTTGCTTTTCTATTAAAATCAATTCAATTCACTATTCAGTGGGCTCACATTACAAGCAATTATAATTGAAGAGATTGTTATGGGCGGAGTGGTTTCAGCATAAACGGCTTGCAATAAACTGAATTAAAAATTTTCCATTTACAGTTGGGAAAACAAAGATAGTATTCTCACTTTTGGAGGCCACCAATGTCCAGACACAATATACGACCCTTTACAGAAACTGAAATCGCTTTCTTTTCTTCATTTAATTCCCCCTGGGATATTCAGCAATTTCTGGATTCAATTCCATATAACGCGGAACATATCTGCAAAAGCCCAGCTAAGGTCCTTGAACATAAATCTGCCCACTGCTTCGAAGGTGCTCTTTTTGCAGCCTGCGCCCTGACCTTCCTCGGGCACCGTCCCCTCGTTGTGGATCTGGGAGCTGAAAACGATGATGATCATGTTATAGCTGTTTTTCGTCGAAACGGATTATGGGGAGCCATTGCAAAGAGCAATTTCACTACCCTCCGCTACCGTGAACCAGTCTATAAAACTATACGCGAACTCGGGATGTCTTATTTTGATTTCTACTTCAATGCAAACGGTGACAAAAGCCTCCGTCGAGTCTCTACACCCCTTAATCTCAAGCGTTTTGACTCTGAAGGATGGATGACAACGGACGAGGACTGTGACCATCTCGCCCACGGCTTTATCGCCCTGAAATACACCGCTCTTTGCCCGAAGGATATGATCCCGGAACTTATCCGCGTTCCTCAGTACATGCTCGACGCAGGAATGCTCGGAGTCAACCCCGCCGGCCTTTACATCCCTCAGTAGATCGTGCCCTGTAAGGAATTTTTTAATAAAATCATCGGTGAAGCGAATTTTCGAGCAAATTTGTTAATAAATACAACATTGTATAATAATTACAGGCAGTCAGGGATTCAGGAAAACAGGGGACAGGAGCAGGATGTTTTCCTTTAAATTTAGTGTTTTTGGAGCATCAGGATTGCTTTCAATTCGGGATTTGCAAATAAACCTTCTGCAACAAGACCCTGTATCCTGATTCTGATACTGTTTCTGACTCCCTGAAATATTTCAATTCATTTAGAATTGTTTTTGTCAACAATATCAACTAATACGCCTTAATCGATCAGCATTGGGGTTAGACCGCTTCATGAGTAAAAGGATCGAAATCTGAAAAGTGAATATTTGCTTCAAGTTTTTGTAATTTTACATTGATATTAGATGTTTATGACCTGACCATGTTACCTGTTTACCTGACTAACTGAGTCCCTGTTAAAAAATTTCAGATAATCAGGAAATCAGTAGCAGCAACAGGAAAACAGGGCTCATTCCTGAAGCATTTCTTTAAAACGAGTCACAATCGTATTACTCCGCAAGCGGTATAGATTAATATTTCAGATGAATTTACTGGAGGAGAAATTCATTACAGGTTTGAATCAGGTTTTCGTCACATTCTTCATTGTGAAGACAATTCTCATATCCATCAATAAATCCACTTTGATAACAGGAAAGCATACCAGCCCTTGCTATTGACATGGGTGAATAGAGACAGGAATCCATATTATCCGCGTTAAGTTCTTCACCCTGATCACAGACAATCGCTTTTTCGCAATAAAGAATTATAATGTCGTCGACGTCTTCTGAACACACAGACCATGAATCTACAAGACAAATTGATCCATAGATATCGTCACATGTTTCCTTACTGTAACAGTTATAAAGTCTCGTTACATAATCAAGCTGATAAGCGGTCATGGTAGCGAGACAATCACTTACACATTCATCAATTTCGTCCTGCGTTTTTTCATGCTCAGGACAGGAAACGAATCTTGTGCACTGAAGAGTGCATGTTTCTTCAGCTGAATACATTACTTTTTCAGACTCCTCCGTAAAACAACCGGAAAATATTAGTGTAGATAGAAACAATACAAATAATTTATTCATAACTAATTATCTCCTGTTCGTATTTTATACTGTATATCTAAAATTCGTCAATACCCTGATATTAAATTTCCGCCTATATCCAATGCTGCTTGGTCAAGCAGTATTAGTTTATTTTATTAACAATAACAGCATTTTTAATAAAAGTAAGAACATTCAGTGAGTCAGAAACAGGATCAAGAAATCAAAGTCTTTTTCCTGAAAAATTTATCAAAATTAAGTTACTATCTCATTATTTAGATCGTGTCCTGTAATACCAAATTTTCAAGTTTCAGCAAGACAGGACAGTAACAACGAAGACATTGAAATTATTATAGTGTTCTGAATGGCATGTTTTCTTAAACATGCTAAATTTTGATAAAAATTGAATTTCAGGACACGAACTATTCAGGAAGCGGGGATGGGTTTTTCTTTCTTTTTCCACCAGCGACGACGGTTTGATTTGCTTTTCTTGACTTCACCTTCCGTTGAGGTGTCACTGCTTACAGTTATGCCATTCTGAGCATTTGGAGGTTCCTGGGATTTCGGCTCTGGGTGAGATTCATCTCCAGTTTCGGCCTTCGGTTCAGGTTTGGCTGCGGCGGATGGAGCATCTCCAATGACAACGGGTTTTGCTTTCCCCCTGCGCCGTGAATGGGACTTGTTTACGGGAGGAACATTACCTTGCTGCAATGGTTTTTCAGTATCATTTTTTTCAACAGTGGCCTGAGTATCTTCTTTCAGTTTTCCTGTCGGTTGAGTTCCCGGTATTTTAACGTTTGTGTCAACCTCACTTGACGTGCCCATAATCGAATCACGTGAGTCTGGTTGTTTTTTTGGCCTTTTTGCCATATTTTTAACCGGGGAAGTCTTCAATTCCTGCTTCTTTTCCGGAAGAACATTCTCCGTTTCATTAACTGACTTGTCCTGCAAAGTTGCAACCACTTTTTCGGTTTCAACTATCGACTTAGCTGCACTTTGCCTCCGCCTTCTTGTCCCCGAAGATTTTCCTGCAACCTGCACGTTACCGTCCCCTTGTGCCGTCTGCTCCTGAACCTGTTTTTCTGATTCCGGCCTGGGCTCCTGCTTTCCTGCCGCCTGATCCTGCCTGCCTGCTACCTGACCCTGACCCTGCTTACCTGCTACTGGTCTTGGTTCCTGCTTTCCTACCGCCTGACCCTGTTCCTGATTTCCTGCTACTGGCCTTGGCTCCTGATTCCCTGCCGCCTGACCCTGTTCCTGATTCCCTGCCGCCTGACCCTGTTCCTGCTTCCCTGCCGCCGGCCTTGGCTCCTGCTTCCCTGCCGCCTGACCCTGTTCCTGATTTCCTGCTACCGGCCTCGGCCCCTGCTTTCCTGCCGACTGACCCTGCTTTCCTGCCGCCTGTTCCTGATCCTGCTTCCCTGCCGCCGGCTTCGGCCCCTGCTTCCCTGCCGCCTGACCCTGTTCCTGATTTCCGACTACCGGCTTCGGACCCTGATTACCTGCTACCGGCTTCGTCTCCTCATTCCCGACAACACGCCCTGCCTCATTCTCCTGTGCCCCGGTCTCCTGACCTCGCACGTCAACCTGATCCTGAGTCCCAGTTACCGCCTTAGCTGCACCCGGGCGTTTTTTCCGGCGACTCCTTTTCCGTTCGGGCGCATTTACCCGATCATTACCATCGAAAGATTTCAGCGTTGTTTCCGGCGCATTATCCGATGATACTATTTTTCCGTTTTTATCTAAAATTGCTATTTCAAAGTCCGTATCATCACTTTCAGAAATGCTGATAGTAATCCGAGGCCCTGGACCAGCGATAAGGTCCCCCCAGTTGGAAATAAAGCTTTCCATAAATCGTTTACTACCTGAAATCCGAACGGAATGAGCCATTGAACGGGATTTAGCCATACGCAATTCTCCTGCCGCTTGGTCCACAGTATATGAAATGCTGCGCTTTTTCCCCGTTCCATTACATATGCTGCATGGTTCAAATACTGCATTATCTATGTTAATACGTGTACGTTGCCGGGAAAGAATTAATAATCCGAAATCATTAATTTTCTCTACACTGTGTTTTTGTTTTCCCAATTTGAGAAGTTCCCGGGCAAGTCGCTCACATTCCCTGCGATGAGCACTGTTTTCCATGTCTATGAGATCGATAGCGATAATTCCACCGATATCACGAAGTCTTATCTGCCTGATGGCTTCGGTTACAGCTTCAATGTTCGTCCTGTAAGCGGCTTCATGAGATTTCATCGCACGAAATGCACTTTTTCCACTGTTTACATCTATTGCCGTAAGGGCTTTAACAGATTCAATGTAAAGATAGCCTCCTGACGGAAGATTTACTTTAATATCCTCAAGAGTTTTGAGCTGTTTATCAATTTCAAAGGCTGTAAAAACCGTTTGATTTCCTGAGTAAACGAATACTGGTGGAGCCTTACGGGGAATCATTATTTTCCAGATACTTGATACAGAAGCGGCGGTTTTTTCATCAGGGCAAACAATACGAGAGTAATCAGCGGAAATATAATCCCGCAAAATACGCATGACCGTGTCTGTGTCGTCATAAATCAACTTTCCCGGCACGGCTTTTTCAATATCATTGCTTATGGTATCCCACAAACGGCGACAGAACTTGAGGTCCTTTTCAAGATCCGATTTAGTTGCCCCGAGACCTTGAGTTCTCAAAATTGCTGCAGCGCTTAGACTTCCAAGAGATGTAAAAGCTGAAGCAAGGAGTTTACGCCCCGTTGCACGTTCTTTTTCATCCACAATTTTATGACTCACCCCAATGCCTTCCAGTCCGGGAAGTAAAACTGTCATACGTCCGGGAACTGAGAGCCAGGTTGTTATGGCATATCCCTTTGACTCCACAGGGTCTTTTAGAACCTGAACAGTCACGAGGGCACCTTCCTTCAGAAGACTTTCAATATTATGATGACTACGACCCCGGTCGGACAGGCCGATTACCTTCATTTCGGGGTTGCCATATACCGGATGAACATCAGAAGCAGAAAGAAAACCGTGCTTTTCAAGACCTATGTCCACAAAAGCGGCATTGAGACTTCGATCAATCTTTCGAACGACGCCCCTATAGATGTTTCCTACCCGGCTCTTTTTCCCGCTGTAATCCGTAAAATAATCAGTTAAAACATTGTTTTCCGTAAGCGCAATTGAAGTTTCCTTTAATCCGCTGATATCAATAAACATCTCTTTGAGGTGCGTATCAGTCAAAGTATTCACAAATCCTTTCCCATATATCTCTAACAATAGTTGACTTCGGTCCTTCGAAGTCTGAGGGGGGACGTCCATCGGAATTAACAATAATAACATGGTTATTATCATTTCCAAATGCGCTTTTCCCTGGTGTTATATCATTTGCGATGATCATATCGCATCCTTTACGTTCAAGTTTTTTTCGAGCCAGTGTAACCAGATCATTTCCCGATGCCGTTTCTGCAGCAAAACCGATAATAATGGGCCCATCATCAGTATTTTCAGCACTGATGGAAGCCAGAATATCTTTTGTCCGAACCATTTGAAGTTGCAATTCCTGAGGTAGAGCATCCTTTTTTGATTTCAATTCAGCGGTATTTGGAAAAGTCCAGTCACTCACTGCAGCGGCCATAACAACGACATCAAAGTCACGAAACCGCTTTGAAACCTCAAGATACATGGATGCTGCATCTGGAGCATGAATTGCTTCGCACAAAGATGCAGGTTTAACCTCCATGAAACCGTGACAAATTGTTACGTGAGCACCACTGTCTGCAGCGAATCGGGCGAGTTCATTACCCATACGGCCCGAAGACGGATTCGACCAGAATCGGGCTGGATCAAAATATTCCCGTGTTGCTCCCGCAGTAATCAAAACTCGTTTACCCCGGAGTTTTTCGATTCGCGTGGGGAAATTTTGCACAAACTGAACAATGGTTTCGGGTTCGCTCATGCGACCCATGCCAGAAGTATTGCATGCCAGTTCCCCGGGCTCGGGGCCTATAAACATTATTCCTCTGGACTTGAGAACCGCCAGATTTGCTTGAACCGAACTGCTTTGCCACATGATATCGTTCATTCCCGGGGCCATGACTACAGGACAAGAAACGGCTAAAAAGACAGTTGAAAGCATGTCATCAGCAATTCCACAGGAGGCTTTTGCCATAATGTTTGCCGTTGCAGGAGCAATAACCAGAACATCTGCCCATCGTGCAATATCAATATGATCTACACCGTGGCCTGAATTTCCGAAGGTATCAATTCTTACGGGATGTCCGCTCACTGTAGCAAGGGAATGTTCACTCACAAGTTTCAGTGCGTTCTTAGTTGCGATAATTCTAACTTCATACCCTGCTTTTTTAAAAAGTCGAACAAGATGAGGAGTTTTGTAAGCAGCAATACCGCCAGTGATGCCAAGAAGTATGTTTTTCATTTTCATGCCTTGAACGTTGTTCTGAAGATGTACCTGATTTTATATTGTTTTCAAGTCCTCAGATAGGGTGGTTTCCATGGATTTACAACCTTCTGTGTTTTCGGATTGATCACCAGAGATGAACTTTCCGCATCATCCATGACTGTAGTACCCGTTCCTATATAAGTATCATCACCAACAGTAACCGGAGCAATAAGTTGAGAATCGCTTCCAACGAAAACACGTTTGCCCAGAGTAGTACGGAACTTGTTTTTTCCGTCATAATTGCACGTAATTGTCCCGGCCCCGATATTGCTATCTTCACCGATGGAAGCATCTCCCAGATAACTCAAATGCCCAGCTTTAACACCACGATCCATTGTGACTTTCTTCATTTCTACAAAGTTGCCAATGCGGCAGTTAGTGCCGACATCATTACCCGGGCGAAGTCTTGCAAAGGGCCCAACAACGCTTTTCATGCCGACTGATGACGCCTCGATGACCGAATAAGGTTTGATTTCAACGTTATCATTTATAACGCTGTCCACAATTATCGCCCCTTGCCCAATGTAAACATGATTTCCTATTTGGGTATTGCCTTTCAAAACAACATCTTTTTCAATAAACGAATCCTGCCCAATGGTAACCGTGTCATGAATATAAACTTCATCAGGAAAAAGAAAGCCAACACCATTATCCATATGAGCAGTGACGATTTCGTTCAGCAACTGAGCTTCAGCATAAGCAAAATGGGCTCTGGTATTGACACCCGTGACTTCCGATTCCGGTGCCGAAGTAGTCTGAACAACTGAGATTTCCGCTGCTTTTTTAATCAGATCCGTAAGATAGAACTCACCTTTTGCATTATCCGTGTTCAGAGATTCGAGGTATTTCTGCAAAAAGGTCCTGCGAAAAATATAAATTCCACTGTTGCACTCTTTAATATTTTCAAATTCAGTTTTGAGATCAGCCTGTTCCATAATGTGAACGGGAACATTTCCCTTCCGGATAACTCGGCCATATCCAAACGGCTCAGCGCACATCATTGTAATAAAAGACACATCACTGGAACTATCCAGGTGTTTATTTATCAAAGCCCTGAGAGTTTCAGATTTAATCAGGGGAATGTCACCGGCCAACACCAGAATGTTTTCAGCGTTTTCGCTAACCCCTTCTAGTCCTTTGAGCACAGCGTGCCCAGTACCCCGGGGCTGGCCTTGATCGACCATTACCGCATTGCCTGTCACCTGCTGGACTTCATGAAAAACCTCAGACGCTTGAAAACTGCAAACGGCCACCACACTGGTGGGCTCAAGGGCGGCAACTGCTCTGCATACCCTCGTGATAACCTTTTTGCCTCCGACTTCGTGCAGAAGTTTGGATCGGGAGCTTTTCATCCGGGTAGATTTACCCGCAGCCAGAATAATTACAGAAAGTTCACTCATATATTCCTCCGGTAGATACCTTTACAACCGGTAAAAAACGTAAAATAATAATATTTTCTAAGTCATATATTTCAGCATGGAAAATAGGCACACTAAAACCATCATTGGAATCGCATTCTCTCAAGCTGTACAATAATGGATCTTTGAAGGAAAAAAAGCAAAAACAATGGAAAAAATCATATAACTTCAGGCTGACTGTCATCAACCGTTAAAAAGCACTCAAAATTGATTTAAACCAGAATTAAGTTAGTTCATTAGTTCGTGTCATGTATTGAATTTCGTCTTTAACTTGAAAAGATCGTATTACAGGACATTAACTATTTACAAAAAAAAAGACAACTATACCCTTATAAGGATGAGCGAAATGTCAGAAACTCAAAAAGCAATCTGGTTGAAAAAGCTACAGGATATCATTTCTCTGGGTGTTTCAAGCGATAGTTCTGAAGATTTTTACATTCAAATTCTTGTAATTATTATGGAAGCGACAGGGGCAGACCGTATAGCAATTACTATCCCCGGCGGTGACGGGGAAAATCACATTACTTGTGCCCGGGATTCGCGAGGGAATGTTTCACCAGAAATGAAAGAAGAAATTTCCAGAAGCATTATTTCCCGAGCGAGTGAAGAAATGACCATGCTTGTCTTTCACCCGGACGGCAGTGGCGATTTCTCAGAAAGCATGAAATTATGCAGTATTTTCACTGCTGTTGCAGTTCCAATTCTGGTAAAGAACCGGAGGAATTCCGGTGTCCTCTATGCTGATTACCGTAGTCTTAAAACAATAGTGACACCTGAGCACATGGAATTTTTAACAGCATGCGCTGGAGTTATTTCACTGGAATATAGCCGCCATATGGTTTGTCTTCCTGAAAATTCCCGCTCATTATCTCCGATCAAAATCCGGCTTGAACATCTCCTTACGCCGGAAAGTCTTGGCTCTGTGCGAGATCGAGTTTATTCGGCTATATCAGGGAAATTACCAGTGCTTATCACAGGAGAATCGGGAACAGGCAAAACCCTACTGGCCACAGCTATAGCTGAAGCTTCAGGAAAATCGCCCGTAGTCCGCGCTACCCTCGGATTGAGTGATGACCTGAACACTATTGCCTCAGAGCTTTTTGGGCACTTGAAAGGTTCTTTCAGTGGAGCCTTTTCAAACCGAACCGGCCTTGTGGAAAGAGCCGATGGTGGAATGATTATTCTCGATGAAATTCTAAATTTACCACTTGCTGCCCAGCAGTTATTACTTGATTTTACTCAATTTGGTACTTATCGCCCTCTCGGATGGGATAAAAAAGAACCAAAAAAATCCTCCGCATCAATAATATGTGTAACCAACGGAAACCTTGAAGAAGCAGTTAAAGCTGGTCGGTTCCGAACGGACCTTTTCTATCGCATTGCCGGAGTCCGAATTGAAATTCCGCCCCTTCGGGAAAGACTTCAGGATATACCTGCCCTTGCTCAAGGTTTCCTGAAGCGCAATTTTCCCGAAAGGCCCTGGACACTTCATATTGACCTGCGTAAAGAACTTATATCAAACCGTCGGACTTGGCCCGGGAATGTCCGCCAACTCGAATCAGAGCTTTCCATGGCTTGCGATCAGGCCCTGCGTGAAGATCAGGATGCCTGTGTTCTAATGGTAAACCATTTCAAAAAACCGCGGACATCTTTTCCGGATCCCATAGCTGAAGTTGTTTTGCCGGATCCTTCAATTGTTCCTGTAAACACCGGGGCGGACGCACTTAAAACTTTCAAATTAAACCTTGAAGCCTATGAAAAGAAACTCATACTCAAAGCCCTTTCAGAAACGGGTAATGTAGTAGCCCACGCAGCGAAGCTCATGGATATTCCGCGAACAACCCTCATAAGCCGAATGCAGTATTTCCGAATTGATAAAAGTTGAATCCAGTTGAGCAGAAGGCAGGGGGCTTTGGGATTAGAAAGGTTCAAAATAGAATAGTATTGAGGACTACTTCAAATTTCGAGCCACCCGGAATCCAATGGTTTTATACTTATGTGTCTCCGCACCAAAACTGCGATGACTGAATGATGCGGCGAATTTTGCGCTGGCATAACAACCACCACGAAACACCCTGTCGGATGTGGGATTTTGCGGATGTACCGGATCCGCTCCCTGAGATGAACTATAGTTACCATAAAATGAAAACGTCCATTCAAAGACATTCCCGAGCATATCGTATATACCAAAAGCATTTGGCTTAAGGGATCCTACCGGTTGAAGTACTGGAGTTCCATTTTTCTCGGAGTTAGAAGCGTAACGCCCGTAATTAATGAGATCTTTCAGGCCCATTCCCGTTTCTCCGGCCCGGGCAGCATACTCCCACTCAACTTCCGTTGGAAGGCGATAACCGCTGCAAGCGCGATTCCAGTTAATGTCCCCCCTTTTATCCGTAGTATAACAGGAACTGAGACCGGTTTTACGGGATAAAAGATTGCAGAAGTTCACAGCATCCAGAAACGTGACGTTTGTCACAGGACAATTGCCGCCACAGTCTGAATCCACCGAAGGATTCTTTCCTGTTACTGATTTATACTGGTCCTGAGTGATCTCATATTTTGAAATCATATATTTTTTCGTAATTTTAATCGTTGTCAGTGGCATATATCCGCGATATTTTTTATATTTATCCGTCCATCCCATTGTAAAACTGCCGGTTCCCACCTTCACCATCTCAATTTTTAACGGTTTTGAACTAACCCGGACACAACGCAAACGACTTTTATTCCAGGTTGTACCTGCAGGACACTTTGAAGCATCTGCTTTCATGGGAATTAACAGCGTCATAAAGAAAAATACTGGAATTAATTTCATTAAGCAACTCCTGATGCAATTTGGAATCGAATTGGTCCACATTTACCACTTCCCGAGAAGAATTTCCATACCTTGTATTTTTTTATCTTTTATTGAATTTCGGACTGGCCGAATTGAATATCGCATGCTAGATTTCCTTTTGAGAAAAAACTTCAGTCCAAAGCCGGTTTTTAAGAAATTTTAATTATTAAATTCACGGCAGGCATGTAAAAGGAGCAAAACTTATGACACCTGATCAAATTAGCTTTATGACATCTTATCCCTATAAACCCAGAGTATGCGTTTGGGAACTTACCCTCAGTTGTAATCTACGCTGTGGCCATTGTGGCTCCAGAGCAGGAATTCCCAGAGATAACGAACTCTCCACTGAACAGTGTCTTGAGGTGGTAAACGATTTGGCGGATATGGGGTGTGAACTTATTACCCTGAGCGGAGGGGAACCAACCATGCATCCCGGGTGGGCTACCATCGCTAGAGAGATCCGCCGACGGGGAATGATCCCGAACATGGTTACAAACGGAGTAAACTGCACAGAAGAGATGGCGGCGGAATTCGTCGCGTGCGGTCTTTCCAACGTTGCGGTGTCCGTTGATGGCACTGAATCAATTCATGAGCAAATCCGGGGTAAAAACCCCTGGGATAAACCCATGACCGCCATACGCAATATTCAGAAAGCCGGCCTTCCTGTCACAATTATGACTACAATAAATCAACTCAATCTGCCCCATCTTGAGGCAATATACGATATATGTGTGAACCTCGGCGTTTCCCGCTGGCGTTTACAACTCGGGAAGCCCATGGGCAACCTTGAAGACCACGAAGACTGGGTTATCCGGCCGGAGGAGATTCTTTATGTTCTCCCGCGCCTTCACCGTCTTGCGGATCGGGGCCCCGTAACCGTCGGTATTGGTGATAGTATAGGTTTCCACAGTGTTTATGACATTCCGCTGCGTTCCACAAGTTGGCGAGGGAAGAAACAAGTATGGGCAGGCTGTCAGGCTGGAATGCAGGCTATCGGAATTGAAAGCGATGGCGGTGTTAAAGGATGCCTGAGCATGCAAGACGGCCTCTGTGGTCCATCTACATTCACCGAAGGAAATCTCCTTGATCGTAGCCTTTTTGATATCTGGACGGATCCAAATTCGTTTGCTTACAATCGTAAATTTAAAGTCGAAGATCTCACGGGAGCCTGTTCAACATGCGCTCATGGAAACACCTGCCGTGGAGGAGCACACTGCGTTTCCATTGCCGTCAATGGTCTCACTACTGAAAACACATATTGCTATTATATGCAAGCCCAGCGCGCCCGTACAAAGACTCTGGGTAAACTAAAATACAGTGTTGCCACGGCGGCAGCTTTGGTGATGGCTGGTCTTACTTCCAACGGTTGCTTTATCGTTTCCGAACCTGACTACGGTGTGGAACCAAACTGCGATGCCTATGATTGTGGCGATCCTAACCTGCCATCGGATATCCGTGAAGAATGCTGTTCCAATCTTGACTATGGCGTGGAACCAAACTGCTATGATTATTCCTGTTCAGATCTTTCAATACCTGAAAATCTCTATTATGAATGTTGCGACAGTATGGATTATGGAGTGGAACCACCCATTTGCGAAAACGTCGACTGCAACGATCCGGACACTCAACAGTGGATTTCGGATATCTGCTGTGCATCACTCGAATACGGTGTAGAGCCGACTTGTGACAACGTAAACTGTTCAGATCCTGATCTGGATCCAGTAATCTATAATGACTGCTGTACAAACATGGATTACGGTGTAGAGCCCATTTGCGATATTGTTGACTGCGCTGACCCAGATCTCGATCCTGATCTTTACAATGAATGCTGCGCTGCTCCGGAATACGGAGTTGATCCCTGTGAAGGGTTCTGTTGCGACTGTGATTATGGTGCCAGTCCCGATCTCTACGAACTGTGCTGCACAAAAGACGACCCCTCAGATAAAAAAGACGAGTAATCCTTTTTCAGTGACAATGGGCAACAATCCAGAGATAGTGCAGCGAAATATGCTTTGCTGTCGGCAACGATCCTGTGAGACATTCCAAAATCCTTTATGTGAATTATGAACTTAAAATCAAAAATACTGCTTATTTTACCACCGTTTACTCAACTTAACACACCCTACCCATCCACGGCCTTCCTCACGGGCTTTCTCAAAAAAGAAGGGATGGATGTTAAACAGAGGGATCTTGGAATCGAAGTAATTTCAGAACTTTTCTCATCCGCAGGACTTTCGGGGCTTTTCGAGGAAATTGACCACCGATTCCCTGTTTTACCACCACCGATTCGAGATACCTGCAACTCTCGTGATGCATATATTGATACAATTGATGAAGTGATGGCTTTTCTTCGAGGAAATAACCCTGCAATTGCTCACCGTATCTGTAACGGAACTTTCCTTCCCGAAGGCCGACGTTTTGAGACGCAATCAGATACGGAATGGGCGTTTGGAACTACAGGGACAACGGATAAAGCCCGCTACTTTGCAACTCTTTATCTTGAAGACATCGGAGACCTTATAATCTCCACAATCGAGCCAGACTTTGGTTTCAGCCGCTATGCCGAGCAAATCGGACGTTGCGCCCGTACATTTGATAAAATACAAGAACAACTTGATTCGGAAGATACATATATCGATCGATTAATGCTTGTGCGCCTCACACATCACCTGGAAACCTGCAAACCGGATATAGTCGGTCTCAGTGTTCCTTTTCCTGGAAACCTGCTTTGCGCATTGAAATGCGGAAAGTATATCAAGGCACATTTCCCTCATATTAAAGTCATAATGGGTGGTGGATTTCCGAGTACTGAATTACGCTCCCTCCGTGACCCCAGGGTTTTCAGTTGCACTGATTTTATTACTCTTGACGATGGCTTTCGGCCTATTGTCTGCGTCATAGAACACATTGAAGGTCACCGCCTGAAAGAAAATCTTAAACGCACACTGGCACTGACAGACGAAGATAAGGAAAGTACTGAAGTCGTGTTTTATGATGGTGCCCCGGAACCGGATGTGGCGATCAAAAACTGGGGAGCCCCTGATTACAGTGAACTTCCCCTCGACAGATATATCAGTACAATCGAGGTCACAAACCCCATGCATCGCCTCTGGAATGACGGGCGGTGGAACAAACTCATGATCGCACACGGTTGTTACTGGGGAAAATGCTCATTTTGCGACACTACTCTCGACTATATTTCACGCTTTGAACCGGCATCTGCATCTGACTTATGCGATCGGATCGAAGCTGTTATGAAGCAGACACAGTACAGTGGCTTTCATTTCGTTGATGAAGCTGCACCTCCGGCTGTTTTGCGAAATCTTTCAAAAGAGCTTCTCCGACGAAAACTGCAAATCACATGGTGGACAAACATCCGTTTTGAAAGTGCCTTCGACGAAGAAACATGTGCTCTCATGGCTCAGGCAGGGTGCATTGCCGTTTCCGGAGGACTGGAAGTCGCTTCGGAAAGACTGCTGAAGTTAATCAATAAAGGTGTAAGCCTTGAGCAGGTAGCAAAGGTTACCTCTAATCTTACGGGAGCGGGGATAATGGTCCATGCATACCTCATGTACGGTTTTCCCACCCAGACGGCTCAGGAAACCATTGATTCCCTTGAAATAGTAAGGCAGATGTTCGACAATGGACTCATTCAATCCGGGTTCTGGCATCATTTTGCTCTGACTGTTCACAGCGATGTTTTTGCAAATCCTGATGATTATGGTGTCATTCTGAATGATATATCCCCCGGAAGTTTTGCCAACAACGATGCCTTCTTTACTGACCCGTCGGGAGTGAATCATGAAAAATTCGGCCCGGGTCTTAGAAAATCCCTGTATAACTACATGCACGGAATAGGACTTGAGTTTCCATCCCAAACATGGTTCAGTTTCAAAACCCCTGTGACAAAAATCCCGTCAAACTATATTGAGAACTTTCTGGAAAACTAAAATCGCAGAAATATTATATAATTACTGTCCTGAAATACCGATAATAAAATTTTTCGCCTATTTTTAGCTCGGGACAGTAATCTCAAAATGTTGAAAATATTAATAGTGGCCGGATAGAATTTTTAATAAAATTCTTCGCGAAGCGAATTTCCGGACACAAACTAGACCCAATGCTGTTCGGTTAAGGCGTATTAGTTGATATTGTTAACAAAACTAAATGCAGTTATAAGGATTTAACTATTTCAGGGAATCAGAAACAGAAACAGATTCAGGAACAGGGAATCAGGGGTCATTTATATTCAGTAAATCATTACTTTA
>JAHJMN010000185.1 GCA_018821305.1 Myxococcota bacterium
ACAAAGGTGGAGAAAATAATTCAGGCAAGAATGATGCCTCCGACAAAGGTGGAGAAAATAATTCAGGCAAGAATGACGTCTCCAGATTCACGGAGGGGCGTCATTTAGGTCTATGTGATTGCCCCGGCGCCGATCCCAGGGTTAAAACCCTGGGCTATCTATAGGCGGTCTGCGAACGCTTTCAGGATCCGCGGATTCAAGATTGCGTTTGGATTCACGGGTGGCGTCATTTACGTCTATGTGATTACCCCAGCGCCGTCCCGGCTCTTACGAGCCGGGCTGATAAACTTGCGCCTGTGTGGGCACAGGCTCATGATCCGAGGATTCAAGATTGCGTTTGGATTCACGGGTGGCGTCATTTACGTCTATGTGATTGAAAAATGTCGGATTTTCCGCGTTCGTAGAACGCCTGTAATTAGCCCAGTGCTTCAGCTCTGGGTTAGGCGTTCCTGACCCGTCCCGTTCCCCCTTTACTGCGCCGCCTGCGGCGGCGCAGTAAAGGGGGAGCGCTTTTTCGGATCCGCGGATTCAACATCGCATTGGGGATTATGCACGGTGTTCACCGGAGAAAATACGTCGTTTACCTTTTTTTATGACTTTCGGCGGGGGCAATCCGTCGCTCACCTATAACCTGCTGCTGGACACTTTCACTTCCCTTATTTTAACCCTTGGAACAGTCTTTTAGTCTTTTACACCATACTTTCGGTACAGACAGCAGTATGACTTTTTTCGGAAGGTGAAGCATGAATATAGCAAAATTCTCAGTTAAACAACCGGTGCTTGTGAATCTGCTTACGGTTTTTCTCATCGTAGCGGGTTTACTGTCTCTAAGCCGCCTGCCCCGGGAAACTTTCCCGAACATTCCCGTGGGAGTCGTCATGGTCAGCGCCGTTTATCCCGGTGTCAGTCCCACGGAAATGGAATCCCTCGTTGGGATGAAAATTGAAAAAGAAACTAAGGACATCAAGGGTATCAAGAATATCACCGTAAACAGCGTTGAAGGATTCTGTAACGTTGCCATTGAAACCAAGGAAGGTCTTCCCGAGTCCGAGCATTCCCGCATTGCCCTTGATGTGCAGGCTGCCGTAGGGCGCATCGGTGATTTCCCCGCGGATATGGATAAGCCCGTCACCAAGCTTCTGAAAGTGGAAATCCCCGTACTTTACGCAGGACTATCTTCGAAGCTCACGGAATATGAAACCCGGCAGAAAGCCAAGGACATTCAAGAAGACCTCGAGCGAATCAAGGGAATTTCCTCCGTGGCAATAATGGGTTTGCGGGATCTCGAGATGAAAATCACCGTGGATCCGGAAAAACTCAAGTCTCACAACCTGGATATCAAACAGGTTATGGCTCTGGTTTCAGCTCATTCCAGCGATATCCCCGGCGGCACAATCAAAGCCGGACGCACGGAGTACCTCATTCGTATTCCGGCGAAAAAAGACAATCCCATGGCTTTAAAAACCATCGTTGTGAAAGCATCCCCCACGGGCGTTGTCAAACTCGGGGAAATAGCTGAAATCACCGATGCCCTCGCAGACCCCGTGGCCGTTTCCCGGGTGAGTGGAGAGCGGGGCCTTTACCTTCTCGTAAACAAGACTTCTGACGCGGACGCCATCAAAGTTGCGGATAAATTCATGGATTACATGAATAAATACAACAAAAATGCTACGGACGGAATCAAACTTGAAGTCCTTTGGGATTCCAGCCGATACATTAAAATAAGGCAGGCAACACTTTACTCAAACGGTATTTCAGGTCTTATTTTAGTTACACTGCTGCTCTTTGTTTTCCTGAATTTCCGGGCGGCGCTCATGACGGCCCTCGGTATCCCCGTGGCATTCTTCGGCACGTTCATCTTCATGCACTACATGGGGATCACTTTCAATATGATGGCAATGTTCGGGCTCATCATAGCACTGGGTATGATCGTCGACGATGCCATTGTGGTGGTGGAAAATATCTTCCGATACAACATGCAGGGAATGGATCCGAAAAAGGCGGCAATCAAGGGAGCAAGTGAAGTCTTCTGGCCCGTCATCGGATCCGTTTCCACCACCGTTGTGGCATTCATGACCCTCACGGTAATGCCCGGAGTTATGGGAAAGATTCTCGCGATTATCCCCATGGTTGTAGCTATTGCTCTTGTCGTAAGTCTTGTGGAGGCCCTGCTGGTTTTACCGTCGCACATGGCCCACTACAGCAAAAGCGGTAAAGCTCCCCTGGAAAAGAAGGAAAGCCGCTGGTTTATAGCTATGCAAAACGGCTTTGGCTGGCTTCTAACAAAAGTAACAAGGTGGTGGCCCATCTCCATCGTTTTCTTCCTTGGAGTATTCATGTTTTCCGGGTGGTTTGCGGGAAACAAACTGGAATTTGATGCTTTCCCGGCAAAAACTATCACGGGAATTACCATAAACGGCGAAACTGCCGTGGGTTCAACCATTGAATACACGGAAGCTGCCGCGAAGAAAGTTGAAAAATTCCTCGCAAAAGTTGGGGAAAAAGAAGTAGACGCATCATTTTGTACCGTCGGAAGCGCCCAGGTGGGACACGACATTGTAACGGGCAACCACGTCTTTCAGTGCATGGTGCGGTTCCATAATGATGGCAAAACGAAGCCGCGCAAACCCACGGAAATCATCCGCCAGTGGAGAGAAGATTTCGCATCCATTTCCGAACTGGAGAAAATCAACGTCAATATAATGAAAAACGGCCCCCCTTCGGGAAAACCCATTGAGATTCAGGTTCGTGGTAAAAATCATAAAAACCTTCAAGCTGTAAGTGCCGAGATTCAAAAGTTCGGGACAACAATCAAAGGCGTCACGGACATCTATGATGACGAAGCTACAGGAAAACGCGAACTTCTCGTAATGGTGGACTCTGAGCGGGCAGCGTTTCATGGTCTTGACAGCGCTCAAGTTGGTCTTGCCGTTCGCCGGGCATTTGCCGGGGGAATTGCCACAAGATTCCAGCGTAATGATGACAATGTGAATGTAGTTGTGCGGTATCCGGAAAACCGACGCGTAACGGTGCAGGAACTCAGAGATTTTGAGATAACAAGCCCCGTATCCGGAAAAGGAATCGTGCTTTCCGCCATAGCTGACATTAAAGAGGGTAAAGGCCCCGGTCAACTCAAACGCGTTAACCAGTTGAGAACCATAACCGTCAGCGGCGAAATCGACGTGGATACCACAACGGTTTCAAAGGTAAACGGTGCCCTGATGAAGTTGACGGATAAGTTGAAAATCCAGTATCCCGACGTGGACATCGTCTACAAGGGCGAAACGGAAACATCTTCGGAACTGGTAGATTCAATTATCATGGCGCTGATTTTAGCTCTTCTTGGGATTTACATAATCCTTGCGACTATTTTCCAGAGTTTCGGTCAGCCGTTCATCGTTTTAATGGCCATTCCCTTCGGCGCCATTGGGGTTGTATTTGGTCTATGGCTCCACGATCAGCCCATTTCAATGATTGCCATGCTGGGAATTGTCTCGCTGCTGGGTGTTGTTGTCAACGACTCAATTGTAATCGTAGAGTTTATAAACAACAAAGTCAAAGAAGGCATAGCCGTTAAAGATGCGGTCATCGAAGGTGGAAAACTCAGACTTCGCCCGGTTATCCTCACTACTCTGACCACGATTTTCGGACTGCTTCCCATGGCCATGGGCTGGTTCGGTTCCGAGCCCTGGCTTGAACCAATGGCCATCGTTATTGTTTGGGGTCTTGCGTTCTCAACGCTTCTGACTTTGCTCCTGGTTCCCTGTATGTACCTTTTCATAGATTTTCTGAAGCGCTCCGGTGCGAGAGTTATAAACTTCGTTACTCCCGGCAGAAAGGAATAACACCATCATGAATACGCTTATATTAACAATTACATTTATTTCCATGCTGGGCCAAACTCCCGATACGAATATTTCTCTCACGGACGCTTTAAACCGGGCCGTACGAAACAACCGTGATTTAAAGGAAGCTGGGGCCCGCATAGCCCTTGCAAAAGGAGCTCAGCAGGCATCCCGGGGTCGATTTGATACAAACGTGACGGCAAAAGTTCAGGGTTCCTACCTTGAAGCTCAGCCCGTGGAAGGGTCATTCATGTCCGTGACATCCTCGAAATCCATAAGTTTTGAAGCGGGAGTCTCGAAAATGCTTAAAACCGGTGGCATCGTGATGCTTGGCATGAAGACTTCCCGATCCCAGACGGAGCAGTTAATCGACCTCAGTGCCATGGGAAACCCCGTTCAATCGAAAATGGAGACGAAATCCATGAATACATCTTTGACTCTGACGGTTTCGCATCCACTTCTTGCGGGAATGGGTGTGGAAATCAATACCGCGGATATCAAGAAAGCAGCGCTGAATCGGGAAGTGGAAGAAATTAATCAGACGGCAAAAGCGGAGACCGTGGTGCGGGATGTCATTTCGGCTTGGCTGAATCTGGATCTCGCCTGGAAACAATATGATGTTCTCATGAGCAGCCTCAAGGTTGCAAAGAACCAGCTCCACGATACCGAGGCCCTTTTGAAAGCGGGAATGGGAAAAGATTCGGATCTGCTGGCGGTGAAAGCCGCCGTGGCCCAGCGGGAAGTGGATATCGAAAACATGAGATCCATGATTCTGAAAGCTTCTTTAAGCCTTGCGGATCTCATGGGGATCAAAGTGGATGCGAATGCTCCAATTTTCCGTCCCGTGGGTCTTAAAAAGCTGGATGCGGGATCCCTCGATAACATCGTCAAAACCGCCATCGCTCGAAGTAAAACCCTTGCGGCCCTCGCACGACAACTTGAAAGTAACCGCGTTGATGAAAAAGTGGCGAAGAACATGCTCTTACCAAGACTGGACGTCAGTGTAAGTGCCGGGCCCACGATGGATTCCGTAAAATACACGGAAACCCTCAAAAACCTGTACCGCTTTGATGCATTCATGGTCGGTGGTGGATTAAGTTTCTCTACCTCCGTGGAAAGAAATCAGGGAAAAGGTTACCTCGAAACGGTACGTTCAACCAAGCGTATCCTTAATATTCAGAAGGAAAAGCTCATGAATCTCATTGCCATGAGTGCCGTAATAGCCCGTAATGACTATGAAAGTGCTCAAAAACGCATTACCGCCGCCCGCATATCCGTAAAAGCATCGGAACTTCATCTCGAAAACGAGAAAAAACTTTTCAAACTCGGTCGCGGAACCAACCACAGCGTTTTACTGCGCCTCACGGAACTGGACAGCGCAAAACTCGGCCTTGAAAAAGCCCTGTACGATCTGGAAGTTGCCAAGAACCAGATCTTTACCCTCAGTGGCACTATTCTCGGTAGATATGGAATTTCTGTAGATTCCCTGAACAGATAAATCCACCGGTGGTGTTTATACATTGAATGTTTACGACCTGCTCCTGACTCTGTTTTCCTGTTAAAAAAATCAGGGAACAGGTAATCAGTAACAGGATCAGGCAAGCAGGATCAGGCAAGCAGGATCAGGCAAGCAGGATCAGGCAAGCAGGATCAGGCAAGCAGGATCAGGCAAGCAGGATCAGGCAAGCAGGGTCAGGCAAGCAGGGTCTTTAACTTGAGGCTTTATCTTGAAATAATTTACTATCTTATAACTCCGAAAGCGGTTTAAATGAACATGAATAAGATATACTTTTTTTTGCCCCTGCTTTTTGTTTCCTGCGCTTCCGTCCATCTGGAGGCTAAGTACTATTCTTCGGACTCGGATCGAAAGACTGCGACTAAAATCATTGAAAAATTTGAACAGCGTGAGGTAATAACGCCAACGGACGGCATTGGGATCATAGTGGATCGGCTTCCCCGTTCATTCCGGATCCGAAACGGTAAACTGATAGCGAAAAAGCCCTTCAGAGTGCTGGGGCGTTTTGAACTCGGCTACTTCAAAACAGCTACCGCCGTGCAGTTTCCCCTGGTTTTTCACGATTACAAATCAAAGGCGATGAAAGTTCTGTGTTATCCTCAGGTTCCTCTTTCCTGGGCTACGGCAACCATGTGGTCACTTCTTGTTCCACTGGCCTGGCCGTGCATTATCAACATCCATGAAATCGAAGAACCATCCGACGCTGTAAAAGAAGCAAAAAGACTTGCTGCCATCGCCGGTGGTAATCTCGTCATTGGGTTTTTCAAACGAAACCGCCTTGATAATTCAATTGAATCATTCTCCGGCTGGATCCTGAAAATAACACTGTAACTCTTCAAAGCACTGAAATAGTTCGTGTCCTGAAATTCAATTTTTATCAAAATTGAGCATGTTTACGAAAACATGCTATTCAGAACACTACAATAATTTCAAGGTCTTCGTTGTTACTGTCCTGTGTTTAAATCTTGATGAAACTTGAAAACCTGTATTTCAGGACAGTAACTAAATAACCCTAAAGAAATTTGCCTTGACACCGATCTATAGAATGATGGTATTCTCCGGGATACTTGTACTGTATGGTTCGTGCCGGAATTCAGTTCTGAACTGACATTGACGGCGCAGGCTCACGAAAGGTATTTAAATGAATTACCCTACAAGCGGATATCCACCGAACAACGCCGCCGGCGGTGCCATAAACCGATACAAATCCATCGGTGTAGAAACTGCGGATCCGGGCAGACTTCTGCTTATGCTCTATGATGCTGCAATTGGTAACTGTAAAAAGGCAAGAATACTCCTTGATAAAGGTGATATGGCCGGGAAAGGCACCGCCATCGGTAAAGCTCAAGCAATACTTAACGAATTTATCGCCACACTGGATTACAGCGTGTCTCCGGAACTTTGCTCCAATCTGGAAGCTCTGTACTTTTTCATGATTGACCAGCTTACCCAGGCAAACATCAATAAAAGTGTTGAGCCGATTGATGTCGTCATCAAATTGCTTAAAGGCCTCCGGGAGGCCTGGGGTGAAGCAGTGGAAAAGACAAGTTCTCCACAGCAGATGCCATGACCATTGTTCGAAAAACCACTTTCACTGAAGAACAGATTCTCCTTGATTTTCTGGAACATGCCCTTAACCCGCCTTTTTTACCCTGCGGATTCGAGAAACTTCCTGTCTGGTCCGAAAAGCGGGGCAAATTATTGCTTCGACTGGGAAAACTTAAAGAGGAAAGCCCTGCCGTTTTCTCGCAAATTATCGAAATTCATCAAGATTCAATCACTCAAACTGAAATCATCGCAAACGGATTATCAGAAATTGCTTCAAAACTCATGGACCGACTTGAATCCACCCTCGGAATGGTCCGTTCATCGAGAAAACATCTCAAAACCTATCTGGCGGACACTCCTGAGACTTCCGGTGGTTTTTCCTGGAAAATCTGATTTTTCAAAATGGCGGTGTAACGTTTGAAATTCTTTTTCGCTTGAGGTAGAAACCACGGCAGGTATGGAAAAAAATTCATATTGTGAACTTTTTTCTACTTGCAATGAAATATTTTCTGACCACAATAGTATTTAGTTTTGGTTTTCCTATAACTCGTTTCTCAAGGAGATATACAAATGAAGAGGCTTTTATTATCGTTAGCAACAGTTTTAGTCACCCTTTTCCCCGCCATTTCAAGCGCACAATTTCACGTAGATCCAATCGGCGGCCCCGCAGGCCCCGGCCCCATGATGCAACCCCGCAGAGTCGGCTTTGTTCATGAATTTTCCCTTGTTGTATCCGGTCTTACCGGCGAAGGCGCAAAAGATTATGTCGCTGGCGGTGGTGCTTATTACACTGGTCTTTTCCGTGCCCAGCCCAATTTCGCCATCGGTATTCACACAGGTTTCAGTTACGCAATGCATGCCGAAACTAACGATGAAATTCAACATGCTATTTTTGCAGGTGAAGCCAGATTTTACATTCCACTGGGACCCATGATGGAAGCCTGGGCTGCCGTAAACCTCGGTGGCGGATCCCTTCAGGAAGTCAGGGATACCGGCTATGATGACGAATCACGTTCCGGACTTCTTGTTGGTTTCGGTCTCGGTCTTAACTGGTTCATTTCCCCGAATTTGAGTTTTGGTGGGTTCTTCAGACTTTACAGACTCATGTGGAAAGATGACGCCTATGTTGAAACTGCAGATGGTACATTCACTGAAGCTGAATACTACGGACTGTGGTGGACCGTTGGTGGTTCCGTGACCCTTCATTACTAGTACTCCGCTTTTTGAAGAATTTAAAACACGCCTGCCTTTTTCTCCGCTATCAATTTAATAACAAAAATCTCTTTTGTTTCATATAATTTGTAAAGTATACAGAATATATTCTTGAAATAATCTTCGAGTTAAAACATAATTCTTTTTGATAATTTCGGAGTACAGTCAGAATGGTAAACATATCAGAACATAAAGATTTCAACATCTGCCCCGTTTGCTTCAAGGATCGTCCTTTTGAACTCGAACAGGACAATGACCCGGACAAGAAGCACCTTTTCAGTTGCGACAGTGATTTCAGAGGAGTCGGAAAGGATCAAACCATTCAGGATGCCTGGGAATTCGAAGAAGACGGTCATCCCAAGTTCTGGATCCACCTGTTTCCCATCTGCCCTGTATGCTGCGGTACCGGTATTGTGCTGGACACGGATGAGTTTGTCGCTCTTCAGGCGGAAGTCGCTATGGTTGTAGACAATCTGCTGCAGATCATAAAAGCCTACGAGCACCATCCGTCAATCCTGAGGGAACACACGGATCGCATTACGCTGGTTTTAGTTCCCATGATCGTCCGCAGGATTTTACACCTTGTCCCTCGACCGGCACGCCACAGTTATGCCAGGTACCTCGGAAACCTCTTTAATCTCATGTAAACTTTTTGTTATTGTTTCAGTCCTGATTTTCAAACGGCGGGGGTGTGGGATTTGATCTGGCATGGATCTTCTCAAGAGTTTGAGATGAGATGATCAGATTTTCCAGTACCTGATTTTCATCCTCTCGATTCTCCCCGTCGACAATTGTCATCCTGACCTCTTTTAAATTTAGAACATGGAAATTTTTACACTTTTTACATGTAGCCACATTCAAGGCCAGCCAGTGGGGCTCATCCACCAGTTGCAACCAGTCAATCCAGCTTTCATCCCCGGCGAGCATCCGGGTCGTAATTTCATTTGCATATTCTGGATTGTAAAAATACGGCAGATTCTTTCGATCGACCCACTTCTGGCAATCTTCACAGTATACATTGTCGGCAAATGAACCAAACCACATGACAATAAACATTGTTATGTACAGTAAAGCCTCAATCCCAAGAAAAATAGCATAGAGCATTCCACTGACTCGGCCACCTTTAATTGAAAACCACCCCGTTGTGACGAGATTGTCAATAATATTTATAACCATCTTGGGATTTGTGAGCAGTTCAAAATAATTGAGATTATGTTTCAGAACAAACAGAAAGGCAACCCAACTCACATACAGCGTAACCAGCCCCATAACAAGGGCCCCGACTAGAGCTGTGTATTTATTACGATTTTTGCCGTAGTTTTCCCCGACGAAATAAATATAAGCAACTAAAGCTACGAAACCAAGACTGATCATAAAGTTCAGATATATAAAAGGAATATACCGGACCAGATAAGCATAGGCTAAAGACAGTGGAAAAAGAGAGACCAGCCCCAGAGCTGCTCCGAAAAGTGGTCCTTTAATTGAAAATGTTCCGGATAATTTATAAAACTTCGGCTCCATAAAACCTCCCTTTGTAGTTCGTGTCCTGAAATTCAATTTTTATCAAATTTGAGCATGTTCAGGAAAACATGCCATTCAGAACACTATAATAATTTCAAGGTCTTCATTCTTAATGTCCTGTGTCAAAATCCGGTGTAAACTTGAAAAGACCGTATTACAGGACATTAACTTTGTAGCCCCAAACGGTACCAACAGTCGCGTGAGTTTAAATTAGCATTATTTCCATGTCAATCCCGAGTTAAAGGCTGCTTTATATTTAGTTACTGTCCTGAGTAAAAGGATCCAGACCCAATGCTGCTCGGTTAAGGCGTATTAGTTGATATTGAATGGTTACGCCCTGTTCCTGAACCTGTTTACCTGACTTCCTGATTCCCTGTTAAAAAAATCAGGTATTCAGGAAATCAGTAGCAGGAACAGGAAAATCAGGGGCTTTCTCTTGAAGCATTTCTTTAAACCGAGTCACAATCATATTACTCTGCAAGCGGTCCAGAACACTTCATGAGTAATACTATTGTGAGTTATTCTAAAGAAATGCTTCAGAAATGAGCCCCCTGTTTACACTAACCATAACGCTCTAACTTTCGGGTATTTTAAAGTTTATTCCAACAATATATATATCCTGCAATATTCGTTATGACAAAAATGTCGTGCAATTCAGGTTATTTGTGTTCAAGAGCTCTATGGTCTCGTTCAACAACCTGTTATTACAAAACAATTTCAGAGAGGAATACAAATTGCTTAGACCGTTCGGGAGAAAACCGCACCTGCATTGTCGGAGAATTAACTATGAAAAGTACTACACTTATCTTATTTGCGACTATGATATTTCTTTTTCCCCTTCGCGCGAATTCTTCTGACTTATCCTTTTTTTATCGCAACAACTTACTTTTTAATTACGGCACGACGGATTCCGTCGGTTTTGCTTATGGCGCTTACGGAAACCTTTTTCGCAAGTCGTTTACCGGAGTCATGTACAGTGGGATTTTCAATTATACTGAAGGCAACATGACAGGACTTCAAGTCTCTCCATTTAATTACGTGCAAGGTGATTTTACTGGTGTTCAATTAAACACACTCGTGGGACTCGTTGACGGCAACGCTAACGGACTTCAATTGAGTGTTTTCATAAGTTATGCCGGGGGGAATTTTGACGGTTTTCAAATAGCCGGGTTCATGTCTCATACTATGGGTAATTTCGACGGCATTCAGGCTGCAATTGTGAATATCACTGAGGGCAGTTTCAGTGGACTTCAATTATCTCCCGTCTTTAATATAGTAGGTAAAAACTCATCAGGAGTTCAATTTTCTTTTGGGGTGAATGGAGCCGAAGGTAAATTTACGGGGCTTCAGTTCTCTTTCATCGTTAACTTTGCGGACTCTATCAAGGGCGTTCAATTCGGTTACGTCAATAAAGCCGGGGAAGTAACAGGCGTTCAGGCGGGAAGTTATAATTACGTTTCAAAACTGAACGGCCTTCAGGTTGGTTTCGGAAACCTTGCGAGATCCGGAAACGGGCTTCAAATTGGTTTTGCCAATATCAGTAATGATTACAAAGGCTATGCCGTTTCCCCCATCATTTTCAATTTAAAAGAATTTATTGATCTCGAAGCGGGCTGGACTTCGTTTGCAAAGCCATATGGCGGAATCATCTCCGGTACAGAAAAGTCATATACGATGCTGACTTACAGTCCATCGTTAAAAGATGATGATGAAGGTGCCTTCGGTGTCCATTACGGAATCCGTCACCGGGACAAAACCTGGATGTTCGAGTCGGATATCGGCTATGTGTGGAATACAGCAGAAAACGGTCGGTATCGCGGGTTTTCAGCAATACGTTTCCGGTTGCATCACCGGTTCACTGAGCATTGGTCGTTCTTTGCCGGGATGGAATTACTTAGAATTTTTGAAGGAGAAAATTCTGGACCCCGCTGGTTCATGGGCGTGAGACTTCAATAAAACTGTACCGCTTGCAGAATAAAAGGTTCGAAATCTCAAAGTGAATGTTTTCATCCTACCCTTTTTAATTAATTAATTGATATTGAATGGTTACGCACTGTTCCTGAACCTGTTTCCCTGACTTCCTGATTACCTGTTAAAAAATCAGGGAAGCCTGGTAAGCAGTAGCAGCAACAGGAAAATCAGGTAGGCAATTTCGCGCAGCGGAATGCTTTAGAGGGACTTTATCCTGAAGCATTTCTTTAAAACGAGTCACTATCGAATTACTCCGTAAGCGTCTATTTCCCTTTTTTCTCTGTTGTCATCCGACAACTCTCGCTGTCTCCGAGGCGGCAAGCTTTTTCATACAACTCCAGAGCTTTCTTATTATCGACTTTAATGCCACCGCGACCTTTTTCATAGATTTTACCCAGATTGAAACAGGCAGTCACTTCCCCGGCATTACATGCTTTTTCGAAATACCTTATGGCTTTTTTAACATTTTTTGCCGTTCCGCGCCCCAGATAATAGCTCATTGCCAGATTTGTACATCCTTGAGCAAAATTACCGAAGCATGCTTTTTTGTAATAATCGTAAGCCATGCGTTTATCGAGTTTCAGCCCGGTCCCGGTTTTATACATTTCGGCGAGGCTGTTGCAACTCGCCATCTCAAGAGCAATGCAATTCTTCTTATAGAGAGCCACAGCTTTCTTTAAATCTTTAGTTACGCCTTCGCCAAGTTCATAGAGCCTTGCGACATTCTGACACGCGGGAAGGTGCCCTGATTTACAGGCTTTTTCAAAAAGTCCGAATGCTTTTACTGAATCCGATTTAACAGCCACTCCACTGTGGTACATGTGCCCAAGATTGTTACAGGCGGTCATTTCGCCCTTTTTACATGACATCTCATAAAGTTTAAAGGCCTTAACGGGATCCGGTTTAACACCGAACCCTTTTTCATAGAGATAACCCAGATTGGCGCAGGCAATGGGCTCCCCCATAACGCAGGCCATATCGTAAAGCAAGCCCGCTCGTTTGAAGTTCTGCTCAACCCCTCGACCGGTTTCGTAGATATATGCCAAAAGCCTGCATGATTCCATTATTCTGCCCTGGCACGATTTCTCAAAAAACTTTACGGACAGATTGAAGTCAGGCTTATCCCCATCAATTCCCTTCTGATACATTTTTCCAAGAACGTTACAGCAATTATTCTCACCTTTTTCGCACCCAGTGGTATACATTTCCGCCGCTCGTCTTGGGTCCTTTTTCAATTTTTTTCCTTCAACAAGAAGATTACCTCCGAAAAGACATCCGAGACCTTCTGCCGCAGTACAGGCATCTTTATAAAGCTGGAAGGCTCTGGCATGAAAACCATCCTCCTCGTGGAGTTTTCCCTGCCAGATGCACCCTTCATGATGTCCGCTTTCACACCATTTTTTAAATACCTTAAGTGCTTCCTTCCGGTCTCGCTTCACTCCTCGCCCCTCGGATAGCATACGCCCCATGTACATACAGCTCTCACCCTGCTTTTCTCTGCACTTTTTTGAAAAGTAATTGTATGTATCCGCTGGATTCTTTGCCGTAGCAAAAACAAGGGAATGATATTGAAAACAGCTCTTTTCAAGTTTTCCTTTTTCGCAACTGGATTTATAAAGGATCCGGGCTTTTGGAAGATCCGGCACAAGATTGTCAAATCCCTTTTCCGATACCGTCCCGAGGAAATGACAGTCTTCCCACACACCCTTATCACAGGACAGGTTGAGATATTTAATCATTTTGCCAGTGTTATAATAGTTGTTTTCCTTTAAAGCAAAGAGCCTTCCTGCCCGGGAGCAGGCTTTTACGGTGCCACATTTACATATTTCTTCGAGTTGAACGGTAGTATAACTCGATAAGTCAGTATTCTCATTAATTTTCTTGAATGCTTTACAGGGATCAACTGCTGCCACCTGAGGAACTGGTTTTGTTGCAGGCTTTGTCTGCTTTTCCGGCACCTTTTCCGGTTGAGATTTACTTTCATCGGGCCCTGCAGTGGTTTTAGTGTTTCTTGATGTCCTGGAATCACAATAAACAAAAAGCAGCATAGTCACAGCTGCAGCAGTTATTATCGACATACTTACAAGTATTTTTTTCATAACTTACCTTCTGGAAACATAAATATTCCGTGTCGCTAAACTCAATTTAGTCAGTTAAACCAATAAAATCTATATTCTTTGCACGAAAAACTCAATTTTCCAGATATAACCGTTGATAACGCATCCAGATTACAGCGATGCCCACGTTAGTTGAGCCAGAGTATTACCGCTTGCAGAGTAAAAGGATCGAAATTGGGAAATTGAATTAAAAATTACGTTCCTTTTATTTATTAATTGATATTGAATGTTTACGCCCTGAATCAGCGAGTAAGAAGGGAAATCATTTCAAAGTGCGCTGTCATCGGCATTGTGTTGATTGCTCTTATAGCCCGATGTTCATATCCACCCTGAATCAGGCGTGAAATATCTCTGGCTCCGGTCATGGGATCGCAACTTATCAATATTATTGCCCCGGGAGCGAGGGAGATGAGTTTTTCCGTCACCACTTTGTCCATTCCCTCCCGCGGCGGATCGCTCACCACAACGGAAATGCCTTCAATATCCGGGAAAAACGAAGCACTCTTACCGTAAAATTTCGATCTTTTTACGTTTTTATAAAACTGTTTTGCTACATCTGATGTTTCAACGGCATGAACAACCGCTACATCTTCGAGGTATCGGGTTATGTTGCCACTACCGGCATAAAGCTCGAGGATCTCCCCACTGTGGTACACCATGTTCAAAAAATCCATTACGGCACCGATAATCGCTTTATTAGCAGACAAACCTGCCTGGGCGAACTCACCGGGAGCTTTGTAAAACGGTTTGCCATCAAAAATATCTATATCTTCAGTGCCATATATGAGTTTTTTTCCCGAAATCAGTGAGATTATTCTGTCTTCGGTTTCCGGGATCCTGGTTATTTTTTCCTTTGTGCGAATCGCAATTTCATTTCGGTGGGTCCACTCAATGGTAAATTCACCGTCGCAGCCGAGGGAAGTTACCAACCTGAGGTCTTCGGGTACTGCGCAAACGGGGCAGAAATCAACTATTGCCAGACGATCGGACAAACCCTGACGAAGGAATGTTTTACCACCGGAAATAACCCCGCGGAGTCGATTACGATATTTAGTCTGGGGACCACATTCCTCTACCATCCGGGGAAGTACAGGACT
This sequence comes from Myxococcota bacterium, assembly GCA_018821305.1. Lineage (GTDB taxonomy): Bacteria > Myxococcota_A > Polyangia > HGW-17 > HGW-17 > JAHJMN01. The sequence goes on from JAHJMN010000185.1 coordinate 14,828, forward strand.
TGGTTTATGCTGCCGAAATGCCCGACAAATCATTTCCAGTTTGGCTTCAAGCTCCGTCTCCATTGAGACACCCATCATAGGACAGCCACCACAGAACTCCCGCTTTGGAGCATCAGGACTTAAGTAAAATGGGCAGACATTGGCTGTCCGTTTGTCAGATTTTTTAACAAACTCGATTACTCGACCAGTCCAGAATTTGCCCTTTCCCGTGATTTCGATGCTGCATACATCCCCGGGTACCGTTCCGGGAACCAGAACAGGTTTTTTATCAACAAAACCCATTCCGAAACCGTTACCGCCGGAAAAATTTTTAATCTCAATAGTTTCTGTCATATTATTCTTTCAGGAGAGTTGTTCTCATCGCCATGGCGGCACCGGCATCCAATTGCCTTCCGCTTATTTTGCACAGGTTATACAGGGCAAGATGAATAATTTCAAGTCTGGAAGGACTTTCAATGATTTTGTCACTTCCCACGGCCTTCCCGGAAAGGGCAAGTTTGATCCACGTACTTGAATCCGTTGTTATTTCTGAATTCGTTAAGATATGAGGAATCGTTGTCAAACCGAAAAAATGCACTGGACGGTCATCCCATAAATCCATTATGTCGCCGATTATTTTTTCCATAAGAATTTTATCCCGGCGGTACTGAAGCAAAGCGCCAACAGCTAATCCGTCAAAATCCTCATCCCGCAATTTTTCAATATGCCGCCTCATCAACGGAAGGGAAGGATGGGCACTAATGGAAGCATATAACTTCATTGATCGTTTACGACGCTGGCTCAGGGCAAAAAGGGCGTTATTCAAGCTTTCTTCATACCGGATGGTGACGGTTTTGTCATCATCGGAGGCTCGAACAGGAATATCAAGGGTGAAAGCCACATAAGCATGCTTTTCCTGATAATCCAGAAGCTCTGTTGCTCGAATCGGAAACTCCGTGTCTCCAAATTTCAGAATAACCGAGGTAGTGTCGCAATCGTCGCGTTTCAGAGTCCCGCCATAGGCCAGATAACCATACGACCCGCTGTCCAGAAATATCCTCACATCAGGAAAAGTACTTCCCGATCGACACGCATAAGGATAACTTATAAGAACCTCTTTAATTGTTAAAGGAAGATAGGGCCACAGAAGCTTTTCTGTGTAATGAATCCCGGAAATTACCGGAATATTTCTATAATTCATTCAGGAGAGACACCTTATGCTTTTATTATCAAATTCGATTCCGCATCAAGAGCTTCATTAGCTGCGCGGTAGAACTCAAACCACATTTTCTTAAGTGGTGCGCGGGTTCCGTCGAAGTCATCGATAATGTCTTCATCTTCGTCATCCATAATGTCTTCTTCATCCTCATCGGGAGGAGAATCCGGATCATCGATTCCAAGCTCATCCTGAAGGTTTTCGAGAGCTTCAATTAATGATTGAAGACTTCCTATACGAATTTCGCCAAAGGGAAGAACTTCAGAAAACAGCCCGGGAATATAGATATCCGCTGCAGCATGTTCCTCATCAAGGCTATCCATGAACTCCGAAAGAATGTCATCTTCCACTTCTCCTTCTATTCCCTGATCCAGGTCGTCATTCTGCTCCCTTAGGGCTACCCCAAGCCTTCCGAGCTCATTTTCAAGGGATTCAATGTCATTTTCCTTCATAACATCTGAAAGCGGTGAAATTTTGAATATTGCCATTTTCTTACTCCGAGGTTGCAATTGAGCAGAGTGCTCATCAAATCCATTTGCAACAACTGGCCAGGATGTCAAGCTGATTTAATCAGTGCTCTTTTATTTTATTTTCAGGCAAGTGATTAAAAAATTGTAATTATTGATTTTATTATTTCAAAGCAAGAACACCCTATTTTGCATTTTTTTTTCAGAATTTGTCTTAGTCCCTTTAGAGGAAGCCCACATTTGAAAAGCATTTCATCACTCCCACCCTGAAAACCGCCGGGGCAAAAGACCCAGAATGACGAATTTCCCTGTCTGTTTTATGAGGTTGAAAATTCCTTGAACATAAAATATACTCTTGAACTTCAGAAAGGGTTAATACCATGAAAATAAAAACAGGATTTCTCACAGTAATAATTTTTACTTTATTATCATTCAGTTGCACCGGAGGCAAGAAAAAGGGAGATGGCGATCAGACAGTTCCCCCAAAACTTCCCCCTAAAAACGACACAACGGTAACCAATAATCAACCACCGGTGGAAGCTGATATTAATGAACTTCCGCAGACAATTTCGCCTGAAGCTTTTCACCAGATGCTCAAGGAAGTTTACGTAGTTAAACATCCGGATCGTCTCCTTGATTTCATTTCCGCCCCCAAAGGAAACCTGATTTCAATACCAAGTGCCCTAACAGGTCAGGCAAACATTTTACTTAAGAGAATGTTCACATATCGGGCATTTCTCAAAAGTCAGGCCTATATGGCGGGTACCGGGATTGAAGAACTTCTCCGCGACGCCGTTGCCGATACAACTGGACTTGGAAACGGGTTCAAAACTTTCAAAATCAAGGGTAAATCCGGTTTAAGTATCTACATTGACTACAATGCAGAATCCACAATCCATCGCAGACTTGTAAACAATCACTACGGCACATTCGTCAAAAAACCCTGGGGTGGCTATATCGACAACAAAGGCAATCTCAACAAAAAAGACCAGCCTCGCGTTTACATTATGATGGAAGGCAAATCTCTCTATATTTCAATAGATCCGGCCCTCATTAACCCCATGAAAAACTACATTAAAGCCTCTGCAGATTATGCTATTGCCGACCTTAACATAGGTGGTGCACTTTATGGAAAGCAGCGTAGACTGGCGAGATCATTAAGCAGAGAAATGAGGGATGTACCCTTCGGAAACAAATTAAACTTCCGCACATTCCTCCACGACATTCTAAACATAACCGTAGGTGGTGGTTTGAAAAACAACAATGGTCTCCTCATAATGGAAGCTGTTTTCAATAAAAACGTAAAAAGCAGTGTTTCAAAAGCCATCCTTAAACCCAGAAGCGTTGAAGACCTCGGCAAATTCATGCGTCCGGACACCATGATTTTCTTCGTGGATAAAACCGATTATTCAACTCTTACCCGTTACGTAAAAATGCTGTCTCAGGCATTCCCCATGTTCAAGGCCAAAATCGACCACATCGGTGATAAAAAAGAAAAAGCAAACGCTCTCAAGCTGGTAGCAATGATTGAAGATTTCCACAAAAATACCATGGTAATGATGGATAATCTCGGTACGTCCACTTATTTCCAGTCACGCATTTTCAAAAAGAAAAGCGTTTTCAGTGGCGGCTTTGAATTAAAAGACGCTTCTAAAGCGAAAGAAGTTCTTGAAGCGACTAAAAAACTCGCTGATATTACAAATCCTGCCCGTTGGGTAAATCTTCTCGATAAAAATGCTAAAAGAGAAATAGGCTGGGTTAAAGATTTCTACTCAATCCGCACAGCAAAAACCAAAATTCTTAAAAACGATGCTCTTATCGTAACAATTACCCTGAACTGGAATAAAATCCCCAATCAGGTATTCCCGGATCGAGCTGTTTTAAAGAAATTTGAATCCTTCTACGGAAAACGCCTTGAGTTCAGATACATGGTAGACGGCAACTTCATACATGCAGTTTACGGAACCGACTGGAACAACGAGCTCAAGTTCCTTGTTGCTAAAAAAGGCAAGTTCCCTACGGATTGCAAGTTTGCTGGAAAAAACATCAATTCCTTCGGTGGACTTAACATGTCTCAGTTTGCCTCCTGGATTTATGAATATGCCAAGGATTTAGGTTATCTCTCAAAGAAAATCGACAGTACTGAAGTTGGTAAAGAAACCCTCAATGCTTTCAAATCCCTTGCAACTACTTCCTGGATTATTGGTCGTATTGAAACAAATACCAGAGTAAATTCATCAATTTACAAGCTTAAAATCCCTAGAGCATTAGTCGATTTATCCTGGCTTGGTGCAAAATGGTACTATGTTGCGGTAAGTAATCCATCTGCAATTATGAATCCTCAAGGCCCTCAAGGGGCAAAAATGAAGAAAACCCCTAACAGAGCAAAGAAAACTCGCTGATCTTTACTGTTTTCGGTTTTGAAAGTCCTGAACCGACTTCGGTAAATTCCATGGAATTTTCAAAACTGGAACCAAAAACGCACTCCTGATTTCAATGAAAACTGTACTTTCCATTCTATTTTTCACATGTATAATCATACCTTCGGCGGTGTCGGCCCAGTCTAAAAACATTTTTGTTTTTGAGGGAGGCTCTCACATTCCGGATCCCGGTGCCAGGGTTTCTGCCCGGTATGCTCATCTCTTTAATGATTCCTGGAGTATGGAACTGGGTGGCTTATATTTCAATTCCAGCGATGAACTCGCAGGAAATGCCGCCGGTATCGTTCGACTGGTCTATACCGTGGATTTTCTCAGTATCATCCCATCCTTGTTCGTATCAGTTCTTGGGGGTTGGAACATCACTAACTCCAAGTCCTTTGCGGGTTTCGATTATGGTCTGAACGTTGATTATCTGTATTCAAGAAAACTCAGATTTGGAATAACCCTTGGTGGGCAGAGTGTTTCAGGTTTTGAATCGGAAGATGCGGTAAAAAGCTCATTTTTCTTCACCTTGGGAATCCGAATCACTACTGGGGATGAGTGGTAAGTTTAAGTACCATCTGACACAAAACTTCAATATCAAATGGTTTCTGCAAAAATTCCACCAGGGGACCTCGATTGATGGGCATTGCCATTTCTGATTCACAATATCCTGAAATAAAAATTACCGGCATTTGTGGATATTTCTTTTTCAGTTGCTCGTAAAATTCTGGCCCGGACATCCCCGGCATAACAACATCACTTACAATTAGATTTACTGGCTTTTCACTATTTTCAATATAATAAAGAGCACTTACGCCGGAAGACATGGATGTGACCGTGAAGTTTTTTCTTTTCAGGACATTTTCAATAAATCGAATTACATTCCGGTCATCTTCTAAAACCAGAATATGCTGCCCCTGACCTTTCGGACAAGTGGATAATTCACTGGAATTTGCTGCGCATGGTGCAGTATCAGTTTCTCTGGGGAAATATACCGTAAAACTTGTGCCTTTTCCGGGACTTGTATTAACCTGAATATCTCCACGGTGCTGCTTTATTATGCCATAAACCGTTGCAAGGCCGAGCCCTGTCCCGGAGCCTTTGGGTTTAGTTGTATAGAAAGGCTCAAAAATATGAGGAAGAACGTCTGAAGGTATCCCGGAACCGGAATCATTGACGGAAACAAACGCAAATTCACCGGTTTGGGTTCCCTGAGGGTTAGTAAAATCACCGGATCTGATGACAATGGAGCCGGATTGCTTGATTGCATCCTGAGCATTTACAATTAAATTGATTAAAACCTGTTCAAACCGCACGGCATCAACGGAACTTACAAGGGGAAACGACGAGAGATCAAAAGTAATTTCAATATTCTCTCTGACTGTCCTCCGAATAAGATTTTCCATGTTTTTAATAAGGATATTGAGGTCCAGTTTCTGCTCACTGAGAATCTGCTTGCGACCGAAAGCAAGAATCTGTCGGAGTAAATCTCGACTTTTAAGTGAAGCATTCTTGATTTCTTTCACCGCCTCGTGGTGGGGAGATCCAGGAGTCATTTCATCCAGAAGTATCTCGGCAAACCCCAAAACCGGCACAAGCAAATTATTGAGATCATGAGCAATTCCACCAGCAAGTCGCCCAATACTTTCTATTTTCTGCGCCTGACGGTATTCCTCTTCCAGTTGGTCTTTCTGTTTTTTCAGGCTCATTTTTTCGGTAATATCTTCAACAATTCCTTCTAAAAAAGCCTTCTTTCCTTCAGAGTCCGTTTCTATTCTTGTAATTATATTAGCAATAATAGTGGTTCCATTACGCTTTTTGAGATTTACTTCATAACTTACCATATTATCTGTATTTGAATTATCGATAACACTATCACGTATCTGCGGGTCAGCATAGATGTCCTCACGGATATTATTAACATTATTGATAAATTCCTGAGGATTTTCCCAACCAAGCATTCGCGCGAGAGCCGGATTTGCATCCAGAAGTCGGCCTTCCACGGTAGTACGGAAAATACCGACGGGACTGTTTTCAAAAAAAGCGCGATATTTTTCTTCACTTATCCTGAGGGCTGTTTGATGGCGCCTTGTTTCGGTTATATCCGTACTTATTCCACTCATGGCAACAGGCTCGCCGTTTTCACCGTAAACAAGGTTTGTACGGCAATCGAGAATAACCATTTCACCGGCATCATTCTCATTTACCACTTCTCCGCGCCAGAATCCGTTTTTTAATGTTGACTCTATAATTTCCGATTGACGCAGCTGCCCATCGGAATCCGGATTATAACCGGTAACAGATCTGCCTCCGAGGTCATCTCTGTTTAAGTGCATGAAATCCGAAACTGCTTTATTGACCCACTTGATTTGCCCGTTTAAGTCCGTGACTGTTATAAAATCTCTTATCTGATCAAGTACTTCAACTCTGAATGCATTCTCCGCATCGATTTTCCGCGCTTCGGTAATATCAATAAACGCACCTTCGAGGTATTTTACCATCCCACCAGAGTCATATACTGCTTTTCCCCTTTCGGTAATCCAGCGTATTTCCTTATTTCCGGTCACAATACGATAACTTATTTCCCAGGGGTTAAACTCATCAATTGCTCTTTGCACAGCGTCCCGCACAGCTTCCCTGTCTTCTACAAAAATCAAGTCTACAAAAGAAACAGCATTATTTTCAAGAATATCTTCTGAGCAGTAGCCGAAAATTCCTTCGCAATCACCCACCAGACTCACCATAGTCCAGGCATCGTCATTGAGGCAACGATAGATTATGCCCCGGGCAAGTTTTAAAACGAGCTCCAATTGACTTAAATCCTGATAAACACCCAGGTTGCTGGATTCAATCACGGATTCAAGGTAACTGCACCTGCTTTTCAATTGTTCCAGTTCTGCTTGAAGATCTTTACTCATTCGATGAGAAACTTTCTGGAAAAAACCTTTTTGTTTAAATTGATTACCACACTTTCTATCGGATAAAAAGCCGCAATTTTAAGTCTATGAGTGCTTTTCCCGGGCATTTTTTATTGAAAATTAATCAACGAAACATATTTTTTTTTATTAACCACCTTTAGTCATTAACCGTATTTTAATATAATCAACAACTTCCTGCTTCTTTTCACAAACACGCCAACGCAAGAGAAAAGTTGAATATTATTTTTTTTTCTGTAAATATCCGTCAATAAAATCGCACTGGTTTTTTCTAGTGTGATTATTATGTCGTAATAACAGGGTTCAACCCTTTTGAAAGGAGATTTCAATGAAAAATTTATTCGTACTCGTATCTGTAATGGCACTGGCTTTCACCGGCTGCAAAAAAGGCAAAGAAGAAAAGAAAGTTGAAAACAAACCAGTAAAGCCGGACGTAATGAAACCGGAAGTTAAGAAACCGGAAGAGAAAAAACCCGAAGTTAAAAAACCCGAAGTAAAGAAACCCGAAGAGAAAAAACCCGAAGTTAAGAAACCCGAAGAAAAGAAACCCGTAGTAGCAGTAGTTGTTCCCGCAGAAAAAGATATGCCCGAAACAATGTACCTCAGCTCCAAATTCGTAACTTCTGACAAGAAAATCAAAGACGACATCAAAAAACAGATGGAAGCTATGAACAAATTCATCGCTGGCTCCAAGGGCAAAATCAAATCAGTTGGCGCCCCTATGGTATGCTACTACAACAAAGATATGAAAAAACTTCAGGGAGAACTCTTCTTTGCAGTTGAAAAAGAATGCAAAGGCAAAGGCGCTATTAAATTCTCCAAAGTAAAAGCACGCAAAGTTCTCGCTATGGTTCACAAAGGACCCTACGAAAAACTTATGGACACCTACAATGCAATGACCAAGTTCGTAACCGAAAAGAAACTTGAAGTTGTAAAAGACCTCGCTTGCGAAGTTTATCAGAACGATCCTTCCAAAGTAAAACCTGAAGAACTCAAAACCGAAGTTTTCTTTGAAATCGCTCCTGCTAAAAAAGACGACAAAAAAGACGCTAAAAAAGACGCTAAAGCTCCCGCAGCTAAAAAACCCGTAGCAAAGAAGAAATAATTTTTCTCCCCCCGCAGTCCTTTCTCTAAAAATTCCTACAATTAATAAAAATTAAATTGGCAAATAAACCCCCGCTGCCTTCAAAGTAAACACCCCTGTGGACCTGTGGACCCTGTTTCCCAGCTGACCGGCTTTTCAAAATCAGGGTCTTATAAATCCTGCGACGGTTTCAAAGTGGTGAGAATCGGGGAACATGTCAAAACCTCTCAGCCTTGCCAGTTCAAAACCGCTGGTGGCGAGCAAATCCGTGTCCCGTTTGAGAGTAAAAGGATTGCAGCTCATGTAAATAATAAAATTTACATCCGAATCAACAATTGCCTCAACCGTTGCCCGGTCGAGACCACCCCTTGGTGGATTTACAACGATTACATCGAAACTTTTTGAATTGAGAATGTTATTAATGAGCCCACTGTCACCGGCATCCCCGGTGATGAAATTCACTTTCTTTGAAGATAATCGACCGGCGGAAGTTAAAAACGGATTTATCTCTAAAGCTGTAACATCAAAACCCGCCTCCGCAAGGGATATGGAAATCCCACCGCTTCCGGCAAAAATTTCAAAAACACTGCTTTTACCAACTGCAAGTTCGATTATGTACGAATATGCTTCAAACGCCACGCTGGAATTGGCCTGGGAAAAGGATACCGCATCACAGTATTGAAAACCGCCAGGCACGCTGACACGGACAAGTCTTTCCCCCGCAAGGAGGATTTCCTCTTTTCCCGCAAGACGGTTTGTCTTTTCCGGGTTTATATTAAGACTTACCCCAATGACGCCATCTTTTCCCATGAGAGATTTCATATCCTCAATGATGCCGGGAGAAGGCATCACAGCAGTTATGAACGTAATTACAACCCCTTCCCCGCTTTTTAACATAACGGATCTCAGGATTCCTTCCCCTGTGGATTCATTATAGGCGGGAATTTGCGCAACTGTTTTCCTGAGTTCCGGCAAAACCCTTCGGATTTCGTCCGTCAGAATCACGCAGTCGAGCATTTCAAACACATCATGGCTGTCGGGTTTGTAGGACCCCAGAATCGTTTTGTCATCAGGGCCGGCAGTGGCGATAAACTTGGCTTTTGAACGCCATCCATAGCGGTTCTTTGACGGCACAAACTCGGCATTGCGGTTGAAAAGCTCCCCGAGTAGTTTCTTTTTCAATTGAATCTGATAATTGTAATCAATAAATGCCCCTTCACACGACCCGCATTCCGTTACAAACGGACACAGCGGCGTAATCCGGTGGATTGAAGGTTCATTCAGGTCCGCAATACGGCCAAACCCCCTCGGACTGTGCGATGAAACGGCATCTATCACAATATGGGCCACATCACCAGCTACGGCAAAAGGAACAGAAATCGCATAGCCACTACAGATGCAACTTCCCCTGAAATCATGGTTGTTTGCACTTATGTGTGTTTTGAGGCACTGCCCCGGAAGCTTTCTACCAGCCTTCGTTTTCTTTGACTTCATTTGATGTATGAATCTGACCATCGTAACTGAGGACTAAATGTTTGTTTTTAAAAACTGTTCGGATGTTCACCGGACGTTTCCAGATGCGGTTAATGTTTTCAAGGGTTGCCTTTGCGTAGGGCACCTCGAGGTCGATACCGTTATGCCGGTGCACCAGATAAAGTTCGCTGCGATTATGATAATTGGCGTCAACGACTTCAATTACCGGCTGTCCGCGATTTGTAAGCTGGAACAAAAGCCGCTGCTTGATTTCGTTAAACTCACGTGTGGAAATGACGTATTCTTCCTTGCTCTTGTTGAAATCGTAGTTGAAAAACTGCCGTTCGTTGGCAAAGTCCTCGGTGAAAAACTCATCAAGGAACGTCACATCGGAAAAGTGCCGCCGGACTTCGAAAATCTTCTCGATACCTTTGTTAGCCTGGGTATTCCAGTGCAGCCTTTGCTCAATATCAGTGCAGTTGTGGTATTCCGGCCCGAAGGCTCCGCGGTTCCAGCGTTCTTCAATGTAGCGGAACAGCTCAAGGCCCATCTTGTACGGGTTGAGTTGCCCCTTGGCCTGATATGTGACGCCACTCGTGGTATCGGCGTAGTTTATAACTTCACTGGGCTCAAGGAGTTTTTCCGTCATCATCTTCGTATGCCAGAAAGTGGCCCACCCCTCGTTCATGATTTTCGTCATGGCCTGAGGAGCAAAGTAATACGCTTCCTCGCGTATTGTCTCGAGAATCATGCGTTCCCAGGTGTTAAGCGGCGCGTAATGAATAAGGAAGTTCAGAACGTCACTCGTGGGCGCCCAGGGAAGGCGGTTGCGGTTTTTCATGGACTCGCGGATTTTTTCCTTCTGAGTTTCCAGATACTCCGGCGGATTTATGAATGATTCCATATACGGTTTCGCATCAAAGCGGTGGATCGCCCCGGAATCTATGCGGGTTTCCCCGGTGTCCGGTGGTGGCTCCATGGGCTGACGCACGATAAACTGGCTGTAGACGTCAATGAGGTTTTCAATACTCAGACACACGTCAATGAAGTTTTCAATCTCCTCGACACCGTATTTCTCCATGGCCCGACGCACTTTCACCGCGTGATTCGCCATTTCGTTAATCATATGCCGTTCGGTCTTTGAAAATGTGAAGTTATTCTTGAAAAAGTCATTGTGAGCCATAACATGGGCCATGACCATCTTCTGCTCCATGAGGGAGTTTCCTTCGAGAAGATAGGCATAACACGGGTCGTTATTGATGACCATTTCGTAGATTTTCGACAGACCGAAAATATGGCTCTTACTCAGGCGATCGTATTCCATCCCGTAACGCCAGTGGGGATAGCGACTGGGAAAACCGCCGTATGCCGCCACTTCGTTCATGGTTTTGTAATCGAGAACAATAAAATGCGTCGGAAAGAAATCAAGGCCGTAGGATTTGGCGACGTCTTCAACGCGAAGTTGCATTTCTCTCAGGTAGCGGGGAAGTTCAGACATCTTTACTTACCCTTTCCTAAAAAGTCCCTGATGCTGTCCATAATGGCATCCCGGTCGGGAATGTTGGAGAGAATCAGGTTTTCTTCTTTTGTGCCGTAGGCTTCCTCAAGGTCGTGAATAAACTGACCGGAGCCGTAAGGGCTTTTCACCTGGCCGTAACCGAAAAGATTGATTTTCGGTAGCAGCCGTTCCGTAAGTATTGAGAAACAGCGGTTGGTGTCCTCCCTCGACCAGTTATCACCATCGGAAAACTGGAAAATGTAGATGTTCCACTCGTCCACAGGGTATTCTTTTTCAACAATGTCTGCCGCCACGGCATAGGCACTTGAGATCATGGTTCCGCCGCTTTCTTTCGTGCGGTAGAAAGTATCCTGGTCGACCTCCCGGGCTTTCGTATCGTGAATGATGTAGCGCGATTCAATGCCGTCATACTGGTAACGCAGCCAAGTGTCGATCCAGAAGGATTCAATGCGCACCATGAGCTTTTGCTCCTCACCCATGGACCCGGAAACGTCCATAATATAAATGATTACGGCGTTTGTCTGCGGGATTACGCTTTCTTTCCAACTGCGAAAACGCTTGTCCTCTTTAATGGGCACTATTACCGGGCAATTTTTGTCATAGGTGCCCATGGTAATCTGTCGTTTGAGTGCTTCGCGGTATGTGCGTTTGAAATGACGCAGGGACTCGGGGCCCGTATGCCTTATGGCGTTGTATTTATCCTTGGGAGCCTTGATTGTGCGCGTGCCCCGGGGTTTGATGTTCGGAAGTTCCAGCTCCTCACCGATGATTTTCGCAAGATCCTCAAGTGAAAACTCAACTTCGAGACTGTGCTGCCCGGGTTGATCCCCCGCCTGCCCCTGACCGTCGCCTTTTTGCGGATCGCCTCCGAGGCTGTCGCCTACTTCCCCTTCCCCCTGCCCTACGCCGCCGGAATCCTTTAGATTATAGCGGAATCGCGGCATATCGATGGAGTGGACGGGAATGGAAACTTTGTCTTTACCCTGCTTGCCAATCATATCGCCCCGGGAAATATACTTCCGCAAATCGCTTTTAATGCGACCTTTGACGATTTGTTTGAATCTGGCGTGATCCTGATCGATTTTCTGACTCATAATCACATCCTGCGGGCCTTAAGGCCGTTTATTCATGCCGTTAAAAAAACAAAAGTGCACCCCGGTTTATTTTACGGATTTCACGTCACCACGGGCGAAAATCGATGCAACGTACTGCAGAATGTCACTGCTACAGATTTCGCAATAACCGTAATTCCGGATGAGCCTTGATTTAATGATCTCAATCTTGGCTTGCTCGTCTTTATCTACCATGCCGCTGACGATACTCGTAAGCTTGATGGCATCCCGGCTGTCTTCAAAGAGTTTGAGTTCAAGTGCCCTCGTGAGCCGTTCGTTCATGCGGTAGTCAAACTGCTTGCCGTCCACTGCCAGAGCGCCGATGTAGTTCATGAGTTCCCGGCGGAAATCATCCTTGCGACTTTCGGGAATGTCGATTTTCTCTTCGATGGAGCGCATGAGGTGCTCATCGGGTTCCATGTATTCCCCGGTGTATTTGTTTTTGACGCGCTCGCGCTGGGTGTAGGCTTTAACGTTGTCGATGTAGTTTGCACACAGTTTCCCGATAGCTTCTTCATCGGCACTGATGGCACGCTGAACTTCGTTTTTCACGAGGTCTTCGTATTCTTCTTTTACCACGGCCATGAGTTCGCGGTAATGAGCTTTAATCTCCTCGTTTGTGATAAGGCTGTGAGATCGCAGTCCTTTTTCAAGTTCATTTAAAACCATGAAGGGATTGATACAGCCTTCGTCCTCGTCACTGACTAAAACGTTGGAGATTTTGTCCTGCACAAAACGGGGCGAAATACCGTCCATTCCTTCGCGCATGGATTCCTTGCGTAATTCTTTGATGTTATCGACGGTGAAGCCCGGAATGTTTTTGCCGTCGTAGAGTTTGAGCTTCTGAAGCAGAGTCAGATTATGCTTTTTCGGGTCTTCAAGGCGCGTGAGAATCGTCCACATGGCGGCCATCTCGAGAGTATGCGGCGCAATGTGCTTTTTGATTTTCTCTTCGTTGAAGGATTTACGGTAGATTTTTTCTTCTTCGCTTACGCGAGTAACATACGGCGTATCGATTTTGATGGTTCGATCCCGGAGGGCTTCCATGAACTCGTTGTTCAAGAGTTTGCGGTATTCAGCTTCGTTCGTGTGACCAATGATAACTTCATCGATGTCCGTCTGGGCGAACTTCTTGGGTTTGATTTTATGTTCCTGAGTGGCGCCGAGGAGATCATAAAGGAAAGCAACGTCCAGCTTGAGAATTTCGATGAATTCGATGATTCCGCGGTTTGCGATGTTGAATTCACCATCGAAGTTGAAGGCTCTCGGATCGCTGTCTGTGCCAAACTCGGCGATTTTGCGGTAGTTGAGATCCCCCGTAAGTTCCGTGGAATCCTGATTTTTCTCGTCTTTAGGCTGGAAGGTACCGATACCACAACGATTTTTCTCGGAAAGCACAAGGCGCCGCACTCTGATATGCGTTTCGATCATCTTTTCCCAGTCGCCATCGTGATGTTTGATGAGTTCCCGGTAAATCTGCCTTGATGCGGGATCCAGTTCGCGATCCAGCTTGAGAGTTGCCGCCGGATAAGGGAAGTTGTTGAGATCAATGAGATCACCAAGAACCTTTTCGCGCCATTCAACGGGAATGAGCAGAATAGGATCTTCGTTCATCGGGGACGGGAAAATCGTCTCGCCACCGCTTATGTGAGCCAGTTCCTGCGGGAGGATCCAGTCGAAAGTATAAAGTTTACCTTTTTCCGTGCGGCTGTAGTCTTCCAGTCCGCGCTTAATAAGCCGTGCCACCGTGGACTTGGCGCTACCTACGGGGCCGTGGAGCAGAATAATGCGGCTTTCGGGGCCGTAACCCATCGCGGCGCCCTTTATAACGTTTACAAAGCGCTGCAGAGGAATATCAAGGCCGTAGACAGCATCTTTGCCTCCGTTTACGGGATCATAAAAGAAGTTATACCTTGTGATTTCCTTCTTGAAATCCGTATAAATATCCACACCGTGGGAAATCATCATGTCGTAAAGCCGCTGATAGGCAGTGCGGATGACTTCCGGGCTTTCCTTCACAATATTGAGGTATTCCTGAAAGGTCCCCGTCCAGTTGATGGCCTTGTAGGCTTCTTTGTCCTGCAGTTTGCCGATTTCAGACACCGTCGTAAGCTTGATATCAGTCATAAAATCCTCCACCTTGGGCGCGTAAAGCGTTATTCCGGAAATTGTTCAAAGCAACTAACCTATCAAATAACACGAAATGAAAGTTTTCGCATTCCTCTTTTTCGGCATTTCGGGGATTATTTTTTAGTTCGTGTCCTGCAATTCGCTTTGCGAAGGATTTTATTTTTACACAAATCTCCTCCAAATCTCCACCCCGGTGCAAATTATGGAGTACACAGTCCGCTTTTTATGGTAAAAGATCCTCCGTCGATATGGAGGTAATTTCATGAAACTGACTTTTGAGGATCTGAAAAACTACAAACTGAAGGGTGACAAGAAAAATACTGAATTTCTGAACACCTGGCTTCCCATGGTGTATGAACGCCGCCACGAATGCGGCATTGATGAGCTCGTAAAGCGCATCGGAGCCGTCGTTATGAGCATCGACCACGCCAAAGCTGTCGACTACATCTGCCGACTCCACTACATGACGCCCTATCGTTTTAAAGCCTGCTACGTAAACGCAACACACCGCATTTACATTCTTGAAAACACACCCGATACGCCGGTTTATTTTATCCTTGAGCCCCTGAGTAACTCCTTCACGGATGAACTCACGGAAATGAACGACCTTTATCCCCTGTCAAAGAAAACCCCCAACGCCCGTTATGTCGGTGAGATCTTCGTCACAACGGACCGAGCCCGTACGGCAGATATTCTGCGCAGTCAGGACATCCGATTTCACAAACCGGGAG
Source organism: Myxococcota bacterium (assembly GCA_018821305.1). Taxonomy (GTDB): domain Bacteria; phylum Myxococcota_A; class Polyangia; order HGW-17; family HGW-17; genus JAHJMN01. The sequence goes on from JAHJMN010000185.1 coordinate 29,898, forward strand.
ATACGCCCAACGCTTTTTATCATAACGACGCGTTCATCTTTTCGAAAACGTCCACATTCACCCGCAACCGAATCGGCTACACAGAGAATAACCTTCACGATTTCGATAACCTCGACATCGGCGAAAAGCTCTGCCTCTCACGGGAAACCATCGGTCGTTTTGATGCCGCCGCCGCCGTGCATACCCAGTACGGCCTTGACCGCTACATCGGTGGCATTGATCACATCGCAACGCGCCTTCTGTACGGTGATCGCGAAGAAGCAATCCTCGAGTTCATCACCATGACCAACTACTACTACTGGGGCGCCTACAACATCGATGACCAGAATTCATCCACCAATGTTACACGCAATCCCAACGCATCCGACGATGCATCTTTAGAGGTAAATTCCCCGGCAAAGGTCTTTACAGCTAACAATACACCATCTTTCCTTAACTCATTTCGCAATCTTCCCATGCCCACGGAAACCTTCGTTCTGCGCTACGGTCGCCGCCTTCATCATATCGCTTACGAAATCAAAGACCTTGTTCACGAAGGCAATATACAGGCCATCGACTATGTCGTCGCCACCCTGCGCGAAAACGGTATTGAGTTTCTGGCAAAAGTCTTCGGCAGTTGTGCGGGGAAACCGGATCTCAAGCAAATCTTCTCGAAAACCTGCCCTTACGACGTAACAATCACCGAATACGTCCAGCGCTGCATGGGTTTTGACGGCTTTTTCACCAAAGAAAACGTAGGCGACCTCACCCAGGCCGCAGGCCTCGAAGTCCTCCAGAAATCCGGCATCTACGACTAACTGACCACCTATCGGGGTTTAGAACGGGATGTCGTCCCATTCTTCGTCGTGTTTTATTTCCGGGATTTTCACTCCTACGGGATTTTCGTATATCAAAAAATTTTCAGTCACGGTACTTTCCGCTGGCATACCGTATTCGTAAAGTCGAATCCAATCTATCATATCAACAACATACAGGTCGAAATTAATTGATTCTTCATAATCATCGCCATTTTTGATATTAGCCGGAATTGACCCTCCAAATTTGGTCCGATACCGCAGTAGATGTGCAAACTCGGTAAAATCACGATTTTTAAAATAAAACGCCATTACAATGAGATAGCACGCCGGAGATATTTTCTTTCCATCTCCCTTTATAAACTCTTCACCCTGGAAATGACCTTCATAAAAAGGCTCAAAAAACGACATCCTGAGCCGTTTCAGAGCATTTATATTATCCTGAAAAGCACTAAAATCCTTCCGGCGTATGTTTGACCCATCACCATTTTCAAAAATCTGCAGAACGTTAATAAATGCAGTCTCTCGAGTTTCGTGAAAACAACCGAGATCAATAATATTCTTCTTATTTTTCTCCCCTTCTGCGTACCAGTTAATCCAATCGAACTCAATCTGATATTTATAATCCCAGAGCATTGCGGCAACGGCAGCACGCAGTTGTTCACGGGAAGGAACAGCCTGACTGTGGAAATCAATCTTTTGTCGAAACTTATCCCACTGGCCCCCGGCTTTCCTCACACGTTCAGGTCTGAGATACCAAACCCCAGCACCCTCAAGAAAGCGCACAATTTGAGTAAGAATATACTCATCAACAGCCCGATAAATATTCATAAAATACCTCAATCAGAAAATAAAAAAACAAATCCACACAGCAAAAACCTCAAACAAAACCACCATCAATTCAAAAACAATATTACAAAATCCTCGGATTAATCAATTCCAATTCCCAAACACAATAGATTCAACATCGCGTTTGGATTCACGGGTCGAGGTCATTTACGTTTATGTGATTACCCCGGCGCCGTCCCGGCTCTTACGAACCGGGCTGGAAAGCTTGCGCCTGTGCAAGCACAGGCTCATGATCCGCGGATTCAGGGTCGCGTTGGGATTCACGGGTGTGATCATTCATGTTTATGTGATTACCCCGGCGCCGTCCCAGAGCTGAAGCACTGGGCTAATATAGGCGGTCTACGAACGCTTGTCGCATCATTTCCCGCACTTCGATTCAGAATTGCGTTATCCCATGTTGTTTACAATATGATCTGCGGATTCAACGTCGCGTTGGGATTCACGGGTCGAGGTCATTTACGTCTATGTGATTACCAAATACCAAACGCCGGAAATTTCCGCGTTCGCAAGAACGCCTTTGGATAGCCCGGAGCTTCAGCTCCGGGTCCGCGTACGCACCCCCGCCCCCTTTTTCCCTCATATGCGCCGCCGGTGGCGGTGCATATGAGGGAAAAAGAAAACACAACAAGGTTTGAAAATAAATTCTGACTATGCAAAATATGTTTGACAAGTTTTATAAAATTGATATTTCTTTATTGCGTTTAGACTCTCAACAACAGGCATTTTACAGACACACATGAAAATACTCTTTTTTTTATCATTATTATTCAGTTTCTCTTGTCATGGTCCGAATTATCCTGTTCTAGGTCCATCGGGAGAGGGCTGGGTCGTTTATAATCAGAAATACAATAAAACTGAAGCATTTGCTGCACAAAGTTCAAGTAAATCGGGTAATACGACTACTACCACTACAATGTATTATTCCGGCTCCAGCTCTCGTTATCTTGAGGGCAGCTACAATAAATCAAAAGATAAACCTGGCTGTCAGGGATACCTGCATATAAAAGATTGTATGTACGGAGTTATAAAATGAGGAAATATTCTTTTTATTTTTACATTTTAATAGCAGTATCATGCTCAACTCCGACGATAATGCCAAATCATAACCCCGGTAAATTGAATAACCTGAAGTTATCAGTTCCAGCAGTTGAAAGAATTTCATCAAAAAGTGTGATTCTTTACCTTGAGGTTGACAGGACCACTTCTCCGATTGGAGCATGGCTTGATGATTCAGACGATCAAATAACTCCTGTGATGAAAACTTTTGTCATGGCAAATCCGGGAATGGTTATGTTTGAGAAAACAGCACTCCAGCTGGAAAAGAGTGGACTGAAAGTATACAGACTTTACAATGACCAGACATATATTCCAGCAGCAATAAAAAACAATTCCATTTTAATAAAAATGACAATAGAGAATATGGAATTTCATGTCAGAAGAACAACTGATTTGAAAGTATATCATCTGGGCAGAGCTGATATTTCCTATAAAGTTCAAAAAAATAGTAAGGTTTTTCAAGGTAAAACCTCAGTTAAGGGAAAGACTACTGAAAATCATGATATTTTTGAGGTACTCGCTTTTCATTTCTGCAATACCGTGAAAGAATTGTTATGAACAATAAGACAAATTTTTTAATAATTATATCGATTTTTAGTTTTTTGTCGTGCCATCATGAAGTAAGGCAGAACATAAAATCTGACGTGGATTATTCAAATTTAAAAAATATTTTCCGCGGTAATAGATATTGTTCCCTCAATGTCGCACCCATGGTCGATCACAGGCCAAAGAATGAAACTTATGATCATAATCAAAAAAGTGCATCTCTTTTTCTGCCCTTGATTTTAATAAATATATTCAATACTGCAGGTCCAGTTTTTGGTGAAGCCAGTAACTATGATCCTCATTTGAGAAAAAGCATTGACAGTTTATTAAAAGAATCACTCAAATTAACAAATATTTGCAGTGGAAAAGGGAAGAGGTACACATTATACCCGGAACTGAAGCACTATTATGGTGTAAGATACGAGAAAAATTCATTTTTAATCGCGGCAGGTATCGGGCTTGTATCAAAATTTGAATTTTTTCCTTCTGCTCATGTTGCATTTCAACTTACACTCAAAGAAACCGATACAGGTAAAGTTGTTTCAACAAGATACATCTCTGAAAACTATCTTTTTAATCCTACTGATCCAGGACTCAATATAAACACTTCGGCATTCGGGCCTGGTGCTGAAATATTAAAAGCGACGACAAGAGTTCCAACAATTGCTCTTCATAGGTTGCTAACCAGACTCCCCTATGAACTTGAAACTATGCTTGCACAGGATCATGACATCAAAGTGGATCAGGATTCAGATCCAGAATCATTCATGCTGGTCAGACTGACAAAAGAATATGATTTCAATGAAATAGTTATAATTGAAATCAAAACGGGACGAATTCTTTTCAATAAAATAACCAGACGCATATTTCCGATTATGTCCAAACCAAATGAATGGGTTGTTGCCCCCGTTTCAGTTAAAACAAGACGCTGGTTGAATAAAAACGACTATCATAACTTACTCAATATACTTAATAAATTCTATAAAGTCTCATTCAAGGGAAACTTGACCGCCGCAACCTTCTCCGGTGTACGTGACCCCAAACCCGACCCCGTGAAATAGTTACTGTACTGAAATACCGAAAATCAAATTTTTCACCCGATTTTTGCTCAGGACAGTAACCGCAAGGTGTTGAATTTATTACTAGTGGCCTGTTCGGATTTTTAATAAAATCCTTCGCGAAGCGAATTACAGGACACGAAATAGGTACTGTACTTTAAACCAGAACAGCCATTGCTGACAATGGCAACTTTATATCGACCAGATTGGAACCAAGAGATGAACATGAGTATTTCATTCATTATTGCTCTTTGCCTCGCAGTAATCACTGTTATCATAGTTATAAACAGGCCTCGATCTTCAAAGAAAAAAAACGCTCTTCTTCGTTCGCATTTAAAAGAAGGTCGAGATTACCGATTCTTTGTCGGAGTACCACTAAAGTCTCCAACAAAATGGATGAAAGTAATGGTCAATGGGCAGACTCTTTCCCTCGATGGCGAGGACCTTAACTTGAACAAAATCAATTCCTTCCTCGTTGCCTACCCCAATGGAGAAGTACTCAGTGTTCAGAGGGAGTTTTACCCCTTACCGGATGGTATTCATTTCGTCAATTATAGAAAAAAGCCAAGGAAAGACATTCTTGACTTAACCACGTTAGAAGAAGGTAAAAAATTTGTGGAAATCACTTACGGAACGTCAGGTTCAAGACCGAACCAACCAGGCTACTACTCAACAACTATCAGAAACATTTCGGCATATCGCCTTCGTGTCATACATTTTGGGGCATTCACTAAATCGGGTCTAGTTTTTAGGTTGAACACAATCACTGGCGATTACTTCACAGCGGATCAATTCATCAACTGGTATGGTACACCTGAAGATGGATGGATTGCACCAAACACCTCAGTGTCTGATCCGAATAATTACGGCAGTGGCGATGGATACTGGGTTTATTATTTTGAGACCGAGAATGGAGTAACTTTTGCAGCAGGAGCTCCAAACCAATAAAAAGTCCTCAAATCCGCATTTCTTTCAAGCAAGAACAAATTTTATCACTCTTATTCTTTATAGATTTTCTGAAAATTTTTGAATTCCGTATTCTTCAATTCTTTTTTTAATATTTTCCGCGCAATTTCAAAATCAACAACGAAACAGGCAATTTCCATCGTACCTGCACCAACACTGTTACCATCACAATAACCCAGCCCATTGCAACCAAGTATATCATTAATTGCTTCTTCAATACGATCGTACTTGTCCAAATTTTCTTCAATCCCATCGGATTTGTATTCAATGACCAGAATACTCATTTCTTCTTCATCAATTTCCTCAAATCCCTCACCGACCTTTTTTGCAACCTTCTTTTTGATAATTTGTTGAAACTCTTCGGTTTTAAAACCCCTGATTTCTTCCGACTTACCTTTTTCTCCAATTTTACCCCAGTGCACTATAACCGCTCCGCTATCTTCCCATGCTTCCCAGTAATGCAAAGTTCCTTGTTTCGCTTTATATAATCTTACCATTTGTAATCAATACCATTTTTCAAAACATACGCAACTGTATTTACTCGTGTTATGAAATTCATATTTTATCAAAGCTGAAATGTCTCGACTCTACATCCGCACCCATTTTCAACTCTGGCTTACTGTTTCCATGGTGTCTGCCAGACATGCGGGGCAATATTCATTCCTCTTAGACTCTAATCCACATACCCGACAGCGGTATTTTTCCTCCTCAGACTTCTCTGATTCACCAACTTCAACAAGTCGTTTTCTCTCAACTTCTTCCATCCGAACCCTGACAGGATCAACCAATTTCTTTAAAGTATAAACAATAGACATTCCTCACCTTTCAAATCATAGCACAGGCTGCTTTACTGGAGTTGGCCTGAGGACTTCCATATCGAAGTTTCCGATACCGAGATTTCCATCATTATTGTGCCCCCAGCAGTAAGCACTTCCGTCATTTTTCAGGGCGCATGTGTGAATCTTACCGGCGGAAATTTTCACAACATTATCTATATAGTTCGTGTCCTGAAATTCAATTTTTATCAAAATTGAGCATGTTTACGAAAACATGCTATTCAGAACACTATAATA
>JAHJMN010000186.1 GCA_018821305.1 Myxococcota bacterium
GCCCAGAACCCGCTCGTCATGAAATGACACTATCTTCAATAGCCAGGGGTGAGGGATGCAACGCATCTGAACCCCTGGTAAAATGCAGCGAACCCACAAGCCATGTAATGGCGGCTCATTCAATCAATAAATTTAGCCCAATCTTCAAAGTAAACGCCCTGCTCCTGCTCCTGTTTTCCTGGCTTTATGTTTTCCTGTAATTATTATACGATGTCGTATTTATTAATTATTTCTTTGCAAATTTCACTAACCGAGCAGCATTGGGTCTAGCAGGAATCCATGTCCATACTGGAGGGAGATGCTATTGTTTTATCGTATTACATATTATTTTTAACATGGATTAAGGAAATCAGAGAACAGCAACGGAAGCAATCATAAAGCGGTTAGGAAAACAACGGAAGCCGGGGGAACGCGAAGGAAATTCATGAAGGGTTCCTCTTCACTGGCAATCCATATTTCTCCAATGGTGCCGGATCTGAAACGGTTAAATTCCGCAGGTTCTGCAGGATTTACCACATCAGGAATTGTCAGGCCCGGGTTTGAATCCGCTGCAAACCCCGTTACTAAGGAAACCCTCGCTTCCGAAGGTTCGAAACCGGTTATCTGTAGATTTACTCTGGCACTTTGCGTCAATGAACGGTTAACCAGCATTATTTTTAAAGCGGATCCATCGTTGGATTTGATTACAAAAACTGAAAGCAATGGAATCGAATTGATCTGCTGCATCCACCCCAGGGTTTTAGAACTGAAAGTTGGGGAAGTCACTTCCACATCCGTAAGTACATTCCCGTCAGCCCAGGCATTCCATTGCCTTAGCACAAGGGCAGGGCCCGAGTGGGTATCCGGTGTAGAAGTGTATGTTCCGTCGGTGACGCCCAGAAGTCCCATGGTAGTGAATTGTACTCCTGTGAAAGCGTGCACGTGAGTGACATCACCCATTTGAGCGTAAGTCGCAAGCATTGAAGCGAAATAGGCTCCAGATGCGAGGGTCTGGACATGGTTCATCATATTATGCTGATCGGGAAAAATCCCAAAAGCCGCATTCATCTCAGTGATGGCGAATTTTAAATCTGGTGCGCTTTCATCGGCATATTGCGCAATAAGATCTCTGATATCCTGAATATTTTCTTCTACCCACAGGGCATTGGAAAACATGGCTTTGTATGCATCAACTACATCATCAGCGTTCCCGGCGGATGGAACAATGGGCGCGTAGCCGTTATGAACGGAAAAGCCGTCCACAAGATGTGCAAGATTTGCGATAATTACCTGATTCCAGTCACTTTGAGCTGAAAACCAGTTGTTTGAGTAATTGAGAAAAAGGGGAACCCATATTTTTATTGAGGGATCCTCCTGCCTCATGGCGGCTATCATTGGTATTGCCGCGGAAACGAAATCCTGAACTGAGTAATCATCGGCGCTTAGGGCATATTGTTCATTACCAATTTCCCAGTTGATTACACGGGAATTAATTGTACCAGCCTCACCGGAATTATGGTTATATACGGGGAAGGCACTATGAGTAATAACTGAATCCTGAATACTTGGATCCACAAGCATCGGCTGTACCTGCATCCACAGTTCCGATTGGGTAATTTGAGCAAATTCATTTGCTTCCTGGGGTCCGAAAGTGCACTGTTGATCAGTACCGAAAAATGACTGAAGGGGTCGAGTGTGGGGGTCGCCGATACATCCGACATAGTCAAGCGTGTCATAGCCGCCTCCGGGCCATCGGACGGTTTTTCCTACAAGATTCAGGCTTTTCATTTGGTTAGCGACATTCAGGTTCAGGTCATAACCCGTCATTACGTTAAAACCACCGAACTGTGCCTCCATGTTGATTCCGCCGATTCCCTTCTCAAGGGGATGTGATGGAGCCTGAGAAGCATCCACCGAAACTGTGGCCGAATACTCCTCATCCCATACTTTATCCGTCAAAACGAGGTTATCACCTCCCGTGCGCACAGGAACTTCGCCGGTTTCAAACGATAGAGTGCCAACATTCAGTGTGTTATTGGTATTATTAGTGTTATTGGTGTTATTGGTATTATTAGTGTTGTTGCTTGAGTTATTGATATTATTGTTATTAATTGTATTATTCGAATTGTTCTGTGAAGTGTCATCATCGCAACCAGAAACAATTAAAAGTGAAATAATAATAAAAAAAATCTTCATGGTGCTCCTTTGCAGGTGGAACTATTGGTCAGATTTAGATTCCCTGGTTTTTGCGTTTTCAGCTTGTTGTTGCTCAAAAGCCTTTTTCATTTCTTCCTGAATATATTTAAGAAACTCCTGTGCCTGATCTTCACCCAGAATTGCAACGGCATCTTCACGGCTTTTTCGGTTTACTGCTTGTCCAAGTTTGCGACCTTCTTCTTCTGTGATTTCCCCATTTTGCCACCGCTCAAAGTTGTTCCGGTGGGTTTCGAACGCTGTTTCAATTAAAGAATGAAGTTTTTTTCCGTCGCTTTCGCTGAATTTTTTATCTTCAAGAAATCGGTTGGCAGCGTTTACCATACCCTTTTCCATGGTATCAATGGCCGTGTGAAATTGCTTTGCCCGCTTGGACTTTTCCTGATTGAGAAAATCGTCAACGCGGCCCTGAGCAATCTTATCTGCTAAAGCCTTGGCTTTATTTTCAATGAGTTTCTTTACGGCGGGATTGTCATTACTTGAAATTTTTACATCGGCAGTGCTCTTTACATCCTGAAGATTCTTTATTTTTGCTGATGGACCTTCTGGTTTAGAGACGGCAAGATCATCACGGCAATTGGAGAGTTTTGCATTACATTCAATCAGATCCTTTCTGGCATCCCGGGTCTTTGCAGCTCTGGTCCATCCCATGACCGCAACTATAGACGCGATTATACAGAAGAAAACGAGGAATATATTGATGTGTCCCTTATTCATGGTCACCTCCACATAACATAGTTTATATCGGGAATTGGGTTTAAGGTATCGAAAATTGCAGAAAAAAATCAGTCGAGAATGAGGGTCTCGCTTGGTATCACAGAGGACAGTTTTTTCCCCCGTCGGGGTTTTTCTGGAGTTTCTGAAAAAAGTCATACAAAGGGAGGTCGGTCTTTTGTGCTTTACTGATGTCACGGATGATTGAAGAACACTCGCGGGAAATTATTATTTTCAGTGCTTTGCGAAAATTCTCCGGTTGGTTCTTTGCGAGACTTTCACACGTTCTGATGAAGACTTTCGGGTCCTTAATATCGAAACTGCAGTTTTTGTATATGCTTAATATTCCATTGCATTGACTCGTGTCAGGGACAGCGGGCTCATCAGGAACTTCTTTGAGATTATTGTTTGAAGGGGACGGCATTTTCTCACCGTGAAATGCGGATGTATCTGTTTGGTTCACTGCCTTTTTTTCACTGCAGGAAGTTGAAACAATTAATAAAAGAAAAATATATCCAAATATTCTCATTACTAATCCACAGGGATGATAGTTATGTAAGCCATGAAGGTGTAGGAGTACTGTCCTGTGGAGTTTGATTTTCCCCCGGCAACAACACTCAGACGACCGTCGCGGATTTCAATTACCTGAGTCCTTTCAATGAAGGGGACTTCATCCGTAGTAATTTCATCGTCGATAATTTTGATACCTTCAACCGTTACGTTGTGAGGATCACCGGGATAGGGCCGACTTGTGCGACCAGCGCCAACGGTAACTTCGTAAAGACCATTTTCAATGGCGAATTCAAAAAGATTGTCCCGGCCGTAGTCGTCATAAACGTAAGAACGCTGCACTTCATTGTAGCCGGAAGTTGAGTCAAAACCATAAAGAGCAATAGAGGAATTGTCGATGAACTCCCCAAACCATCCAAGGCCATCGTCATCATTGTACGATTGCCAGCCGACTTTAAGCCACTCATTTCCTCCCACAGTGAGGGGGGACGCTGACGGCTCACCTTCCGGATTCTGGAAATTGATGTAGTATTCACCCCGGGGGCGGGCGTTAGATTCCGCTTCCAGAACGGGAATTGTTGTTCGAGCACCTTCAATATATAAACCCAGTTCGTTGCGCAGTTTCTGAAGCGCATCGGCGTCACGAGTCCAGGATGTCAGGGATGAGGCGGCACTGAAAACGGCGTCGTCGACAGCATGATGACTGGAAACCTGACCATGATTTCCGGAATTAGCCGCCATGAAGTATTCGTAATCCTCAAAACCCTCCCGGAAAAGTTCTGCTCTCACCGTTGGGTTTGAACCATTGAAAAAACGACCGAAATCGTAATATGCCCAGCCACGGGCCCGCATTGTCCATGATACCCATGGGATAATGCGCTGGTTTACTCCCTGATTTTCAATAAGAGTGGGATTGAAATACGGTTCGGGATCGTGATCGAGGCTGTAGAGCCAGAGTTCTTCACCAAGTTCCTGCCTTTCGAGGGCATAATCTGTATTCAGTGCCCGCACGTGGGCAATCCAGATGTCATAACCGCAGCTTCCACCAGCATCTTCGGCAATTTCCGGCTTGGGTTCTTCGGAGATAGCGATTTTAAGGTTCGGGGCGTACTGCTTTGTAATACGGCAAAGATGAGCCGCAAGGGCGTGGTCTGCTTCATTTTGTGGTTCATTCTGTACGTAGTAGTAGGCTTTTTCCAGCATGCCATTATCGTCCAGGTAGTTTTGAACCGCGCTTAAAAACTGTCCCCATTCGGTGTTATATTCACTGCTACCGTAGTGATCTCCACGATCAATCCCGCAGAATGTACCGGGACGCGGCGTGGAGTTATCAACAAACTGAAAAATCATGGAAGTGGGGAATCCGACTCCGTTCCAGCCTTCTCCAAGCATGTATTTTCGCGCAAGGTAATGAATGCTGTAGTCCTGTCCCTCGTCAGGTTCATCGTAGAATTGCTCGCAACGATTGGGATTAGCATCGGAATCCCAGGTTATTCCCCAGTTAAAGCCACTGGGCCATGCCACGCTTTTAGGAGTCATGCGATGAGAAAAGAGGATATCTTTTGCATCAGAAACACTGCCGCCGGAGGGAACCAGATCTCCCACGCTTATGTTAAGTTGGGTCTTAAACGACGCTGCAGGTGGAAGAGTGAAGTTAAAAACGTGAATTTCGAGGGGAATCTCAACGGTGTCGCTTCCGAAAGTAAGATTTACAGCCCCGGAAAATGTTCCTGCAGCGGTATCCGCATGGGATTTGAGTGTAAACCACAAAACGGTTGGCTGGGAGGTAGAAAGACTGACGCTGTCCGAAACGACTTCAAGGTGCTCTTCCCAACCATTTTCAAAGGATGCCCGCTGTATTGTGAGATCCATGTCCGAAAGTTCCGAGGGCAAATTGACATCGACGGAAACTGAACCGCTGCCTTCAGGAATGATGATCTTGAAAGGTTCATATTCATTTTTAGCCAGAAAGACTTTAACCCCGGAACCCGTTTCCGTAGGAGATGTGTCCTGAGATTGAACTTTGCGGGTGGGAACTGTTGTCCAGATGCCCCTGTTTCCGCCTTCGGTAATGGTGTAAGTGTATTCTCCCGGAGTCACAGGGATTTTTTCAGTTTTTTTGCTGCTGCCGGAATCGCAGGATGATAAAAGCGCGATAATAGAGGACAAAATAATAATAAATCTCATGTCGCTACCTCAATATTGTCAGCAAACAGGTCTTTTTGAATCAGGTACATTTTTAATATATCAGAAATTTCTGCACAGAATGCATATTTTTATGTGGGTGGACCTTTTGCAATTAAATCATCCAATTGCTCTTTGAGTAACTTGATTTCTTTTCTTTTTTTAAATCTGTTGAAAGGAATGTATAAAGTCCATAGTGAGCAAAAAAATAAAATTCCCGCTCCTGGGCCAAAAAGAGCCATTTGTCCGTCAATGGATTCTATGGCTGTGCCCTTTTTACAATAAAACTTAATTGATGTTTTACCTTTACCGGTTTTGAATGTTTTTCGCTGGTATTCCCCATCGCAAATAGACTGGCCGACCAATTTTGAAAGTGGTGGTATAAATAAAATCGGAAATCCTATAACGAAGATACCCATCATAATTGAAGCAAAATAGCCTGCACTGTATTTTGAAATGGAAAATTTATCAATTTCATTGATTCGAGTTGTAAGCTTTTGAACTTCTTTATCGTGAAGTCTCTGTTTTTTTTCAAATTCATATTTTTTCTGTTTCAGGGCTTCCTTTTCCTGTTTTTGTTTCAGCCACCGTGGTACACCCTGAAAACGGACGTACCATTCTGTTTTTGTTTCGATAATTTTCTTTAATTCTGATTCTTCAAGCCATGATGGAGCTTCTATGAGTTTTGTAGAATCACCACAGTCCGGGCATCTCAATTCCTCGGAAAAGGAGTTTGATCCTTTTAGATCCAGTTGGGTATGGCATTTTGAGCAAGTCGGCAGTGTACTTTTCATTTTGATGTTAAGAATGTTATTTCCTGAAGGTAATTTGTAACTGCTCTTTTCAGACTGATTGAAATTAATTACAAACTGATCCAGTTTCTGAAACACGATGTTCCATGCTTCTTCAGAAATATTGAGTATTTCATGACATTCTTCGCAGGATATTTCCCTAGTCGGTCCCCTGATGATCATCGGCGATCCGCAATGACTGCAGTTTGTGGCAATATTTAAACTTCCAAACCTGATTTCTTCCACTTTTCACCAACCTTTTCAATTTTCTGAGACATAATAGTTTATTGCATTTCAGTGAAAAAAAGAAATAGAAAAAAGTTGGTACCTTTGCTGTGCGAAATTGCTGGACTGCTTTCCGGTTCCTGTCCTGTTTCTGCTACTGTCCTGCTACTGTTCCTGCTACTGATTTCCTGTGTTACTGAAATTTTTAACAGGGAAAGCAGGTAGTCAGATAAACAGGTACAGAATACCGATCGTAAACATTCAATATCAATTAATAATTAAAAGAAACGTAATTTTCAATTCAATTTCCCTATTTCGATCCTTTTATTCTGCAAGCGGTCTAGTAATAAATTCAACACCTTGCGGTTACTGTCCTGAGCGAAAATCCGGTGAAAAAATTGAAAAACTGTATTTCAGGACACGAACTATTTAAAGTCTGGAAATACAGGTTGCCACTGAATTCCTAAATTCCTAGAATAGTTCTTATTCCGCCCTTGAGTTTAATTTTATATTTTAATTGTATGCGGCCCTTGAGAGGCTGTTCATACTCATATTCGTTAATTCCCGGAACATATCTTCTGACATTGGAGTCAATGGATACTCTGTCATGGAGCTTTATCTCAACACTGCCCTCCTGTCGGTTTTTACCCATAAATCCTACTTCTACTTCACTTTTCAATGCGATACGCTTAAGGAATTTCTTAGTCAGTTTTATCTGAAAACTGTCGCTCCCAAGTTCAAATCGTATGGTATCCAACTTTGTGACCATTTTTATAGGGTTTTCGACCAGAGATGAAAGAAAATCACCGGTTATTTGTTTTATGGGCTGATCATATACTTCTACTGGGTTGTATGACGTAGAACCTGTTCCTGAGAGGGATTTGGGGTCCCCATGCCACTGTCTTCTAAGTTCCTGCGTGGTTTTGCCGGAAGCTAAAAGCATCAGAATTTGTCCCTGTTCCATTTCCGGCAGAGAACTTAATTGAATGGTAACTTTGTCAATGGGCCCGGAGAGTTTAAGTTTGATAAGTACTTCATCACCGTAATTGTCCTCAATGGATGTATTACCTTCAAGCGTCAGAAATGGTTTTTTAGTACGATCAAAATCTATGCTGCCTGTATCTGTTTCGTACTGTCCTCTTAAAAAAGGGATCTTAAAGGTTCCACTTAAAACAGAGATTTTTCCCTTCAATTCTGGCTTTTTTAAAATTCCATCTACAGCAAGAGCGCCATCAAGTTGAATATTTGCAATGTTATTTTCAACGGAGAGATCTCCAGAAGAATGAAGATTTATTGCCAGTCTAGCGTTGCCAATCCATGGAATAGTATCCCAGATATGAGTAGATTTTTCGCTGAAGCGTTTAAACGTTAAAACATGTTTTACAATATCGTAATTTTGTATGTAGCGACCATTTACGACATCCAATCGGCCTGTTATTGTGGAGTTATCTGGTTTCCCCGCAAGTCTTAGAGCTGCATTCAGTTCCACCGAATAAACCGTGGGAGAATTTACAGAAACCCCCGCTGCAGTTACGTTGAGATCAAAATTGAGTTCAGGAAAAACATTTACATTTCCATTGATTGCGAATGTTCCATCTCCATAGTCACCACCAAGATCCCGGAATGCGACGAACTGCTCATTTACTTCAAGATATCCTTTTTTTAAAGTAATCGCATGTGGTAAATTCCGAATCAATAATTCAAGATTGTCCGGAAATACTGTGCCGGAAATGGATGGTTTTTTGCCTGATCCCTTGACGATCAGGTTAAGTTTTAAAAAACCACTCGATTTTCTGATAATATCTTTAAAAAACAATGAAGACAGATCGCCGGATGCTTTTCCATTGAGATTCAGAGCATAATCTTTAATTCGAAAATTACGTAAGCTGGCTTCACCTTCGGCATTCAATAAGGATGTATTTTCAATTATTTTAAATTTGAAGGTCAGATTTTTTTCCGAAATCCCCACTCGAAGGCCTTTTACGGAAATAAATTTATTAGTCTGGTTAAGAAGAAAGCGCAGGTCATCCGAAGAAAGACTGACTTTGATATCAGGGGTTTTCCAGGGGCCTTTAAGGAATGCAGTAATTCCCGCGCTGCCTGAAAGTCCCTTAAAAGGAGAGACAACCCATGAATTAAAAATTGCCGGATCAATGTTTCCTTCAAGAGTGAGACTGAAGTTGTCCCTGGATATGTTTCCAGAAGCGCTGAATCTGCTGTTTCCAATGATAAATACCTCATTTTTAAGGGAGATATTATTTCGGTCGAATTTTAAATGGACTGGTTTGTAATTTCTTAAAGTTAAGAATTTCTGCTGATTTTCAGGCTGAAAAACTCGAACTAAAAGATTATTAATTGTGGTGTTGATATTTAATTTTTTTCTGTAAAAAGAAAAGTTAAACACTGCATTTGTACTGATTGTAAGGTACTTTGAAATTTTAGTCCCAAGATGCTGCTCAAGTCCCATGCCATAAAGTCTCATGGCACCTTCAATTTTTCCACTATTAAGAGCGCCACTGATTGAAATCCGGTTTCCGGCTTTTCCGGTAAAGCTGATTTGACTTCCAGTTGTTGAAAAGTCTATTTTTATTTTTCCTGTGTCCCCATAAAATGGAAGTTTTAAACTTTTAAGTTCCAGAGAACCCGAAATTGACTTTAAATTGTTAAGAATTTCTGTTGGATTCTTAAGATTAAGAGTTGAAAGAGTACCATGCAGGGTTCCGCTTGCCTGGGCTGTGAACGGAAATGCTTTGCTCGGGTGTTTGTACACATAATTTTTAAGAATCAACGATATTTTAAATTCTTTATCCGTCGTTGACCATTTGCCTTCGAGAAAATGTGATTTGCTCTGCGAAATAAGTTTTATGTCGTATGGTCCAGTTAGATCCCCGGAAGCATTGATTTTTACATTACCATAATCAAGGCCACGACCCTGAGCTTTATTACTTTTAATTGATGCAGCCCATGTTCCGTTTTTCAAGGTGAAAATCATGTCTCCATCTGCTTTTAGAAACTTAGTTCGTACAGGTATTCTGGGACTTACGGCGGAAAGTGTGTATTTTTTTGTATTTATATTGCCAGAAAACTTCAGATTGACTGTTATTCCTTTAGTAAGGAGTATTCCTGTTATGTTAAAATTACCATTCTTATATTCTGCCCTGCCTTTGAAAATACCGGATGTTCCTTTCCATGAAAGTTGTTGTGCTGTAATATCTCCTGTAAATTCGGGCGCTTTAAGGGTTCCAGACAATGAACCCTCCAATTTAAGACTCTTGAAACTTAAATCCTGAGTGAAAACATTTTTTAAAACAAGAATAGAGATTTTTCCAGATAGATTTGAATCGGTGGAAACAGCTTTGAATTTGCTGTTGAAAAAACTAGATGTAGTCTGTCCATTTAATTCAAGTGATTTATTTCCCACCATATTCTTTTTTGCAGTCAACTGAACTGATACTTTTTCCGGGCCCGCTGGTGTTTTTAAAAGTATAGAACCACTGGAATCAATGATCACAAACTTTCGTGGGAAACCTTTAATTGTAAATGTACCCATGGGCTCAGTAATCATTCCACGATCGGAAAGACGGAAATTCCCCTTGGCGTTCAGGAAAGGAAACACGAGTCCTGTTATATTGATAACATCTGAATTGTGGCGGTAGCCGAAATTTACTTCAATATTTTTGTGAGCTTTTCCTTTTAATGAAAAAATTCCCGGTATTGCGGATGAGCGGAAATCATCAAAGGAAAAATGGGCTGGAAGTGGACCCTTAATTCGAAGAACAGGAGAACCAGTTATTAATTTATCCGGGATTAAGTCCTTGAAAAGATTTTTAATTCCGGTAACAATTACATTGGAGTCTTTAATGACCAAGTTACTATCGAGGTTAATACTTCCTTTGATATTGCAGTTATTGATGTCAGAATTGAAATTTAAAACAGTTTCTTCCTGTTTACGGTTTATTCCCAGGCTGAATGACTGAAGATCCAGGGTTTCAGGGCCTCCTGTTACTGTTGGATTTAATTTAATTTTAATTGGATTGATTGATAAATTAGAGTTTATTTGCTCACCAGTGACGCTTCCCTGAAAAATCCAGTTTAAGTCAAAAGTGGGAGCAACCCTTAATTTTCTGGCTTTAAACAAACCGGTGAAGCGAAATTTATCAATGAAGACTTTCGAGGGTTTTTTGTCTTTTCTGATAAAAACCTTCAGAAGATTTTCCGGGCGCCCTGTAATACGGGAAAATTCAGCATTAATATCAATATCACCGCTTATATTTTTTAATACAGGATCCGAAAACAGGCTCGACCATTTCATGTCAAATTTAATGTTTCGACCTTCAATAACGGGGGAACCGGTTTTATCAATAATTCGAAATTCCTTGAGTTTACCGGATTGTAGATTGAATCCTTTCAATTTTAAAACAAGGTCATGGGTTGAATTATAGTTATTTACAATAAGCCAAGAGGCGATAGGAGAGATCGAAAACCATGCCGCAGTAAGCATTCCAAATCCCAGGCAGGTTATTATTAGAGCTTTCTTCATATAAAATACCAGAACCGTTCAAAACATATCATTTTAACCCAAAAACCGTTCAAAAAGTAGGGAGTAATTGATTATTTTTAGCAACGAGAAAGCATAAACTGTGAAAATACAATTACACTTATTTGTCTAATATAAAAATTTTTGGTTTTCTGTGGTTTTGTTTTATCTTAATCAATTAGAAAAGTCAGACTTGATTTTCTACTAAAAAAGGATAAGTTTTGTCCGTAATCAAAATTTATGGTTAAAAATACCTTTTCCTGTGTTAATAATGTCTGAGTTAAAGGAACCTGTGTTTAGGAGATCAGTATGAGCCAGAAAAAATGTCCTTATTGCGATCATACAAATGCCGGTGATTTTCCGTTTTGTGCCGAATGCGGAAAAGTTCTTCCGATGGGAGATGAATTGGAAGTTATGGCGGAGACCATAGGCTCCAGTTTTGCCTTCAAATGGGTATTAGTAGGGGCCGCTGTTATCTTCGTGTTGTCCTCCCTTGCCATTTTTTCATTCAAATTCCTTGGGATGGATTTGTCTTTTATGAGATCAAAGGAATCTGCAAGGCTTGATGAGGCTGGTCTTATTGGCCTTTCTCCGGAATGGGTTTTGACACCTTCCGACGAAATAGTCACAGTTTCCATCAGGACCATGGGTGATGAAAACTATATTGCCGCTGCAGCAACAGCAGTTAAAATTTGTGGCAAAACGGTTCCTGTCATCCACAATGAATCGGCCAAAAGGGTACCTTCCCGGAACAAATATCTGGGGGCCGAATTTTATCGATACCGTGTAAATGCTGAAGAAGTTGTTGCTTTTAAGCCACCCGTTTGCGAGAAAGATGGTTTTTATAACGTAGAAGTCAAATTTGAAAACGGCAAAGTTCTTTCCAAAGAAAAAGGTGTTTTTTACACCAGTATCATGAGACCCTGGTATCTTTTTTACACAGAAACCGGTTTGGAAGTCCTTGGTAAATATCTTAAATCTACGTCACAAAAGCCGGAAGATCTTGTGGATGAATTTAAAGAGAGTATGAAACTTCCCATTGAAGATCTAATCAAAAGACTTAATTCCATTGATAATGAAGAAGAGCGTATGAGAATGCTCAGTTTTCCTTTCTGGGGTTTGTTCCTGCTGGAAATGCTGGCGTTTTTTGTTGGTGGGCTTATCTCAAGTCGTCTTAGTCCCGGAATAACAATAAAGGAAAGTCTCACTGCTGGGGTTTTTGTAATGATATTTATTGTATTTCGTAATGTGCTGTTCTTTGGGACTGGAATGAGTTATATGGTATTTCTACTTCTGATTATGTTCCCTCTTTACACATCCATTGCTACTCTCGGCGGTTATCTTGGAGAAATGTGGCAGGGTGTTCTTCCTGCTTCAAGAAAAAATTAATCTTCTCTCACATAAATTTGTATCCACTGGACCCAATGTTGATAGGTTAAATCGTATTACTAGACCGCTTTCGGAGTAATACGACAATGAACAAATTTCAGGAAATGCTACAGCTATGAGACCCTGATTGTGCCTTGCATTCCGCACTATGTTGCGAAATCGCTTGTCGGTTTCTGCTTCTGATTTCCTGTTTGCCTGATTTTTTTAACAGGGATTCAGGTAGTCAGGAAACAGGGGCAGGATCAGTGCGTAAACATTCAACATCAATGCATAATTACAAAGGGTAGGATGAAAACATACACTTTTTATGTATCGATCCTTTTACTCCGAAAGCGGTCTTGACCCAATGCTGTTCAGTTAAGGCGTATTAGTTGATATTGCTAACAAAAACAACATAATTTAATAAAAGCAAGAACATCCAGAAAGTCAGAAACAGGAGCAGAATCAGGACAATCATGGTCTTGTGCCTGAAGGGGCAGTTACTGTTCTGAGCAAAAATCGAGCGAAAAATTTGATTTTCGGTATTTCAGGACAGTAACTATTTAAAAATTGAGTTGTTAAATGAGTAATAAAGAGAAATAGTTTCCCTGTAATGTGAGAAAAGTAATTAAAATGTTATCAGAAACTTGGATATAACAAAAAAATCTGATAATATCATTGTCGAAATTGATCAAGGCTTCCCAGCAAGTTATGGTGAGTCTCTCAATTTAATATTTATACGGAGAAAAAATGCCGACTCCAATTAAACTTACCATTAAATTCAAAGCAGATACTATTGCCGAATTTGTTGAAAAATATGGGACTTATGTAAGTCAGGGTGGAATTTTTGTGAGAACCAGAAAGCCTCTGGCTGTTGGTACTCTCCTTGATTTTGAGTTCAAACTTCAAAATGGTGACAACCTTTTAAAAGGACTTGGCACTGTCGTCTGGACCAGAGAACATGATCCCGCCAGGAAAACTGCACCGGCAGGAATGGGGCTCAGGTATGATTCCCTCGACCCTGAAAGTCAGGTAATTTTAGAAAAAATTCTTGTACTGAAAAGTAAAGATAGCGTTATTGATGAAAAGCCAGAGGAAGAACATCATGACATGGCGACCTCCCCTGGAAATCAGGAAGAAAAAACTCGAGTTGCTTCCATAGATGTGCTTAATAAACTAAGAGGTTCTGACACCCAGGAAAAATCAGACGATTCACCAGGTAAAGATCTCTTTGAAGAAACATCTGATTTACCAAAGCGTGACGCTATCGAAAGTGCTCCGACTCAGACATCAGAAGCGCCTCAAAAATCCGCGGAGCCAGAAGAATCAAAGCCACAGGTAAAACCAGATCCCAAACCGGAGTCGCTTACTAAGCCTGCCTCTAAAATAACTTCAGAAAAACCTGCAATTGAAAAACCGGAATGGGATGAACCTACTCCTATTCCCAGTAAGATTCATCCATTAATTCCAGAAGCTGAAGAAACAAACGTCAATGATGGAATTCCAGTTAAAGCAGAAACAGAAAAAACTGCGGATGAAAAAATCGACGATGTTCCTGATTTGGATGAAGATGTTTCCAATGCTCTTGACAGTCTGGCTAAAAAAGCAAGCGATGATCTGAAAGAAAAAGAAGAAGAAGAAGAAAAGTCAGGAGAAAAGGCGGAGCCTGTTAAAGTCCCTGAAAAGATTGCGAAAGAAGATAAAAAAGAAAAGAAGCCTGAAATTGTGGCTGCAAAACCTGTAGTGTCTGAAATAGTTGAGGAAGAGAAGGGTGGAGCAGGTAGAGTTGTTGTTATAATTCTACTTCTTGCAATTTTAGGTGGGCTGAGTTTTTATTATTATAAATTCATATACAGTGCCCGCAAGGGGACTGACCAGAAAACCGTTATAGATAAAAAGAAAGTTGTTAAGACTCCTCCTGCAATGCAGGTGGATATGAAAATCATTGAGATGAAACCGGAAATGAAACCGGAAGATATGAAAGAGCCGGATCCCAAACTGGTTATGAAGCCGACAGTTGATTCAACTCCTGTTGTTATGGCTGTTGATATGAAGGCCGTGGATGCCACTAAACTAGTGGAGATGCAGCCGGATATGGTGGAACCTCCAAAGAATGCTCCGGATTTAAAATGCGATGCAGAGAAGGAAGTAGTTGCAAAATTTACTACTGTTCCCGATGGGGTAGAAATAAAACTGAATGATGAGAAAACAGGTAAGAAAACACCTGCATCTATTTGTTTATCAAAAACAAAGAGTTATTCTGTAAAGCTAGAACATGATGATTTCATTACAACAGCAATGTATTTCCCGGTAGTTAAGGCAGATATTACGGAACATAAGCAACTTGTTCCACTTCCGCGTCAGATAGTCATCCAGACCAGGCCAAAGAGGGCAATAGTTATTATTGATGGCAAGAAAATGGGACCAAGTACTATTGCTCAGAAGTATGCTGTTCCTCAGGACATCTGGAAAATAGAAGTTCAAAAAGCTGGATATCAACCCTGGACTCTTACTATTAAGAAAGACGATCCAAAGTGGGTTAATAAAGGCTATGCAAAAATCTACAGTGTTTTAGCTATCCTTAAAAAAGAATAGATTATATTACAGGGCACAAACTATACGTGTTCAGAGTAATGCTGATCGATTATACCGCTTACTGAATAAAATCATCGAAATCTGAAAAGTGAACTCAGGGCAGGAAAATCAAATGCTTTTTCCTGATTTACTGTTTCCCTGAAATTTTAAACAGGGACACAGGTAGTCAGGCAAACAGGATCCCGGTTCAGGTCATAAACATTCAACATCAAAGCATAATTACAAATGGCAGAATGAAAACAAGTACTTTTCCCGTTTTGATCCTTTTATTCCGCAAGCGGTCTAGACCGCTTGCAGAGTAATACGATTGTGACTCGGTTTAAAGAAATGCTTCAA
>JAHJMN010000019.1 GCA_018821305.1 Myxococcota bacterium
TAGACCGCTTCCTAAGTAATACGATTGTGAGTTATTTTAAAGAAATGCTTCAGGAAAGAGCCCCTGATTTCCTGTTCCTGCTACTGATTTCCTGTTTATCTGAAATTTTTTAACAGGGACTCAGGTAGTCAGGCAAACAGGACCAGGATCAGGACGTAAGCACTTAATGTCAATAGGATATTATAAAAACTGTAAGCAAATATTCACTTCATAGATTTCGATCCTTTTACTAATGAAGCGGTCTAGTAATATTTTCAACATCTTGCGGTTACTGTCCTGAGTAAAAATCGGGCGAAAAATTTGATTTTGGGTATTTCAGGACAGTAACGGTTTAAAGATTGAAGTCGACTTTTATGGGGACCTGGCGGTACAGGTTTTTGCCGAAAGTCTTGAAAAAATCATCAAGATTCAGGTTTTCTCCCGGTATCAGTTTGAACAATGTTGATTCTCCCTCCGGTGTGAAAGAAGCTTCATAAACGAGTTTCTTTTTAAGAAACTTCTGAGGGATATCCATTATCAGGGATTCGCCGGATCGCTTGAGGACAAATCTGAAACCAGCTTTTTCAAGGAATGTTGAGAATGCTTTAACTGAGTCAGGGAAAAGTCTGTTTGAAAGGCTCATTTCAAGGGTAGGACGGCAATCTGACAAAGGATCAGAGTCGAAAATACCCAGTATTTTTATGCCTTTATCACCTTCAATGGTTGAATTTAACTCTGGTTTATCAGTGCATTGTAATTCAAAACTGAATTTTCCGTATAAAGCCAGTGATGACAGGCCGGGGTACGTCGCTGTCAGATACTTTTCTTTTACTGAGATGATGTTATGAAGGTTTTTAGTACTGGAGGTGCAGAGTTTTGAAAGAACTGCGGAAGTCAGCCAGTCACTGCCCCAGTGGGAATATGTCTGTGGAATTATTGCAAGAGCATGGTACACAGGGCCCGTACGCTTATCGGCGATGGTTTTTCTGACGGTCGAAACAATTTGTTTGTCCGGGGAAATTGTGTGATCCAGCAAAAAACGTCTCTGCTCTGAGTCTTTGCAGGCACCGCATGCATCACAGCGTCGAACATCTGAAGTTACGCTACAATGTTGTTTTTCGACAAACTCAAGAGACTCGGCGTAGCATTTGTCCAGAAATTCTGCTGAAATGTTTGAAATTACCGTAGTGAAACGAGGGACCAGTTCAATCGTGGGGTATTTTCCACCACTGTCTGGTTTTATGTCCAGATTAAAGGAATCAATCAGTGTCCTGAGCATATCGCGATTAAAAACAGTGTCATAAAGGAGTCCCCTCGCGGCGGTTTTCTGGATACCGTCAAAAGAACCCGTGGGATTCGACGCAATGATTCGTGAAGCCAGCATGGATTCATAGTCCGTAGCCTGACGGAACTCGAATCCGGCGGAAACTGTTATTCCCTGAAGTGTTTTAAAGGCCGTATCGAAATCAGCTTCCGCAGGGACTTTGGTGTCTTTGCCCAGTGGTGTATTCGGCATGGTTACAAGATGCCCGGCGGAGACGATGATTCTTGGTTTGTGACCGACTTTCGTGCAGATGGCTTTCAAAGTGCTGGCGAAATCAGCGAATTGATTAAAATCCTCCGATTGCTCTATTCCTGCAACAATGTAGAACAGTTTCAGTTCCCTTGATTTGCTTCGAATAAGGGTATTCAGCAGGGGAAGGAGAATATTTTCATCAAGACCTTTTGCGAAGTAGCGCCTCATGCGCATGGAAATGCCTTCAATCCCAAGCGTGAACGAGTTTTTGCCTGATGCAAGTTCAAGTTCAAGAAGATGGGGCGTGTTATACAGTACGTCCAATCGCTGGCTCATAAAATTCGTGTTTGCGAAAATACGGTTGAGTTCATCATGCAGCAAAAAGATGTCCTGATGACAGTTGAAATTGAAACTGAGGACTTCGCAGGTCTTGATTCCGGATTTTTTAAGGGAAAAAGCCCGGGAATGGATTTGCTCTAAAGTTGCCTCCCGATAAGGTTTTCGATCCCACGATTCAAAGCAGAAGGAACAAAATGACGGGCATCCGCGGCTTATTTCGAGATGAGCACTACCCGCTTGAGGACCCGGCAGGAGTATAAGCGCCGGAAGTGGAGTTATACTGGGATTAATCTGGACATGGGCATTGGAATTGAAGCCGGGAACAAAGAGGCCCGGCACTGTTTTCGCAAGTTCTTTAAGAACTGTACTTCGATGATTTGATTTCAAATTTAAGACGGTATCTGTAATGGTCTTAACTGCATAGTCCCCTTCTCCGTAGAAGATTGCATCCGGGATAGAGGCACCATCTTGATTGTGCAGGATTCCTGTGAGGGAAGCGGATGAGCCTCCGAGGATTATCAGTGGAAATCCATCTCTTTGCGTATTCAAAAGAGGAATTGAAGCGCTGCTCATCATTGCCGGAAGGTTAATGAGCTCGAGCAAAAATGAGTTTATTACTAAAATGAGATCAAAATCACCGCCACTGCGGAAGGACTGACTGCCGAAAAGTAGGGGAATTTTACTATTCCTGAGGATACTTCTTTCCCGTTGATCCGGAAGAAAGGCGAAATCAATGAAAATCTGTTCGGAAACATCCCGCACTAAGGAAGCAAGAAGGCTGTGAGTTGCAGATTTTTCAACATCGGAAAACGGAGAAAGACGTACAATCAAAACACGTAAAATGGCTGTTTCGAAATTGACGGTGTTAAGACCCGGAAGTGGCGTCGGATGCATGAGAGGATTTGAGAACTGATGGAAGTTCTCACTGAAAAATTCTGAATAATCAGGCATTTCTATTCCTCTGAAGGTACATATTCTTTGGATGGCTCAATAATAAAACGACGATACTGGTCTGCAATACCAGCCATGATAGAAGGTTCGGATTCCATTACACTGAGGGCAAAACCCACCGCTTCAATAGTCGAAAGACCTTCTTTACGCACTTGATTGCGCATGGAAACATGATCCGGATTCAATTCAATTGTATTTAATTTTAAAAACCACGGATTTCTCCACCACAGGGTCTTTGCCTGCTGCCACGTACCGTTTAATGCGATAATTCCTTTGATTCCTGAAAAGTCCGTAATAACCTGCTTACTGCGGTTTCGGAGAGTTACGGCAGACTCTGAGGCGGTTCCTTTCAGGTACAGGATTGCCCATTGGGAAGGATTAAGGTCACTGCCTGTTGCCGCTTTCAGGTTTCTCCAGGAAAGACCGGGTTTTACCGTGCAGTTGCGCAGAATTTCAGTAGCTAAAACAGAGGAATTAAGCAGTTTGAACTTTTCCTGAGGATGCTCCAGTATAACAACACTGAGATTGTTTTCGATCACGGTTGTCTTTCCGCAAAAGCAAAAAGTTGATGGTCTTGCGCATACAGGGCAGGCGTCACTTGGTTTGATTCGTATTTTGGCAGTGGATGGTTCAGTATTCTTTTCAGGTCGACGACGGTGACTCATTTTTACCTCACTGGGGGTCTTGTATGGTTGAGTGCGGGAAATATGTCAAGGGTCAGTATTAATTTTTCACTTGAAATGGGGAAATTAAAGGTTTGATTTTAAATTGTTGACAAATTGTGGGTGTCTTTTTAATGATTCTTCCACACTTTCCGTGCTTTGAGTGCATAAAGGAGGAAGTTTTGCGGTACTTTTCTCCCATCTGTGGAGCCATTTTGTATCAAGAAGCGGGTATGGACACGGGCCAGAGCCAAGATATGCTTTATTGAAAGCAATTGTAGTATCAGATTTCGGTCCCGTACTGATGCCCTGAGCTGCAAAAAAACCTGCAAGAAGCATTGCCGTTCGCACAGCGGTGGAATTAGAGTATGTGAAAAGCCTCAGTTGTTGATCTCCGGCCTTTTCCAGGATTAACCTGAAGCAATCCACGGACCACATTTGGGTATCGGTCTTACTTGAAAAGGGGTCATGGAAAACAATATTTGGAGCAGATTCATTAATTGCCTGCTCCATGAAATCGCCTTGCTTCAGGACCCATTCAATGTTTTTTGAAATCCATTTTCCTTCTTTAATGATTGCATGGGGAGCACAGTGCCTGATATGAGGAAAATCTGATGGGTTAAGTAATGCAAGTCTCAGGGAATCAAGGTCTTTTTCAAAACTTATAATCTTGAATTGACCCGGATGCTGCGGCATTTCTTCAATGGCTCTTATGGCAGCCATGGCATTATGTGCAGCACCCATGCCCACATCCCAGATTACTGTATCCACTCCTGTGGAGAAAAGAGCCGCCTGATTGACATATATTTCCCGGGCTTCTTCGTCAGGATTGTTGACACTGTGCATTGTCTCGCCGCTGGAAATATGCTTTATTGAGCAGTATCCTGAAGTTGCACGCTGGATTTCATAATCTCCCAGCCGCGCAGGTGGTGTTTTCCGGCGCTTCGTTCTTGTAGGAATCATGGGATTTTCTTCATCACGACGTTTAATAGTTTCCTTGTTCTGCTGATAAAATTCGTAAAAAGTCCCATTGATAATGTGGCTTCGCATTTCCCGCATAAGATTATGATAAAAATAAAGATTATGAACCGCCAGAAGCTCGATACCAAGATGCTCGGAGCTTTTAAAAAGATGGTGAATATAAGCTCTGGTGTGATTCCGGCATGCGGGGCAGGGACAGTTATTATCGAGAGGTCTGAAATCCTCCCGGTAAACGGTACGTTCAAGCCGCAACTGGCCTCGCCGAGTATATGCAAAGCTCTGGTGGGCGAGTTGTGTCGGTATTATACAATCAAACATATCCACACCGCGGTGCACAGCTTCGAGAATATCCGATGGCGTACCGACCCCCATAAGATATCTGGGAAGGTCACGAGGCAGCAGGGCCGCAGTAAAACCTGTGAAGTGGTCTCTTTCGTCTTTTGTTTCCCCCACAGCCAAACCGCCAATGGCAAAACCGTCAAAAGGCATTGAAGAGAGAACTTCTGCACTTATTTTACGCAAATCTTCATGACAGGCACCCTGAACTATTCCAAACATAGCCTGGTTTGAGTCTCCCCGGGCAGAAAGACTTCTTGCGGCCCATCGGTGGGTAAGTTCCATTGCGACGGCGGCGGAATTTCTGTCGGAAGTAGACGGAACGCACTGATCCAGAACCATCATTATGTCCGAGGCAATGGCTTTTTGCATTTCAATACTGGCTTCCGGGCTGAGAAAAACTTTTTTACCATCTATGTAACTGCGGAATTCGGCTCCTTCTTCAGTGATTTTCCTTGAATTAGATAGGGAGAATATCTGGAATCCTCCGGAATCCGTCAGCACAGAGCCACCCCAGTTCATGAAACGGTGAATTCCTCCGGCTTTGCGGAAAATTTCGGCTCCAGGCCTCAGAAACAGGTGATATGTGTTTGCCAGCAGTATTTCAGAACCCGCGTCAGACAGTTCTCTGAACGTGGCCCCTCGCACGGCAGCTCTGGTTCCGACGGGCATAAAAATCGGTGTCTTTACCGTCGAGTGAAGGGTCTTGAATGTTGTTGCCCGGGCGCTGGTATGCGGGCTTGTAGCTTCCAGTTTGAAATTTAAACGAGTCATGAAAATCCGGAACTAATTCTGTTACTTGATTAGTCTATCCTCTAAAATAAACTCAAATGCTTATCAAATGGAGAACGAATAAACAGTAATCTGGGAAAGGAAAAGAATATTAGATAGTTCGTGTCCACTTGCATTTCGCTACGCGAAATTGCTTGCCTGAAATTCAAATTTTATCAAAATTGAGCATGTTTACGAAAACATGCTATTCAGAACACTACAATAATTTCAAGCATTGCGCTCTCGCGTAGCGAAGCGCGGAGGCGACAGGCAACTGCGTAGCAGATGCCGATAGCGACCTTCATTCTTAATGTCCTGTGTAAAAATTTGGTGTAAAATTGAAAATGTCGAATTACAGGACATTAACTAGATACCTTTTTCAGGTGCAGCAGGAAGTCTGGAAAAGTATTTAGTGTTATCAATAGGTTTACGCCATTTTCTAGCGATATGTTTGATAGAGAATCCCGTTTCTTTTTTTCTCATCCAGGTGAGGAAGTCAGGACCGGACTGAATTGTATAGTGGAACTTGTAGCCAATGGAATATTTAGGTTCAAGCACAACTGTACGAAGGAATACGGATTTCGCGTCCGTGGGAAGGGCAAGCATTGACGCTTTGAATGCAGCGGGATAAGTCCAGAACTCTTCGGCATTTGACATGTAGACTGTGCGAACTGTAATATTCATTTTTTTACAGATATTTGCAATTTTCGTAATAGTATCACCATCTTTGAGATTGCCAGGGAAAATGAAAACCCGATTTTCGGCGAAGACTTTTTTAATTGCATCAAACATTTTCTGATCCGAAAGCCAGTAATTTGATGCTTTTCCCTTTTTGTGGAGACGCAGGCGGGTCTGATGATGTTTTACGATGAAATTGGCTGCCCTGCGGTGGAGATATCCTATGAAATCTGCTGTTTTTTTATCGTACTTCGAATTTGCAACTTCCAAAATCTTCTTGTTGTATTTCTTTTTAAAATACTCAATAAATTCTTTCGGTGTATTTGTGAGGCCCAGCATAATTCCAAACAACTGATGTGTGCGATTTACTTCAAAATCCCAGTCCACAAGAAAAACAAGTTTAGCCCCGGATTCGACGATGAGGGAATAACTAGTGTCTGCAGCAAGTCCGATGTAGGCGCCGCCAAGGCCCTTCAGGTATGGGTACCACAGGTGGTAGTAATGCTCGTTTGAAACGTAGTAGTGTTCAGGTTGGCCGGCTTTTGTCGGTTTCGCATCAATTGTATTTATTATATCAACATATTTTTGTGCGAGGGGACCTGTTCCCGTTTCCCAGTACTCTTTATTGAGAGTTGCCTCATCTTTTTTTGGAGGCGGGGGAGGGACAACCGGTTTCTTAACTTCCGGTTCCGGTTTTTTCTCGGTAACCGGTGCCGGCTTCATTTCCGGCTCTGGTGTGGCCACTTTTTTTTCCGCGGAGGTGTCCGTGGTGTTTGGCGTTTCTTTCTTACTGTGGGAGCAGGAAATGGCAAAAAGAAGTATCACGATTGAAATTAATGACGTACGCATTTAAACCTCTTCAAAAAGTGGAGTTTAGAAGAAAACAGAAATCAGGAGGGAATTATCACGTATTTGCGGATCTGGCAACTTTTTTATGTGCAAAAACATAGTAAATGGCGAGTCCAACAGCAATAATTACCCCAGCTCTCACAACCATGAGGGGTTTCAGAATACCGATTGAAATCATGAGAAATGCACTCATGCCAAGATAAATCGCCGGGAAAAGTGGATATAAAGGAGAGCGGAATTCACCGGCTTGGGCGGGTTTGCGACGTCTGAGGATGATGAGTCCGATGACCGTAATTGAACTGAAAATGACAATCATCATTGTTGTGTAATTAAGGATAGTTTCAAAACCTCCAAGGAGTACGTAAGCAATAGCAATAGCACCCTGAAGCATTAAACCATAAGCAGGCGTCCGGTATTTGGGGGAAAGTTTACCCATGCTTTTGAAAAGCATGCCATCTTTGGCCATGGAGTGGTAAATTCTGGGACCCGTGAGAATAGTACTGTTTATTGTCGCCATGATTGCTATTGCAACGAGGGTTAGAAATACTGGAATCCCAATGGGGCCAAAGGATTTAAGAGCTGCAGCATCAAGGAAATTAGGCATGGCTCTTAAAGACGCCATGGTTTCACCTTTTATGAAAAGAAGGTTTAGAAGCATATAAAGGAAAATAATTATTCCAATACCGGAAATGAGAGAAATTGGAAGGTTACGCTTTGCGTCTTTTATTTCGGAGCCAATGTAAGCAGCTGAAGACCAGCCACTATAAGCGAAAAAGACAGGTAGTAACGCTAGTCCAAGGGGCAATATACTCACGGAGCCCGATGATGAAGAACCAGCAGGAGTGGTAGCGTTCATGGAGGCGGCCATTGAATATCCATTATTGATGGCGAAAGCGTAAATTGCTGCAAAAATAAGGACTACGAGAGGCGTAAAAGCAATAAACCCCTGAACTATCGTGCTGAAATTGATTCCAAGAACGTTTATCATTGTAAAAATCACAATAAACGAAATTGCAACGACGTTCATCCATGAGATCTTAATCATACCAAGGGTGAAAAATGGGGTATAAAATGAATTGCCTATGTCCATTCCGAGATATTGATTGAACATGAAGGCTACATTGGGGCCAATATAATACTGAGCCAGAGCCACTGCAGTCGCTGCAATGGAGCCGGAGAAAGTTGCAGCAAGGCAAATCCAGCCAGATAGAAATGCCACGGGTTTGCCGTAAGCTTCTTTCATGAAGACGTAATCACCGCCAGCATGGGGAAACATGGAGCCAAGTTCCGCATAAACGAAGGCACCCGCCAGAGCCATAAGTCCGCCAACGGCCCATATACCAAGAAACCATTTAGTATTGGGAACATGTTGCGCGACGATCTGAGGTGTCAAAAATACGCCGATACCCAGAATACTGCCTATAACGATGGCCAGAGCGCCCCCGAGACCGATGGTCTGTTGCCATTTATCGTGAGAATCAGTATTTGCATTGATTGTGGAATTAGTTGCGATTACATCCGTTGATTGCAATTTATTTATCCTCTATTATAATAAAGTCACATGTGTATTCTGACATCCTGCGAAGGAATTCTCCAGAATTCACTTAATTATGCGGTTTTAAAACGAATTTTGTAAATTTTCAAGACCGCAAATACGCAGGACCTTTGTTTTTTAGTTCGTGTCCACTTGCATTTCGCTACGCGAAATTGCTTGCCTGAAATTCAATTTTTGTCAAAATTGAGCATGTTTACGAAAATATGCTATTCAGAACACTATAATAATTTCAAGGTCTTCATTCTTAAGCCTGTGCCTGAATTTGGCGTAAACTTGAAAAGATCGTATTACAGGACATTAACTCTTTAGGTGATCTCGGGTCGGAGTGCAAGAGAAATATTCAGATCATAACCTTAGGCGTTAAAATTTATATCTTGCGTTTTTGCCTGGTTTTGCTAGATCTTTACTGTCCTGAAATACTTGTTTTATGTATTTATCTGTTGTACTCAGGACACGAACTAGATCATAATTTGTAGATTTTTCGTTGGAAGGAGAGCTTCACCATGAAATTATTAAGCTTTGTTTTATTGGCAGTTATATCGGTTGTCCCGATTTCTGCTAAAGCTCAGGACTCCTGTTCTGTTCCGAAAGTTCTGATTGTTCTTGATAAATCCAGTTCCATGACCCGTACACTTGATGGTCATACACTCTGGTATTGGGCTCAGCAGGCAGTAACCACTTTAGTTAATGCCTACGATGGTCGTATTGATTTCGGACTTATGATCTATCCCGGAACCAATCATTGCAGTACAGGCCAGGTTCAAGTAGATGTAGGTCCCGGAAATGCTGCGGATATTATCGCGGCTACAACGGCTGCTCCTCCAACTGCTGGCAACTATACTCCAACTTATCAATCCCTTGATGCTCTTGTAAGTTACAACCCGATTATGGATCCCACAAGTGCAAACTATGTGATTCTCATCACTGACGGTTGGCAATGGTGCGATCCTTACGATGCATCCACTCGTTTCAATGCTGTTGACTCAATAGCAGATCTCAGAGGATTGGGAATCAAAACTGCAGCTATTGGTTTTCACAACACCGTTGATGCCACTGCTTTACACAGGATGGCAGTTGAGGGTGATATGGAAAGATCAGGATGTGATCCCACAGCCAGCTTAATCGGTGCATCCAACCGCTGCTACTATCAAACAGACGATGGTGCCCAACTCCAGCAGGTACTCGACTCAATCGGTGCTGTTATTACCGCAGAAGTTTGTGATGGCGTTGATAATAACTGCGACGGCCAGATTGACGAAGGTCTTTATCAGGCATGCTCAACCATCTGTGGAAACGGTGTTGAAGAATGCGTTGACGGTCAGTGGGTAAATTGTTCAGCTCAGGAACCGGAAACTGAAAGATGTGACGACATCGATAATAACTGTGACGGAACTATTGACGAAGGTTGCACCTGTCTTGACGGTGAATCAAGAGCATGCGGTATGACTACCGGCGCTTGCTCCACTGGTCTCCAATTCTGTGAAAATGGCACATGGACCGAGTGCCGTGATGCAGTTTGGCCCGTTGAAGAAGAATGTAATGGCGTTGACGATGACTGCGACGGATTCATTGATGAAAACCTTGTTGAATCCTGTTCTTCAGTTTGTGGTAACGGTACATCTGTTTGCGTAAACGGTAACTGGACTGATTGCAGTGCTCCACAGCCTTCCACCGAAACTTGCAACGGTCATGATGATGATTGTGATGGCGTTGTTGATAACGGTACAAATCTCTGCCCCGAAGGCTTTGACTGTATTGAAGGAACCTGTGTAGACACCAACGGAAACCTTCCTGATGGCGGAACTGACATTGGAGAAAATACGGGCACTTCTTCAGATCCCGATGGCTGCAAATGCTCCGCCGGAACTACCGGCAGCTCCTCCAATGGAATCCTCTGGCTCGGTTTCATAATCGGTGCCGCTCTTATGTTCTCCCGCAAAAGATTCTTCTAGTTTTCTCCTCGTAATTCTTCTAAACCGCTTTCGAGGTAATACTATAGTAAATTAATTTAATGAAAATCTTCAGGAGAAAGACCCTGTTTTCCTGTTCCTGTTTCTGCTACTGATTTCCTGAATGCCTGAAATATTTTAACAGGGACACAGGTAGTCAGGAAAACAGGCACGCAATTTCGCGCAGCGGAATGCAAGCAGACAGGAACAGTGCGTAACCATACAATATCAGTGTAAAATTACAAAGGGTCTGCGGAATATGTTCACTTGTCAGATTACGATAATTTTACTAAGGCGGTATAGATACTATGGAATTGCAACGAGTTCATCAAGGCTTTTTATGGGGATTTTGACCGATTTGCCTTTTAAAACATCTGCTAGAAAGGGGAAGGTACTTGCAAGTTTCTTGAGTTCCGGTTTGATTTTTTTAGGTGCCTCGTCCCATAAGCGTTTGATAACTTCAACATATTCTTCAGGTTGATGGCCCTGCTTGAGGTAAACAACCAGAGAAACAAAAAGGTCAACTACTTCTTCAGGAGCATTTTTTAAATCACCAGTTTCAACAATTATCACATCATCCGGCTGCTCCTGGGGAAATACATCGGATACTTTAGTATCATCAAGGGTGTGCCAACTGACCGAAGTCGTTGACCGATATAGATACCCCTGACGACATGGGACGAATTTCGCATTCTTATCATGCAGGTTATCAAGAACAGTTCCATTGGGAGATATTTCTACAATTCGGTTGCGCCCTGTTATTATTACATTGCCCGAAATTGTTGAGGCCATTTCGTCAGCTTTAATAAGTAAATAGTAATCTGTACGTTTGAAATCTTTAATGAAACTTATACGACGTCCGTTCCCCCACAAAATTGCAATTTCATTTTCCGTCAGCCATTCAATACTTCTGATGTCTTGAAACTGAAATTCCTGATCTTTACCGGAAAAGTTGTGGAGCCATAGGGTGTTATCTGTAAATGACGCCGCGATTGCTTCAGAATTAATTCGAAGATGGACAGGTTCCTTATCAACTTCACGACTGCCAGTAACTATGATTGTCGGTATTTCGGAACCCCAGAAAAACTGACCCCAGAAGATTTCACGATTGGTTGATTTATCCAGAACCCAGGCTACCTGACGTAAATGCTTATCAGTGCTCCATGGTTGCGGAAATGGCCCGATAACAATTGAGTCGGCAGTATCCGGATTCAGAATTACGAAATCATTGGCTTCATTCAAGTCAAAATGAGGCAGAATGATTGTTCTTCCTTCCGTTGTCATTGCCGCACTTCTAGCCCGGGGCCAGGAAGCAACTTTAACACTGTCGGGCATCATTAATATATTGTCGTCCTGAGAAACAAGTTCTTTTTCTCCAATTCGCGCTGCCCATTTATTGCCTGGGCCAACCCACTTTGTTTCATACTTGTCCCAGGTAATTACTTTGTTTTTTTGGAGTAAACGGCTGTAGTGACCGCTGGAATTAAGCAGCAGCATTCCTTTTTTAAGGGCAGAACCTACGTCGGATGCAAAGAATGCCCATGGGACTTCAGTAGGAAATACTTTTGCCGCCATAAGGGTAATCAGCCCACGATAAACTGGGCACATCAGAACATTTTCAAAATTAAGGATGTCAGACATGAACAATCGTAACAGGGCATCATCAGGAATTTCTTCTTCAATCTGTATCCGGTTCCCTGCGTCATCTCTGTAAATATAATGAAAAATTTCTTTTGGATTCGACATGATGGAGAAAACTGGAATCGGGCTGTATGGGCACTCATTTTTTTCTTTGCAGGGACTTAAGTCTTCCGTCATCATTTTAATAAAGCAGTTAAATGACCCCTGCGTCTGATCAAATACATCCCCGGAAGGAATTTTCAGATTTGTTTCTTTCCATTTGAGAGTTTTCTCATATTTTTTCAGTACATTGACAATCTGCTCTTGAGTATATAAGGGAATACTGTGAATAACTTCCTCCCCGAGTTCCCGATAGGAGTAGCCCTCTTCCTTTTCAAATTCTTTAAGGATTTTCTCAAAATCCCTGCTTCGACTCCACCCTAGAGCAAGAAAGAAAATGGGTGATTTTTCACTGGTAGGATTTGAGCATTTGCCGCAATGAGATTCAACTTCAAGGGACAGACATGATGGACAGATTTTAAGCAAAGGAGCCTCCGGAAATTTGATATCCTCAAATGAAAACAAAATATTGTGTGAGATGAGGATTGGAAAAGAACAAAGGAAAGCCGAGATTCTGACTCGTACTTCTTCTAGTACAAATCATGCTTTTAATCAATAAATTCCTTTTAGTAACAGCAAAATCATTTGCGCAGAAAATCAGGTAAAAACTTCAGTCTTTTGGCTCAGTTATAATTCCTACGGCGGTTTCAAGATCACTGTTCATAATTACCTGGCCCGTGCCCCCGGCGAAAGTCCCGGGAATATCAAGAACTGAAATGACTTTTTCCCATTCTTTAAATTTAGGAAGAATTGATGCGAAACTATTGTTATTGAAAAATATTTCTTTATTAAAACTATTGCCTTCATCATCGGGATAGATTGGAAGATAACGGATATTGCTTTCCACCAGATCCTGGAAAAAGTGGGTACCGAAACTGAGATCAGGCACATAATCTCCCTTTTTTTCCGCCAGTTCACAAAGCATAAGGGTATTAGAAATATCACTGTATGTTACCGGAACACCAAGCTTTATATCTCCACGACTTCCCCAGCGGCCGGGGCCGATAAGGATAAAACTTCTTTCGGGAAGCGTTTTATTGAGTAACGCCACAAGTTCTCCGACTTTTCGCATATCATTGACAGATCCAAGATTCCCGTATGCTTCACTGTCAACGTAAACAATGTAGGATATATTATCAACAAATCCTGGAGTTATAAATTTCCCGGTTCGAAATACCAGTTTTTCGTCAGGAATTTCTGTGGGAATACTTGTATTTTGCTCTTCTTTCCAACTTCCCTGAGGGCGGCACTGAAGCAAATACAGGTTTTCCCCGTCTGAAGCAAATTCCAGATCCACTGGAGCACAAAATGCTTTTTCCAGCAGTGTCAACATTGTTTTTAATTGCTTCATAAAAACAGTGTTTTCAGTAAGTGCTTGGAAAGTAACATACATTTCTGATTTTGACGGTTCCCACAGCGCCGCCACAGGTGGTACGAGGTGACCGTTTTTATCAATGCTGACTATTTTTTCAAGACCAGGGATATCTTCTCCCCAGTTTTTGAAAAGTTCCGATGATTCCACGGATTCAAACTGACCAGTTTCAAGATTAAGTACATCCACAAATTTCTGTGAATACCGAATCTGATCCATATATGTTTGATTTAGCTTAAGTCCAGGTTTCCCGGGGCTACCGAGGAATGGATAGTCTACGGTTACTCGGTCAACGGCCCTGGTCCCGAGGCCTGCCACAAGTCTTACCATGCCATCATTTCTGGCAATGCGCGGAGACCAGCGGAATTCATTCAGACTGAAGGCCACCCCCGCAAAGGTCGGGAAAAAGTAGTTGCCAATTTTATGTCCGATGACTTCCTGAACGAGAATCCCCATTTGTTCATTGAAATCAATCAGTTTTTTGTTTTTGCGATATTCGATGGGATCCGGGCCGAACACGCTGGCCATGATTTCCGCTGCCGCATCAAGAAAAGCAGAAAGGCGCTTATCAAATGAACCCGTATTCGGGAGAAACAGTGATTTGTATTTTCCAGCGAAAGTAGCATCAAAACTGTCTTCTAAAAGACTGCTGGAACGCAGAATGATAGGTCGCTCACCCACTTCTTCCAGCATGTTTTTTATCTGTTCGATAATTTCTGCCGGGAAGAAACTGTTTTTAAAAATCTGTTTCAGCATTGGGTAGCCAGCGCGGATTTGTTCAATATCTTCATACTTCAGGCCTGTGAGTTCTTCAAGGGCATTATAATGAACGAAATCATTAGCTGTATCCGATGTAATAAACCAACTTCTGGGAAATCGGAGGTTCTCAAGTTCTGGATAATTCTGGCTTTCATTTTTCAAAACACGATGAGCGAGTATCAGGCCTGCTGCCTTTCCCCCAAAGCGACCACTGCCATTCCCGGGACCAATGGACACCTTCATCATGTGGTAGAAATCTCTGACTTTTATGTAGTTTTTCGCAATATTAATATAGGACAGGTCGGAAGAAAGGAATCGCCTTACGAGGGCCACTCGAATATCCATGAAGTCATTGCGCGATAACCTTATTTCTTCACGAGGAATTGCAAAGAATCTCTCCAATGCATTTTTGATTTCCGCCAGCGGAACATTTGCGTTTTCCAGAGCTACTGACAAAAATCTTACTCGCTCCTCTGCGAGCCAATGTTTTACAAGTTCTGTAATTTCATCAACTTCCAAGTTTTCTGAGGCTATCTGAAATACACGATCCAGAATTGTTCTGAGCCTTGCACGTTCAATTCTGGGAAAGGGCATATTAGCGTAGAGTCGTGAGGAATTTGCGTCTTCTGACGGCTCAAGTTCATGCATCATATCAGCAACTTCCGTAACATGATTACGGTATAGATGTATGAACATTCTTCGAATTATCCGATTTAGAAAAATAATATCCAGTTTCTCGAGCATTTCGAGAATAATTTTCCATTCCGGCCTTGAAGTCTCTAAGTTTATATTGTCACTGCCTGTGCAGTTTTCTGGTACCATGATAAATCCTGAATGTTGTAAGTTTTATTTCCAAAGGTTCCGGCCGTACTTTGCCGGATATTTGAAGCCGCTTTTGGACTGCCTCATGAGTAAAAGGATCGAAACCAAATAATGGTGAGTGTCAAATTGAGTGATACTTCAAAAATTCAACACAATCGTATTACTCCGAAAGCGGTCTGAACAAGCCCAGCTTTTACTGTGTACATATGTACCAGAAAATCTGGAGAAAATCTCTATTTTTCTGTATATGCAATGTATGGATATATGCAATCAGAAATTGGTTTTAAGTATGATTTCAGGTAAATGGATGGGGAAAATTAGATCCAGCCGCGGACTTTTGATGCTTCGGCAACACGGGAGATGGAGATCATGTAAGCTGCATCGCGCATATAAATATTTTTGCGTTTGGCAAGATCATAAACAGCCTGGAAAGCACTCGTCATAGCGTTGTCAAGTTTTTCAAGAACTTCTTCTTTGGGCCAGAAGTAGTTCATGTTGCCCTGTACCTGTTCAAAATAACTGCAGGTAACGCCACCAGCATTGCAGAGGAAGTCCGGAATCATGAAAATATTTCTTTCATGGAGGACTTTGTCAGCTTCGGGAGTTGTTGGGCCGTTTGCGCCTTCAGCAATGAGTTTTACTTTAGGCGAAATAGTGTTTACATTTTCCGCATGAATCTGGTTTTCCAGAGCAGCCGGAACAAGTATATCAACATCCTGAGTTAGCCAGGCGTTGCCGTCTTCAATTTTGTATCCAAGTTCTACTGCTTTGGCTTTATCAATTGTTCCGAATTTATCGGTGATGGCCATAAGTTCTTTGAAGACAAGTCCTGATTCTTTAATGAATGAGTAGGATTTTTTATCTTTATCATCCCAGCAACTTACACATACTGGTTTTCCACCATACTGGGTATAGAGATCGATGGCATACTGGCTTACGTTTCCGAATCCCTGGAAGGAAGCGGTAGTGTTTTTAATGTCGATGCCAAGATTGTTAAGGGCTTCACGGACTGTGTACATGGCACCGTAACCGGTTGCTTCCGTACGACCGAGACTGCCACCCATTCCAACGGGTTTTCCTGTGATAACGCCGGGGAATTTGCCGCCCATGATTTTTTCATATTCGTCCATCATCCAGACCATGTGCTGACCGTTGGTCATTACGTCCGGAGCGGGCACATCCACGAGGGGACCGACATCGCGTGCGATAACTCTCATGAATCCACGGCAGATAGCTTCCTGCTCTCTCATGGAAAGATTGTGGGGGTCGCAGATTACTCCGCCTTTACCGCCACCGAGCGGAATGTCAACAACTGCGCATTTCCAGGTCATCCAGGTTGCGAGTGCTCTAACGGTGTCAACTGTCTCCTGGGGATGGAAACGGATACCGCCCTTGTTTGGACCACGAGCGCTGTTGTGCTGAATTCGGAAACCCTGGAACACTTTTGTTGTTCCGTCATCCATCTTCACGGGAATTGTGAAGTGCATTTCCTTCATGGGAACGCGAAGGAAGGAGCGGGTTGCTTCGTCGAGATTCAGTTTTTCTGCGATTTCGTCGAACTGTTGTTGTGCCATTTTAAAAGGATTGAATTTGCTGTCCATTAACTACCTCCGTTATGGGTTGAATTCGTATTAGAACATTAAAAAGGTAAAAGCAAGGGGGAAGTGATAAAATTCACAGTATTATTTTAAATCTAATTAAAACATAAAGATAAGTGATGGAAATTGGAGCAAAACAGGTTATTTTCTCGAAAAAAAATAAAAACTCCGCAGGCAGGTCAAAAATGAGATCACTTGAGTGATCTTTCCTTCCTATCGAAAAAGCGTGACTCGGGCAGGTTTGGGGTCTGTTTTTTTTTGGGTGAAATCAGTTCAGGCGGTAGGGAGAAAAAAAAATTGATTTTCTTGTGGTCAACAAAGGTTAGATGCTGGTATTATAGCTGTAAAAGAGACTCACCGGAGGTATTTCTATGAAAAACAGACTCATTTGCCTGTGTTTAAGTGTAATTTTAGTTGGTGCATGCACCGGAAAACACCGCCTTGGGGGTGATGATGGGGAAAAACTGCCGTCACTGGCGGGAATGGGTAGCGCCCAGCAACCCGATTCTGAATCCGCAATATTACCTTCCGAAATTGGAGTGGTTCACTATGGACCCTCAGGAACAGTTTCCGTTAATACACCGCTTATAATAAGTTTCAGCTATCCTGTTACTTCTCTTGGCGTTATTAAAACCGATGATTTCCGTCCTGTGGAAATAACTCCCCAGGCTGACTACAAGGCTATCTGGAAGGGTGTCGATACTATTGAAGTAAATTTTCCCAAAGGTTTGAAGCCGGCCACAGTTTACAAGGTTCGGTTTAAACCTGAAAGTCTCGGAAAAACATCTGCCCTTATCAAAGCAAAGCCCGAGTGGTCGTTTGAAACCGTTCGGCCAACTGCCGAGATTGCAAGTTTCAGGAAAAATGGAATAACCAGATACGGAAAAATCCATCAGGATACACAATTTCTTTTGCGTTTTACTCTGGATGTTGAACCGTCTGAAATCAGAAAATATCTGAAACTGAAAATTGCAGGGAAAGAGAGCTCTTTCAAGCTTAGAAGGATGACAAAGGATGATTTTAAACATTCTCCTTTCAGTTATGAGTTGAAAAGGCTTCTTGTGCTTACTCCATCGCCGAAATTGCCACTGGCATCAAAAGTTGAAGTCATACTTGATAAAGGTTATAGGAGCACCGAAGGAGAACTCCCGGCGGACCGATCTGCAGACCTTCTTAAAGAAACCGTAAGCGTTCCAAAACCATGGTTTGCCCTTTATAATCGTCATATCGGAGAAAAAAGCAGTAATCATTCGAAACTTGTGAACGGTTGGAGCCCCCTTTATATGAGGACAGAAGAACCTGTATACCTCAAAGATGTGGAAAATGGTCTGAAGGTAAATGGCAAAAAGGCAGTCGTTTCGATTTATCGCAATGCCTGTGAACAGAAAAATCCCTGTTCAAATGCTTTTATTATTAAAAATAAAATGGAACCGGGTTTAAAGTACACAGTATCATTTAAAGGTAAACTGCTGGATATAGAAGGACTCAGTTGGAATGGTGAAATAAAAACTCTTATGAACATTGATAAAATTCCGGCCCTGTTTCATCTGCCCGGTGGAGATGAGGCTTTGCTGCCAGCCAGTGTTCCCTGGAAATTTGGTGCCGTAAACATGAAAACGGCAACGGTTAAAAGTCTTCCACTGACCATGGAAAACTATATGAAGGGTCTTTACTGCCTCAGATATAAAGGGCTTGCAAAATGTGGCCATCTTTTAGCCCCTCAGGAATACACAGGGAAAGTCATAAAAAAGGATGACAACGGAAAAGACGTCCGGAGTATCAGTTTTAAATGGAAGAAGAACGAAAAAATAAACATGCGGGGTCCAGCAAACCGGGTTTCCGAGCGAAGACTGAACCTATCCTCCCCGGTGACTTTGCTGGAATTCAGTTCTGATGATC
This sequence comes from Myxococcota bacterium, assembly GCA_018821305.1. GTDB lineage: Bacteria > Myxococcota_A > Polyangia > HGW-17 > HGW-17 > JAHJMN01. The sequence continues at coordinate 18,757 of JAHJMN010000019.1, forward strand.
TCAAAGGCAGTGTTTTAGCTGGCGATCAAGTGTACTATCGCATTGCAGGACACTCTAAATGGCTTGTAAGAACAAGGATTTCTCCGGAAAATATCTGGGTTGCAGCTACTGATATTCGAACCGGCAATTCCGCAGGAGTATTAACAGTCAAACTTCTGGATAAAGACGGTAATGTATTACAAACCGGTACGACAACGAAAGATGGAACACTTTTCATGGATCGTTCCATAGGCCCCCAGAAGTGGACTTCAGCTTTTTTTGTAACAGTTAACGATAAAACTTCCTGGACATATTCAGAACTGAGAGATTCCAGTTCATTTGACCTTGATTCCCAGTGTATGTATGAGGATTCATCCGAAGAAAACTTCTCAAGATCAAATAACTGGCCGTCAAGAGGAGCTCTCGTTAAAGAAAATCAAGTTTACAGAGCTTTTGCAGGTGTGGAGCGAGGGATCTACCGGCCTGGAGAAAAAGTTTATTATCATGCCGTTATTCGAAAATATAACGGCCGGATATTAGAGCCATATGAAAATATAAAAGTAAATGTGGAACTAAAGGATGATTCGGGAACGGTATGGCACAGGGCTACTTTAACAACAGATGATTATGGCGTTATCACCGGGAGCGGGATTATTGATCCCAACGCAAAATTGGGGTCCCACAGTTTACAGATTTCTATTAATAACGCCCGCATTTCCACAGCGTATTTTCAGGTCAAACAGTACCGGGTTCCGGAAATAGAGGCATTTGGCTTTGTTTCGAGATATTACTACATTTCTCAGATGCCGGAATTTAAAGTTTTTTCAAGGTATTACTCCGGGTCTATTCTTCCGGGTGCGCGGGTTGATTATACGCTGCACTCTTACTGTACAACAAACTCGTATTATGGTCGGAACAATCCCGGGTTCTTCTCCGGATATAGTCTTTATCATAAAATCCGTGGTTGCAGCAATCGTTTCATCAATGATGGAATACTCGATACAAATGGAGTTATGAAAATTAAAAACATTCAGGAACATATGTATAAAAACGAGTATCCAATGAATGTGAGGGCCGAATTTGAAGTTTTCTCTCCGAGTTTTGCAACGGCAAGTGCTTATGCCAGTACATTATCTCTCTCCAGTAATTTTATGCCTGCTATTAAGGTTATTCATAACACGACAAAATCCGTAAAGCGGGAAATCAGGATTCTGGATAAAGACGGGAAATCAAAAAAAGGAAAAGTGTACGTTGAAATCCGTCGACAGAAGACCTATTACGGTAGCGATGTCAATTTAAATAAAATTAGTGTGCCTGTTCGCAATTCAAAACGAGTTGTTGAAGTAAGCGAGAAGGGCAGCACATTTGAGTACACTCCTGACGTTAAAACTGATGGATACTCCTACATTTTTATATACACCTACACGGATGAAAACGGAGTTAAAGGTAAAACAGCGGAAGGTGTCTATATTAATCGCTATCGAGCAAGACCGTCTTTGCCAATAAAAGAAGAGAAAAATCCGCTGGAAATTAATGTAAAGAAGAATGATTTTTCATTTAACGAAAAAATTGATATTGAAATCAATAAACTGCCTTCAGTGAAAAATGCCGTTCTCTTTGTGGAACAGGAAAAGATATTCAGAGTAATTCCACTTATATTCAAAGGTAACAAGGCAAATGTTCAAATTTCAGCTTTAACTGAGTACGAGGGAAATTTACAGTTTTCTGTAATTGCGCTGGATAGACTCAAAGCAGGTTATTATTTAAGCCAGGTTGACACAAATACAAGGATTTACATATACAATCCCGATAGAAACCTGCATCTGGAAGTTAAAACGGATAAAGTTAACTACCACCCCGGAAATGAGGTCAAAGTTGACTTCAAAGTAGTTGATGATCGTAAGATCGGAATCAAATCCGAAGTTGTTGTCATGGCAGTGGATGAAGCTGTACTCAATCTTACGGGGTTCAATATTTACAATTTCATGTCAAGTATTGATTTCTCCCCCTCAGAGGCAATTTACGACGCTGGAAACAGCAATAAAATTAGACTGAAACAATCCTTTGCGACAAAATACATTCTTCCGGATGCTTTGTACGGCTGTGGTTATGGTGGGATGGGAGCCAGATTTGGCGGGGCTGGTCATGCTTACGGACTGAGCGCTGTGAGAACGGGGCGAGCCATGGTTTCAGATTCTCTTGGTAGCGGCGAAAATAAGCAGAAAATACCGCCTAAAAAAGCCCCTCGAAAGGATTTCAGAACAACGGCGTTTCATGGTCGTGCACTTGCTGGCTCAAACGGGACGGGATCCCTGACCTTCAAGCTCCCCGATTCCCTGACGGCCTTTAGAGTTATGGCTTTTGCTGTGGATCGAGGTAAGCGAACTGCCGTAGGTCAGACCCTTTTCCGGGTGAATGCACCGGTGATGTCTTTCAAACTTCTTCCCCGATTTGCACGCAAAGGTGATATTTTCACGGGGGGAGTTTCAGTATACAATAATTCGCCGAAACAACTCGAACTGAATGTTCGCATGAAGATAACAGGAGATTCGTTAGCCACAACGGAAAATGTCCTGAAAAAACTGACGGTTAAACCATATTCTCAGGAGTCTGCTCTATATGAACTGAGCGCTCTGGCAGAAGGCTCAAGTAAATTTAATTTCAGCGTTCACGGCGGAGATTTCTCCGACGAAATCGAAACGGAGATTACTGTAATCGGCACTGCAATTAAGGAAACCGTTGCGGGGTCCGGAATGACGGAAAAAACCGGGGGCTTTAACCTTGATAACATCAAGGGCGCGCAAGGTGATAAGGGTGGACTTGAGGTTACGGTCAGTAATTCCATCACCGCTGGAGCAAAAGACGGAATGGAGCAACTGATTGAGTATCCATACGGCTGTCTTGAGCAGACATCTTCGCGGCTTTTGCCTCTTGCCGCCGTTATCAGGTTTAAAAACAACTTCGGACTCAAACTTGGTAAAGACCCCATGAAGTTTGCTCAGGCTGGTATAAATCGGGTTTTCTCAATGCAGAATTCGGACGGTGGTTTCGGATACTGGCCTTCCTCAAACAGTGGCATCTGGACGACTGCCTATGCTGTTTCGGTTCTTTATCAGATGAAAAAAGCCGGATTGAATATTCCGGACAGGTCATTGAAATCAGCGGAACGTTACCTTGAACGACATGCTCAGCAACTGATCTCCTCCAGTGGAAGTTTTTCATATGCGAATGCTGCATTTATAGCTGATGCCTTCAGTTACTCCGGTACAAAAATCACCGGTCTGGATAACTGGCTTTATGCAAACCGTAAGTATATGCCCATTTTCTCCAGGGCTTTAGCTTTGAAATACCTTCACAAAGTTGGATTTGATAAAGTCAAGTTTAAGAAAATGCTTTCTGAAATCATGAGCGGTTTAAAAATCGAATCGGAATACGCCTATGTCACTGATGATCCCGGGCGCTCTTTCAGTTATTACATGTCTTCTCCTGTCCGCACAACAGCTATGGTTTTGAGCGTGCTTTTAGAATCGGATCCCAAACATCCGTTTGTGGTAAAAATGGTGAAATATCTGGTAGCCGGTCGAAGGCGGTCGGATTACCGCAACACCCAGGAAGCGGCATGGTCCTTGTCTGCCATAATTTCCTATGCGGAAAAATTCGAAAATCAGGACGGCACGGTTTCAGTTGCAGTAAAACTCGGGAAAAATACACTTTTCCGCAAGTCCATGGAAGGTCGGATGGCGAAATCCATCGTGGAAAACTTCCCCATGTCAAAGCTTTTAAAATTAACTGGCAATAAAAACCGACCGCTGATTTTCAGCAAGACCGGCCCCGGACGGCTCTATTATACCGCCCGTCTGTCTTATTTCCGCACAACACCCCTTACAAAACCCATGGAACACGGGTTCTCCATCGAACGAAAAATTACTTTCATGAACAATGATATGACCGCCTCGGATAATCAGCAGACCATTAAACAGGGTCAAACGGCCCTTGTTGAAATCACTGTAAAAACTGATAAAAACCGTTTTTATACTGTAATTGATGACAGTCTCCCGGGAGGGTTTGAAGCTATCGACACTGACCTTCGAAACGTCAGCAGCGGCAATAAAATGAAACTGCTCAGGGGAGCAGCCTGGTATAATCATCGCGAACTTCGGGATTCAAACGCCCTGTTTTTCCTCGATGACATGAATAACGGGACCCGTACCTTCAAATATCTTGTCCGTGCCGCCACAGCAGGGAAATTCTACCTTCCTTCGGCAAAAGTATCGGAAATGTACAACCCCGAAATCTTCGGCGCCACCGCCCCGGGAACCATAACCGTAGTAAAATAAAATACTGATAGTCTGAAAATCCTCACTTGAAAAACCAGCATTTCAGGATATTAACTCATGGCTGTCCTGAAATAAGGAAAATCAAATTTTTCGCCAGTTTTTTATTCAGGACTCTCACTGTTTTCAATGAAAACAGTTGTCGTCTTTGACGATTTCCTGCGGAAATACGTTTTAGACAGTAACCGCAAGGTGTTAAATTTACTAGTAGTGGCCGGAATAGCATGTTTTCCTAAACATGCTCAATTTTGACAAAAATTGAATTTCAGGACACGAACTAACTCATGGCTGTGACACTTATGAGTCTGTAAGGAGCAATTTTCTATGCCAATGAAAGCTATTCTTCATCTTACTAAGGGTTGTAATTTGCGCTGCCCTTATTGTTACGCTGGAAAACAGGGTTCGGAGCAGGAAATGACTCTGGAAACCGCAAAAAAGGCCGTGGATCTGGCTATTTCAGAAGGCAACGGGAGTGCATGCATAAGTTATTTCGGAGGTGAGCCTCTTTTAAAGTTTGATCTTATTAAAGAGGTCACTGTCTATGCAGAAGAGAAAGCCCGCACGGCGAATTGTTCTATGCATTTTCGCATGTCCACGAACGGTACCCTTTTCACTGAGGAAATCCTTAAATTCTGCGCGGATCATAACATTCTGTTTGCCATGAGCCTTGATGGCTATAAGAAAAGTCATGATATTTCAAGGCATTTGCCCGATGGAAGCGGTTCGTTTGACCTCATTGACTCCCGGCTTGACATGATTCTGCGCTACAATCCATTTACCGTTGTTACCCATGTCATTACTCCGGAAAACGTGTCCATGGTAAGTGACAGCATCCGATGGATGTATAACCGGGGACTTCGCTTTATTGCACATCAGGTGGATTTCAACGATGAACGATGGGATATGGACCTGTTTGAAGTTCTCAAAAGCGAGTACGAAAAACTGGCCCAGTGGTATCTTGAAGCATCCCGAACGGGAGTTCATTTTTTTATGACTCTGTTTGACGAAAAACTTAAAAATCACATTGATCATCCCGTTTATGTGGGTGATGTGTGCGATTTTGGGAAAACGAAAATCAGCGTGGCTCCGGACGGTTCCATTGTTCCCTGTGTGCGCTTTATTTCTGATGATCCCGATGCAAAGGGATATGTTATCGGTAACGTGGCCACCGGTTTTACTGATAAGCGCGAGTTCTGGATCGGCCAGAATCTCCTGGGTCGCCCGGAATGTAATGGGTGCGACCTCGTGGGTCGATGTGCCAACTATTGCGGATGCACCAACTGGAACGCCACGGGTAGCATAAATACGGTTCCTCCACTGCTGTGCGAGCATGAGCGGCTGGTGATTGCCATAGCTGACCGAATTGGGGAAACTCTCTGGAATGAGAAAAATCAGTATTTCCTGAAAAAGCACTACAAACTCGATCGCCACCTGCTGGAAATGCTGACAGATCGAGACTGAACTGTATCCAAACCCACTTGCGGAATAATACGATTGTGACTCATTTTAAAGAAATGCCTCAGCAAAGAGCCCCGTGTTTTCCTGTTCCTGCTCCTGATTTCCTGTATCCCTGAAATTTTAAACAGGGACACAGGTAGTCAGGCAAACAGGGACAGGCATAGGTCATAAACATCAAATATCAATGTAAAATTACAAAGGCTGGCCAAATAAACTCCTTTAATACCGCTTTCGTAGTAATACGATAGTAACTTAATTTAAAGAAAACCTTCAGGAAAAAGCCCCTGATTTCCTGTTCCTGCTCCTGATTTCCTGTATCCCTGAAATTTTTTAACAGGCAGACAGGCAGTCAGGAAACAGGGTCAGGATCAGATCGTAACCATTTAACATCAAAATAAAATTACAAATGGCA
>JAHJMN010000020.1 GCA_018821305.1 Myxococcota bacterium
AGGGGTTTTCAACTTTTTTGATCGACAAAATACACAGAATCATGTATTATATCGTTGAAATTATTAAAGAAAGGAGAAAACCCCACATGAGAATAACCCAGAAAAAGCAATTTTCAATAGATTTCTTACAAAGTTTAAATGGAAAAAAGAGAAAAGTACCAGAATGGATTTTAGGAGTTGAGTATATCCTGACAAAAAGACCAGAGATTCTTGAATTAATTCAATCTGATTTAAACAGGGGACACAAGAATAAGGCTGGAAGAACAGGAATGACTGCAAGAGCCTTACTGGTTGCAATGATAGTTCAAAAAAATATGAACTGTAGTTACCGCAAGTTGGAATCAGAAATGCTCAGCAATTTGAATTATATGAGACTTGCAGAGATAAATCCTGGAGATAATCATTTATTCAGCAAAAGTTCGCTGCAGGCCAATTTGGTAACGATTCAGCCTGAAACGTGGACTAAGATATCCGATGCGACAATAAAATTTGGAATTGATGAGGATGCTACTTCTTGCGCAGAGGTAAGAATGGATTCAACAACTGTTGCAGTAAACAGCAGTTATCCAAATGACACAAAGCTATTATATCAAGGAATTGAAAGACTTCAAAACCGTGCAAAAAGACTTGCATCGCTGTGGAACGGAAAAAAGCAAATAAAGGATAATAAAAGAAAAGCCAAAGAAGCATATTTGAAAGTATCATTTAAACAGACTAAAGAAATAAACAAAACCTTGAAAAAGTTAATAAAATTAGCACACAACACAATTCAGATGGCCGAGGATGTTGTTGCTAAATACAAAAAAATGAAGTTTAAAGAAAGAAAATTTGTTCGTACATTTAATGAGCTTCAAAGCCTTATAGTACAGGTAAAAACGGTAATATTACAAACGGAAACCCAGATGGATGGCGCAAAAAGAATAGATGCTGAGGCGAGAATCCATAGTTACTCGGAGCCTCATGCCCGATTCATTGTTAAAGGAGGCCGGAATCCGGTTCTTGGAAGAAAATTGTTTCTAATAACGAACCGAGAAGGATTGGTGACAACAGCTAAACTTACCGAGAAAAACAATAATGATAGCGCAATGTTAAAGCAGTTGGTGGATGCTCATGTTGAACAATACGGAGTCCCTTACAGGATTGCAGGTGACAGAGGCTTTATAAGTGTTCAAAATATACAATATCTCAAAGATTTAAATGTTAAAACAATTGGCTTGGCCATAAAAGGCACATTTACAAAAGAACACCTTGATATTACTAATAATAATTATCGTTACATGCAACGATTTAGAGCTGGAGTTGAGGGTAATATATCCCATTTAAAGCGTTCTTTCGGTCTCAGAAAATGTAACTGGAAAGGCGAGAGAAACTTTGAAGCAGGAGTGCTATCCAGTATCGCAGTCTATAATATTATTAAACTTTCAAAGTTGCTAATTTAATTTGTTTAGAAGGTAAAAAATGCAGAAAAATGGGGGAAAGACGGATTGGTGTATTTAAAAACTGTAAAAATTTCAATAAAATGCGTAATGTAGTCGCGAAAACAATGTGCATGAGCGAACTAATTCAGAAAAAAAGCCCGATTTGGCAAATTCACCCTATTTCAGGCTATTTCAGGACAGTAACTATTTACTTTGTATACCAGATTCTAGCTGTTAATTCATAAACACCAAACTGACTGCCTTCAGAGCAATCGATTTCATCTAGAGTATCAACAAGAAGGTAAACCTGCTTTGCGTGTCTATCTTCATTTACATAAGCTACCGATTTAGGCACACAAGCAATAGGTTCGCTCATCGAAGTACAATTCTGGCTAAAACATTCATCTAAAAAATACATTACAAAATATCTATCTGGACAAGATTGCGGCCTTAGTTCAACTGTAACCCCAGTTGAGTTTTCAGGGACATTCACAATAAATATCTGTTCTTTTCCAGAAGAAGCGTATTCGTTACAGCTGCCATTGGACATATCATAATCTTGAGTACCATCACAAATATCATGTTGAGAAACAATTGACTCAGAAGAAGCAGGAATTGATGTAGCTGTACATTCAGGTTGAATACAATTTGTCGTTTCTATTTTGCATATTTCAGGGTTGCAATAAAGTGTCCCTCCAACAAAGTGGCCCATTGATTCGCATGTCTCCCCGTCAAAGTTTTCACCTTCACATTCTTCAGGATAATCCAAAATTCCATCACCGCATCGTATCGTTCGACATAGAGAGGTATCCCAGGTACAATCAGCACTGCATTGCAGTGTGCCACCAACAAAATTCCCTACCAAACCACATTCAGGTTGATTGTTTCCAGTCTCACATTGTTCGCCTCCTTCGACAATTCCATTCCCACAAGTTTCGGTTTTTTTATCAGAGGAAGTACAACCGGAGATTAAAACGAAGAAAGTAATTCCAAAATAAACAAGCTTCATAATTTTTTCCTTTTTCCTAATACAGGAGTATATTTTAACCAAACAACTTGGCAAAGATATAAATACTAATTCAGAGATAATAAGTCAATTTTTAAACAATCATTCCCCCATTTTTTTATTTTCTGCAGGTGCTTATATACCTGGCCGCACCCATTTTTAACTCTGGCGTACTGTTTCCATGGTGTCTGCCAGACATGCAGGGCAATATTCATTGCTCCTCGACTCTAACCCGCACACTCGACAGCGGTATTTTGCATCCTCCGACTTTTCAGATTCACCAACTTCTACAAGCCGTTTTCTCTCAGTTTCTTCCATCCGAACCCTGACAGGATCAACCAATTTCTTTAAAGTATAAACAATAGACATTCCACACCCTCCGATTTTACCGAAAGAAGTATCTATAAATCATAGAACAGGCTGCTTTATTGGAGTTGGCCTGAGGACTTCCATATCGAAGTTTCCTATACCGAGATTTCCATCATTGTTGTGCCCCCAGCAGTACGCACTTCCGTCCTTTTTCAGGGCGCATGTGTGAATCTTACCGGCGGAAATTTTCACAGCATTATCTAAATCTAATTCAACAGGGACATCGGCATAAACTTTAGTTCCATTACCAATTTGCCCGTAATTATTCAGACCCCAGCATGCAACTTTCCCGCTTTTTCTCAGCGCACAATTATGATTATACCCCGACGAAATCGCCTCAACCGATTCAAGAATCTTTACAACATCTTTTGAGCCGTTTCCTTTTTTCCCCAATTTGCCCCAGCAAAAGACACTACCGGCAACTGTCAATGCGCACGTGTGGTTCTCACCGGCAGAAACTTGCTTCACATTCTCGTTAATTCCTTGAACCATTGTAATATTTTTTGGTCTTTCAGATGGTGATACCCCAACCTGTCCATAATCATTCTTGCCAAAACACTTTACTTCCCCATCCCGATTTACAATGCATGTATGATTGGCACCGCAGGCAATCTTTTCAGCATTTAAATTCTCGACTTTTTGTGGCACTTTGCTGAACGGAACATCACTTCCGAGGCCTGTTTGCATGAAATCGTTTCGACCCCAGCACCACACACTTCCATCATTTTTCAAAGCACAACTGTGATTTGCTCCGGTGCAGATTGACTTATAAGAAGGCTTGCTCCCTTTGACAAGCACAGGTATTTTGCTTTCAACATCAGAATCATTGCCAAGTTGCCCCTCTTTATTATAGCCCCAGCACCACACTGTACCTTTGGCTTCAATGGCACAAGTAAATGGATAGCCTGCAGATAACTGCTTGAATTTTGCATTCTTAATTTTAACCTGCACGGGGAAACTCTGGTTATGCACATCACCTGTTCCAAGACGCCCGTTATTTCCAGCCCCCCAACAATACGCGCTTCCGTCATTGGACAGCGCGCAAGTGTGATAAGCCCCGGACGATATCTGATGATATTTCAATTTGCACGATTTCCCACACCTGTTTGAATTTGACCCGGTTGTCTCCCGACAGCCAAAACTAGAAAATAATATAATAATGGTAACAATTAATGCGTTTTTCATATATCTCCCTCAAGTCCACACTAACCTATCACAACTAAACCAAGTTTTCACCAATATACCAATTCCATCACCCTTCACGAAAACCGGAAACCTCCGCGTTTGGATTTACGGGTGTGATCATTTACGTCGATGTGATTACCAAACGCCGGAATTTCCGCGTTCGCAAGAACGCCTTCATCCATTTCGTCAACCTTGATATGGAAACCGCAAACCCGTGTTCGCTAGAACACCTTCATCCGTTTCGTCAACCCTGATTACCCAATCGCCGGATTTTCCGCGTTCGCAAGAACGCCTTCATCCATTTCGTCAACCCTTGATATGGAAACCGCAAATCCGCGTTCGCTAGAACGCCTTCAACCGTTTCGTCAACCCTGATTACCCAATCGCCGGATTTTCCGCGTTCGCAAGAACGCCTTTAACTAGCCCGGAGCTTCAGCTCCGGGTAGGCGTGCGTGCGCCCGCCTCCCTTTTTCGCTCATATGCGCCGCCGGCGGCGGCGCATATGAGCGAAAAAGGGACCTGGCTCAAACCTGTTCATTAATATTTACGACTAAATTCAATAAATGCGGCCTGAACGAGAGCTAAAATCAAATTTTACTAGTGTCAGGATTGGAAATTTAGTAAATTTAATCAGTTGGCAGTGAGGCTGGAGGATTCTTAATGATTTTATTTAAAAGATTCTTTGTCTTTTTTGTGTTCAGTGTACTGGTAACCTCATGCAGGAAAGAAACTACTGAAGTACCAAGAATACCCAGGGCAATCCCCATTGATCAGAGTAGTGGCTCAGAAAATGTAATCATTATGACAGCTGAAGGGAGTACACCCAGCTCCTGGACCCATCATACTCATTATTTTGTCTCTGAGTCAGATTTTCATTCTGATGTCAAAGTTTCAGGGTCAATGTATTTTAAATTTTATAGCAAAATTTCAACTACCATAAATATGACAGAAAATATGTCTCCTCGGAAACTCGGCAGTATAATTGATACGGTTAAAACCCCTGATATTATTATCGAAGTCGATGAACATAAAGTTTTGCTTGATGACTTAATAATAAACAAATTGAAAAAATTCAGAAATATCGGTCTTTTTCATATTGGGGGATCAGATAAATCGATAAATTTTTTGAAGAAATTTGCAAAAAAGATTCAGAAACCTCTTCATGTAGTAGTCGTATTGGAAAAATCAATTCATTTGGAGAAATTCGTAGATGTTGATAATTTAGTTTCTCTTAATGTTTATTTATCAGAATGGGAGGACAGTTTTAAAGTCTTCCCTGCTTTCAAGGATTTGAAGAATCTGGAAATTAAAACTCCATGTCCGCCGAGGTTTGAAAAATTCAAGTACAATTCAATTGTTGATTTAGCCCTGGTTCAGAAAAAACTGAGAACTCTTGTAATACGGCCTCGTGAAGATGCCGAGGTTGATAAAGACTACTTTCTACAATTAAAAAGAGGACTTCCCAATTTAAAAAAATTTTATATGGCGGGTAGTATTTGTTGGCAAGGAGCAGGATTTAGATTTCTGGTTGACAATGAAAATTCAAGAAAATTGAATATGCTTTTCGATCCGTCGGTTAAATCACCAGCGGACTTTATTATTGATGATAAAGAGTATTTTGCAAAAGTTAATGATCTTTCGGATAAAATCCTTTCTTTTACAAGTGGGGAATTTTCAGTTTTCCGCAGTATTGAAAACATCCAGAAGTTAAATAATTTTAAGAATTACACTACTCTCTATCTTGAAGTACCTGTTACTGAAGATTCATTAAGATCCATCAGTTCACTTAAGTATATCAAGCACCTCTATTTGACTGGAGATACTTTACTGGAACATATTGAGATAAAAGGGCCTGGACTCCTGAAAAGTCTTGCTCTCACAGCTAATAATAAGTCAGGAATAAATATTGAAACGAAAAATCTGAAAAGCCTTGAGAAATTAACTTTAAGTGGAGAACATATTATAAAGAAAGTCAGTTTACCGGAAAAACTTAAAAAATTAGGAATATATGCTGATGATATCAAAGCAGATGCTTTTAGCCATTCCGGCTTTAATAATATAGAAAATCTTGACGCCAGACTAACTGACAAAAACTCAAGTGCTGTGTTTTCATTGCTTACGTTGAAAAATGTCAGGACTGTTGAACTTGATTGCGGACAAAATAGCCACCTTAACCTTAAATCAATTTCCGGTAGCATAGATTTTTTAAGTCTTAGTAATTGCAAAATTGACCAGGATTCAATTAATACAATCATGAAAAGCAATATAAAAACATTATCTTTTTACTATTGTACTTTTTTGAAAGAGACTTTTTCAATTCAATTTGCGAACAGGGCACTTGAAGAACTTACTTTTAAACATCCCAGGGGTGCAAATTCTGATGGGCATAGAATTAAGTTTAATAACTTAAAATACTATGGAAAACTGAGATTCTTAAGACTTCACAATTTTTATACCGAACCGCAAAGTTTAAAGAATCTTTCAGAAGCTCCAGCTCTTGAGTTATTGGAACTTAACGATGTTAATTTAGAAAATAACGAAAAAACAACAATTGATTTGAACTCTTCAAAGACGCTTCGTTATATAATAAATTATGACGATAGTATAAAGTTCACTCCGCTTAGAATGAAGTAATCAGATCATATACCGTATTATACCGTATTTCACTTTTAAATCCCACTGGGTGAGGTTTTTCCTGAGCGGAGTTGCACAGACGGCTACAAAAGGGCGGGATGTCTTTCGCCAAATACTGACATTGCGTAATGAAGTCGAGCATGCTGTCATGGATTTGGGCAAGCGAGCGGCCAGCGCCCGACAGGCGCTGAATGTGCTTTATAGAAGGCCAATTCTTGATGCATCAGTTCTGGAAAAGGCCCTGGAAATCTCTACACCTACAGCAAATAAACTTATCAATAGCTTGTTAGAAAAAAACATTCTGGTTGAAAAGACTGGTCAGCAGCGAGGACGAATCTATTCCTTTGATCGTTACCTTACACTTTTCCTTAGTTAAAGAAAACACGTTATCTTTAACTAAGGCGTTCACTAAGTAAAACTAAAAAGGGGCATATTCTCACAACATTTCCCGGACCTCACGAACCGGGCTGAAAAGCTTTCGCCTGTGGGCACAGGCTCACGATCCGCGGATTCAACATCGCGTTGGGATTCAGGGGTGTGGTCATTCACGTCTATGTGATTACCCCGGCGCCGATCCCAGAGCTGAAGCACTGGGCTAATTAAAGGCGGTCTGCGAACGCTTGTCGCTTCATTTCCCGCACTTCGATTCCCGTTTGCGTTATCCCATGTTGTTTACAATATGATCCGCGGATTCAACATCGCGTTGGGATTCAGGGGTGTGGTCATTCACGTCTATGTGATTACCCCGGCGCCGATCCCAGAGCTGAAGCACTGGGCTATTATAGGCGGTCTGCGAACGCTTGTCGCTTCATTTCCCGCACTTCGATTTCCGTTTGCGTTATCCCATGTTGTTTACAACATGATCCGCGGATTCAACATCGAATGGGGATTCACGGGTCGAGGTCATTTACGCCTATGTGATTACCCCAACGCCGTCCCGGCTCTTACGAACCGGGCTGATAAACTTTCGCCTGTGCAAGCACAGGCTCATGATCAGATTCCAAACACCGGAAAAGAGCCACAACGTGGCTCACACACATTAGCGAAGGGATCAAAGATGCCAGAGGCATCGAAGATCCCTGGAACCCACACCCCCCAACCCCGGGACACTGAAGGTGTCCCACAAAAACCGCAAATCCACACCACCACACAATCCAAACATCGGAAAACCGCGTTCGCAAGAACGCCTTTGGATAGCCCGGAGCTTCAGCTCCGGGTCCGCGTACGCCCCCCGCACCCTTTTTCCCTCATATGCGCCGCCGTGGCGGCGGCGCATATGAGGGAAAAAGGGGCAAATCCGCACAACAAATCTGATCTTTTCAACACTCCAGAACTCTCCTTTCCTCAAAATTGAAAATCAAAACCGGTTGCCTTCGTAATGCAAACTCGAATGCACGGCACTTGATGCCGCCTGTAAACTGCGTTTTATACTCATAACACTCTGCAAACTCCACTGCCGCGGGGTTCATCCACCTTCAAACAACGCCCAATCCTGCACCTGCAAGGGCCATAAATAAACACTAATTTTTCAATACAAAGTAAACACCCAACATCATTAATAAAATCCTAATCCCCCTATTATTTTCAAATGACATGAAATATTTTCTTTACGAATTATCCCTATAAGTTAAAATAATACTGTTATCCACCCAATCACATTTATCCATCTTATTCCCTGTTATTACAAAACCTTAGTTCTCTGCATTAATAATAAACCATGTTTTTCAACAACACATGCATTTGACTGAAACTCCAGTTTATGAAAAAAGGACCCTAGAGACAATGAGGTACATCCTCAATCAATTATACGGTAAACAAAATGAATCAAAAAGAACTGACGCACAGCAGCCGATTGAACGGATTTCTTGTTAAACTTATGTTGTTTTACGGAATCATAGCCTTCATTTCAATCCTGATGTTTGCTGTTGCGGGTAAAAGTTTCAATCTCTTTTTCAGGGTTTCCGGAGTATCACTTCTAATTGTAACTACAGCGCTTTTCTCCGGCGCCCTTGTAGGATTTCTTTTCGGAATACCACGAACTTCTTCATCTGAATCAGATCAAAAAGATAAATATCGAGTTAACACTAACCTTGAACAGGTATCCGACTGGCTTACAAAGATCATTATAGGTGTAGGTCTCACACAACTGGTCCGTATCCCCCATTTCCTGAAAAAATACGCACTTTATACATCCTCATCATTCAGCGGGGTACCTGGTTCAACGGCTTTTTCAATTGCCCTCCTCGTTTCCGGATTGATTGCCGGATTTATTCTCTCATACATGTATACCCGTGCTTATATGGCTAAAGCCCTGACCAACATAGATATGGAAAAGATATATGAAGATATTGATGCCGCATCAAAACGCTTTAACCAGCAGGAACTTGATGAGCATGCTCAAACTCTTGTTCTCAGAATTACAGGTAATTCAGATACTCAAATTAAGCAGACAGACCTGAATGAAGCAATCAAAAAAGCTTCTCATAATGCCCGGACAAAAATATTTTACCTTGCCAGAACCTTCAGGAAATCCGCTGGTGATTCAACTGTGGATCTTGTGCGCCCTGTTTTTGAAGCCCTGATTGATAATGATACCCAAAACCGATTCTTTCAAAATCACGCCCAGAACGCCTACATTCTTAAAGACCGGAAAACGCCCGATTGGCCCGGCGCCCTTAAAGCCATAAACCGCGCAATCGAAATACGGGATCAACGTGGCATAACCGGCTACAATGTTTATGAACTGAATCGCGCAATACTCACCATCGCAACGGATCATGATTTCAAATCAGGTCAAAAATCCAGTTCCGATCACACACAAAAAATTCTCAGGGATCTTCGCACTGCTTCATACAGTTTTACCAGTGAAACCTCCCCTGTAAAATCCATAAAAACCGGAGACGAAACCATCCACTCCTGGCTGACCCAAAACAACCTGACAGCGGAGGACCTGAAATGAAATCTCTGAAAATAGTTATAACTTCATTATTTATTTTCGCTGCAGCAACCTCCTCGTGTAAGGAAAAACAATCTTCAGGCAAAGATTCCGAAACAAAGACAGTTAAGCCGTTAGTAATGAAAGCCCACCCTTCAACTAAAACCGCAGAAAAGCCTACCGTGAAAAAGGCTGAAATAAGCGTGGCATCCGGAAAACCATCCAGTCTTAAAATTTGCTCATTCAATATAAAATGGCTCGGGCATTTTAAAGACCGAGAAAATAGCGACCTCGCCAGTGTTGTATCCCCCTGCGATATTGTGGTTGTTCAGGAACTCGTCGCAGCCCCTACCTGCCCAGCCGGTTATGAAGAATCACATTGCCCAGCAAAAGCATGGAAGCAACCCGCACAGAACGGTGCCAAAGTGAAAAGCGACATAATTAAAGGCGATGCTGAAACAGATAAATTCGTTAAAGCCATGGCAATGAAAAATTTCCGGTTTTTTATTGCCTCAAAAGACACCGGAAAGAAGGCCAATAGTTCCTCTCCTCAATCAGAATGGCCCATTGTGTTTTACAAAGCAAACAAAGTCCGCATTTTACCTGAAGGTTCCATATATATTGATACCGAGGTTACTTTAAACAAGGTCTATAGTTATGTACCTCATACATTTTCCTTTAAATCCGTTGATGGAAAAACCGATTTTGTGCTCATTTCAGTACATCTTACGCCAAACAAATCCACAGGCGAACAGCAGGTATGTAAGGTAATTTATAAGCCGAAAAAACTACCTGAAAATCCTGTTTTGACATCCGGAAAAGATAAACGGCAACCATCTAAAAATGATCAGTCCGAAAAAAGGAAATCCGAAATTAATGCAATTCTGAGCTGGATTGAAAAGAAGATCGCAGACGGGAAAGAGAAAGACTACATTATTCTCGGGGATATGAATCTTGAAAAAACTGAGTGCCGCGCCCTTGCACAAAGCCTTAAAAACGGCTGGAAGACTCTTAATTCCGACTGCGAATCCACAGTAACATCCAAAGGTAATAAGCCTTTTGACCATATTTTTGTGAATCAGAACTATTCAACGGAAGCGATGGAATTTTCTTTTTTCAACCTCCGTGAACTCATGCCCCCTGAACCCACTATAGATGTTTCGCCCACTCCCGTCATGAATCCAATGACCAAAACCGCAAAACAGCCACGCGGAGCTATTGCAATGGGCACATCGACCATGTCACCAAAATCAGTTAAAGAGCCGGTAAAAAAACCACCCACATTTTACTGCCTGTATTCAGACCATAATCCCATTTACTTTGAGTGGAGATACACTCGAGACGACGACTGATAAAGGAAGGACAACAATCGTGAAGTTAAAATTATTTCTTTTATTTCTCTGTACCAGTTTTCTGGTGCCATCCTGCGTGGATTCTGAAGCACTTGTAAGCAATATACAGATTTTCCCGGATAAGGGCAGTGTGTCAATCAAGGCAGGAGAAACTAAAACTCTTTTCATCCAGTTACTTGATAAGGAAGGAAAAGGGGTCAACAACAAAAAGGTTGAAATCGAAATCAGGGATAAAGACGTTATTCAGTTTTCTGACCCGAAAAACGCTGCCGAACTCAAAATCACCGGTACAAGTAAAAATGCAACGGATCTTAATGACGTAAATATCGATGGTCTTGTTTCTTTTCAGATTAAAATCCATGATAACCACGCTGGCAATATCTGGGAAACCCAGATTTCAGTGAAGAGCCTTGAAGATGACGGCTCCGTAACCGACGATGCAAGTGACCTGAAGAAATTTGAAATAAAAATAAAAAGGCAGACAGATGACATCCTTCTACTTCCTGATTCCGGAGTTGTAGAACTGATAAAGGGTCAAACAATTGAACTTTTCGCCATAGCTCTTGATTCATCCAATCGCGGAATAAACGGTCAGCCTCTATTTTTCATGCTTGATGGAACCCCCGGTTTTGAGTTCTCCGACTCCGGCAAAACAGGCGAGTCAATTGTTTTTGAAACCACATCGGAAATTGACATGAACGGTGCCTTGACTGTTGGCGCAAGTTTAATCCGAGTAAGATATACTGGAGATGCCTCCCCGATGCCCGAAGAAGTAAATCTCTTCACAGGCCCCGCAGCAATCGACGGTTCAACCGATTCAAATCTCCTGAAAACCTACAAAATAAAACTAAAATCCCCGGAAGGTAAATAACCCATGAGACTGAAAGCAATTTATATAACTCTATTTTTATTGTTTACGGGATGTTCCTCGAGTAATAATAAGACTACGCCTCCAGAAACAGGCAAAGATGATGTAAAATCAACTCCCCATACAAGACCTTCTTATTCCTCAAACCCCTGTTCAATAGATAATAGAAAAGTTAAAGAAGATATTGAAAATGGAAAACCTTATATAATCATACAAAGACATCCTGAAGAAACTGGTATAAAGGTAACATATAAAAATATTAGAAATATTCGTTTTACTGCTGACGTAAATAGTGAAAATAATAATTGGAGAATAACATTTGACGACAAACCGGCCTTGAATTCAATATTATCAATAAAATGTTTTTATAAGCAAAAACAAGAATTTTCGACTGCTCTTCAAAAGGAATATATAAATAGAAAAAAAATTATTACCCGTCTGAAATCATTTTCAAAACTGTTAAAAATAGGAAATCCTCAAAATATTAAGTCAGAAGCAATGAAAATTTCTACTGACTTTAAACAATTATCAGTAACTGATTTCGTTTATCCTGAAATAACTTCTGACGGCACAAATATTAAAATTAATGAAAATTGCGAAGTTTACAATACAGGATTAAATATCATTGATGAAGACTTTAAGAAAATAAGTAAATGCCTGGAACAAAATTTTATTCCTGATCTTGAAAACAAAATGAAGACTTTCAAAAAAAGTTTTTGCGGTGAATACAATTTCTCCTTGGATAAATATACCAATAAAATTGTATGCTCTAAACGCTCTTTCTCAAAAGTTAGTTTTAAAAATGATGAAAAGAAAATAGATAGAGATATGATTAAGTTTACATCCGGCCTTGTATTTTCTGATACTTATTGCAATGGAGAAAATCTTTTCAGATATATAGGAGTGAATAATTTAAAAAATAATTGTTACACCGCAGCGATCATCCCATTTCTTGCATCATTCGCCCCTTTTGGAGGGCACAGAAATGCCGGTGAAGACCTTGATGGCTTTTGGAATAATTTGAAATATAGATTTAAAATTGATATCGGAATAGGAATAAAAAGCATTTTTCAAAAACCCGACCCCAGGCATGATCCCTCATCAAATACAGGACTTTTCCTGGGTATTTCTTTGGATTTTGGAACAAAATGGCCAATTATGATATCAACTGGAGCCTATATATTTCATAACAACGAAAGCGATAAATTAAATACCAGTTGGTATTTGGGACTAACTATTCCTTTGACCCTGTTTATTAATGAATATAAAAGAGCAAAACAAGATTTGGATAAATTAAACGCTATTTTCTCAACAACAACAACCACCGACGGCACAGAAGTGGACACAGCAACAGAGAATGCCACGACTACCGTTCATTAATAATTTTTTGAATTTAGAAAATCAGTTTCCAGTCGTTGTTTGGCGTTTTGTTGTTAATGCATTCTTCAGTTTCAGAAGTTGAATTCTCTATCTTTATATTCTAAGGCCCTTTTGAGTGTAGTATCCTGCGGCGACGAAATGCCTGATTACATTCACCCCGGGCAAAACTGCTGTCGGCACTCGGGCGCTACTCTCGTATGGACGATTACATCATAATGATCAAAATAATTCAGAAAACATCAGAATTAAAAAAAATAAAAGAAACAGATAAAGAAGCAGATAAAGCAAGTGCAAAATTGAAAGAGATGAGCAAAGAGATCAAAGAAATTGATCAAAAAAATATCTAATCTGATAAAAGAAATTAAATAATCAATCAAATTTTAGTTCTATATATTCATAATCTCCACATCTTTTTCTAAATTCTTTAA
This sequence comes from Myxococcota bacterium, assembly GCA_018821305.1. Classification (GTDB taxonomy): domain Bacteria; phylum Myxococcota_A; class Polyangia; order HGW-17; family HGW-17; genus JAHJMN01. Next base: position 13,576 of record JAHJMN010000020.1, read on the forward strand.
TAAATTCTAAATATAAATGAGCGGTTTTTGTAGTAATTCTTGGATAAAGAAGATCATAATTCATTAATATATATTGACTAAATAAATGATTTCTTTGAAAATCAATTGCTTTAGTTGCAAAAACAGGATAATCAAAATTTAGTCCTTTATATTTTTTTAATCCAAGATAAAACAAATTTACTTTATGATTTTCAATTGTTTTAAGAAGATATTCGCTTAGTTCAATACTGAGAACAGATAGATAAGCATCTGAATCTTTGCTTATTCTAAAACCAATATCTATATGTGGTCCGATAAAGTCAACATCTTTCTCCAGTTTATAATCCTCAGAAATGTTTTTGAGCTTTTTAAAATATACTACCATTGGAGTAATATCAACTTCTTTTAGATCTTTATAATCTTTTTGTGCTTCTTCAATTGTCTGACTGTTGAATGTAGCTTTTAAACTTCTTTCTTGGCTATATACAGCGCCTTTTATTTTAGTAATATTTTCATCTAATATAGTGTCAATTTCGTTAAAATATCCTACAAAAAAAGTTGATTTTAAGCCCAATTCAAAGAAATTTATATGACAACTTTCTTTTTCAGAAAGAAAATTCTTTAAGAATTTTGTAAAGTTTTCAACTAATTGCTTTTCATCAACAAGTTGATAATAAAAAGTAATTTCATCTCCAATTGATTTCCAAAATTTAAAGTCTGTATCTTTTAAAATTTTTTCTTTAAATTCATAATATAAATAGAAAAAAGGCTCTTCCCAATTTTCAGAATATTTTAATCTTTGCTTATAATCTGTACTTCCAACGATATCAACACTTACAAAAAGAATTTTCTTCATAACAGCAACTCCATTCAAAAAACTGTCGATAATAAAAAGATTGACAAAAACTATTTTCAAAAGATAGTTAAGACAAGGATTTAAAAAATGTCAAATATTTTAGCAATTAAAATTGGGGGGGTGTGGGGGAGGTTGGTTGCTTGTGACTGATGTTCAGATTTGAGAATTTGTGTGGTCTCTGAAATTGGGTGCTGGGTTTATTCTTCTTCGGGGGTGGTTGGGTCTTCTTCTATTTCCGGGGAGTCGGGGGTTCTTCTGGTGGGTGAGGAGATGCCCATGGAAATCCGGAGTCTCTTGTTTGCAACTACTGTGCGGGCGGTTTTTGACCACTCCATATACCAGTCCCACATTTCCTCACGGGCTATGGCAAGTTCTTCAGGATTAACTGTCCAGACATCCATGGGAGCTGTCCAGGTGCTGATAGTATCGAGCTTGGCTGTAACTTCGTTAATTTTGCTTTCATTCAGACCACGAGTTGCTAAAAGAGCCATTGCGTCGGTGAATTCCGGCTCAGTTCTGGTGGACATTTCTTTGAGTCGATCGGTGAACTCTCTGACATTCGCGATAACTTCAAGTCCGCTTGTTTTTGTGAGATTTGTAAAAAGCTCCTGATGAACTCTGGGATATCTTTTCAAAAGGGCTGCATCGGCAACATCAAACCATGTATTTTCCCAGTTATCGATTTCAGCAACTATTCCTTTATCATCAATGGTTCCAACCTCAGTTGTCTTTGATTTCAGGCTTCGTCCTGTTGCTTTTCCAAACAACTCCCAGCCCTTTTCGAGTTCAGTGTCATTAAAGCCACGCTGAAGCATAATGCTTTTAATACGGTTGCTATTAAAAGACATAAGGAATTTGAGCATTTTACTGTACTTCTGATCATAGGTGAATTTTGCCATTTTTGCCTCCTTGTGGCTGTTTAAAAAAAGTTCCGTAAAATACGGATGGCAAAAAATAAACCATACCACGACTGTATGATCAACAATTAAGTAATACTAGTGTGTTGAAACATTTCACTAATAACGGATTTTTCCAGAAATACTGTAACCAGTTGTTTGTAGAAAGCAGATCTCAAAGCCCCTGATTTTTCAATATATGTAGTTACTGTCCTGAAATACAGTTTTTCAAATTTTTTGCCGATTTTTGGCTCAGGACAGTAACCGCAAGGTGTTGAAAATATTACTAGTGGCCTGTTAGGATTTTTAATAAAATCCTTCGCGAAGCGAATTACAGGACACGAACTATGTAGTTGTATGGCATTTTGTAGAAAGAGAGAATAAAAGTTTTATTTACTGGACTAATCATCGTCCTGGTGCTGCAAGCTTTTTTCCGTAATCCATGCCTGAAATCAAATAAAGCATTCGAAAATATTTTCCGATTTGTTGTCCCCCTGCTTTTCTCATCGACCCTCCAACGAATTTTTCCGATTCTTCTTCTTTTTTTGTCGATTCTCATGCTTTTTTTATCAATTCCCCGCCTTATTTCATCGAAAATCCGTCTTTTTTCATCAATTCTCCATGAAAATTCATCAATTCTCCCCCTTTTTCTTCTAAATCCCTGCGGTACTTCATTCAATAAAGTGGGGGCTCTAATCCAAAAAGCAAGTTTCTCAATCACCGAAGCTGGATTTTTGATGAAAGTTCATGGGGTTCCAATGAAAAAAGTCAAATCTTCATTGATCTAACCGAGGAGAGCGCATCAATCAAGGGAGGAATTTGACAATTTTCCCCGGGGGCTCATTCAAAAAAGCCCTTTTCCCGATCAAAGATCGCTAAAATCGGAGTAATAAAGCATTAAACAACAATAAAATTGAAAGTTTAAGAAGGATAAAATACCTAAACACAAACTTTTTAGTTCGTGTCCTGTCATTCGCTGCGCGAAAGATTTTATTAAAAATCCTAACATAGTGGATTTAATAATCTTTACCTTTTTCCCACTTTTGTTATTCAACTTGACAAACTGATTTCAAAAGTTGATTATTTTCAGACCATGCTCTTACAACGTCCTGGATATAATCCAAAAAGGCAAGACACAAGCTGTTCTGGCAGTCAATGTTGCTCTTGTTGATACTTACTGGAATGTTGGCCATTATTTGTTTGATAAAATGAGCGATTCAGGATGGGGTAAAAGTATTGTTCTTGAACTTGCTGCCTGGATTGCTCAAAAAGCCCCTGACATCAAAGGTTTTTCGGCTCAAAACTTATGGCGAATGAAGCAATTTTATGAAGTTTACCATGGAAATGAAAAACTCTCGGCACTGCTGAGAGAATTGTCCTGGACTCACCATTGCATTTTAATTGGACAGTGTAAAACCATGGAAGAGCGTTGTTATTATGCTAATCTATCAGTTTCATCGGGCTGGTCATCGCGCGAACTTGAAAATCAGATTAAACGCGGTGTTTTTGAGAGAACCGCACTGGCAGACAAAAAACTCTCGCCAGCGGTGAGAGTTTTACCACAGAAAGTTGATGGCATTTTCAAAGACAGCTATTTGTTGGATTTTCTTGATTTGCCCGACCCTTATATAGAAAAAGATCTACAATCGGCACTGGTAAAGAATTTGTGTCGTTTTTTGATGGAACTTGGACATGGTTTTTCTTTTGTGGGGGAGAAGGTACGCCTGCAAGTTGGAAATAGCGATTTTGAGCTGGATTTATTGTTTTACCACCGTGATTTGCAATGTCTCGTGGCTTTCGAATTGAAAACGGGAAAATTTGAACCAGCACATTTAGGGCAACTTTCCTTTTATCTTGAGGCGCTCGACCGCGATCACAAACGACCTCATGAAAACCCAAGTATCGGGGTTCTTTTATGCCGAAATAAAGATGACGAAGTCGTGGAATATGCGCTGAGTAGAACCCTGTCACCTACTCTTGTGTCAGACTTCGAGCATAAGTTGATACCCAAGTCCGTGCTTAAACAAAAACTGCATGAATGGGCAGCATTGATCGAAGCCAAAACCTCGGAGGCTGACGATGAGTAAAGAAAAAACAGCCATAGAAGACTCAAAATATTTGAACCACGAAAAACCCTCTTCACATTTCGCCTTGTGAAATTGCGGTGCCAGCCTCGGATTTTCCGCGTTCGTAGAACGCCTGTATTAGCCCAGTGCTTCCCCCTCTGGGGCTTGGCGTTTAAATCCCTTGCCTTTCCCCCTTTTGTTGCGCCGCCGCAGGCGGCGCAACAAAAGGGGGAAAGGGTGGCTCGCGCGTTTTCCAATCCCAGGGTTAAAACCCTGCGCTATCCAAAGGCGTTCTACGAATGCTTGTCGCATCATTTCCCGCACTTCGATTCAGGTTTGCGTTATCCCGTGTTGTTTACAATATGATCCGTGGATTCAGGGTTAAGTCTGGATTCACGGGTGTGATCATTCAGGGTGATGTGATTACCCCGGCGCCGTCCCGGCTCTTACGAACCGGACTGATAAGCTTGCGCCTGTGGGCACAGGCTCATGATCCGTTCATTCAACATCGCATGAGGATTCATGGGGGTGATCATTTACGTCTATGTGATTACCCCGGGCCCATGGTCATTCATGTCTATGTGATTACCCCGGCGCCCACCAGGGATCTGCGATGCCTTCCGGCATCTTTGATCCCTTCGCTAATATGTTGAACCTTGCGTTGCAGGTTCTTTTTCCGGTGTTTCTTTTTGAGGTCGGCGGTTGCATTCCGAATCGCGTAATTCCGTGGTTTTAGGATCCCCGGATTCATGGTTGAGTCTGGATTCACGGGTGTGGTCATTCAGGGTGATGTGATTACCCCGCCGCCGTCCCGGCTCTTACGAACCGGGCTGATAAGCTTTCGCCTGTGCAGGCACAGGCTCATGATCCGTTCATTCAACATCGCATGAGGATTCAGGGGTGTGATCATTTACGTCTATGTGATTACCCCGGCGCCCACCAGGGATCTGCGATGCCTTCCGGCATCTTTGATCCCTTCGCTAATATGTTGAACCTTGCGTTGCAGGTTCTTTTTCCGGTGTTTCTTTTGGGGGTCTGCAGATTGCCGCCAGAATCGCGTAATTCTGTGTTTTCTTTGATCCGTGGATTCAGGTTTGCGTTTGGATTCACGGGTTCGAGCATTCAAGTTTAAATTATCGTATACGCCACCTGAATTTTTTATCGTTTTCCAACTTGACAAAACTATTTTGGATCACTAAAAATTAGTGGACGCATAAATTCGATATCAGGTTTACAAATATTGATATTACTATTGATAATTACCTGAATAGACAATTTTCAAAGGTAAATTATTTTCAGAAAATGCTCTTAAAAGGAGATTCTCAATTGAAAAAGGCTCTTTCTACTGAATCAAACGTTCTGCCTGCACTAGATATTAGTGGTTTTCAAATTGATGATCATTGCATTGGGTCAAAATGGAAAGTGGAAAATGAAGAACGGTTGGTTAGCCTTATTGCAATAGTAGCTATGGGACAATCTCTTCAGGCAGGAACCATTATTAAAAAACTTTTACCATCAATACCTATATTTACCTTTGAAAATCTTAAAAACGAAGCAATAATCAAATTCAAAGTTCAGGATAAGGAACAAACTCCACGCACTGGCTATCCTAGATATCAAAGAGATGGCCTAATATTTGAAATTATATCTTGGATAGCTGCCAAGCAGGTTTCTGGCGACAACTGCTATCTAAAAGACCCGCATACAAGTTCTACCTCCCAAGGCTTAGATGGCCTTATGATAGAACTAAATGAAGATTGTGACGAAATAATCAAATCCACAATTTTTGAAGATAAGTGTACTGAACATCCAAGACCCACTTTTACTCAGAAAGTGATACCTGCGTTTATAGCTAGACACGAAAACAAAAGAAGTTCAGATATTATTGCTGCCGCTTCAACTCTCATAAAACTAAGTGGAGTTAATGATAATCAAGCCATGTTAATGGCTACAAAAATCATTGATTTATCCTGCAGACATTATCGAGCAAGTTTTGCTTTAACTAGTGATTTTGATACCCCAAATGCACAGGGAGAATTGTTCAATGGGTATGACAAAATAGTGAATATAACCCAGAACCAACGAATTGGGGCAAGTCTTATTGTTGATAGTAAATTAAGAGATTGGTTCGATGCCTTAGCGTCTAAAATAATTAATTACATCGAACAGTTAGATGAGGACGTAATTAATGTTTGATCAAGAAACTGCTTCACTCCTGAGCAATGCTCCAGAATTTCCTGAATTAGACCCTAAAGACCTACCACGACTTTTAACAGAGCACTATGCACATATTGTCTCTATGAGACTTGGAGGGAAAAACAACTCAATTCAAGAAGATGATTGGACTTTAGATCGTATTGCTGACACCTATGAGCTAGTTGTTTCAATTAGTAATGATCCATCTATTAGGAGATCCTCTGCTTTTGTTGCAGCAAGTGCTCAGCAGTTGATAGCAAAAAGAGAGGAACTGTTAGAGGAAAATTTTACTTATAGAGAAAATGTAAGTAGAGATCGTTTAGCTCCTGAAATTTCAGCTGTCCTCCTATTTCTAGCGGCTGAACAATATGCAGATGCCCTTGAAGCTGCCTCTAAGATAAAAATTGAAAAAGAGGGGCAGCATTATTTGGTTACCGAGTTAGTCAGGCATATAGTGGATTTGGCAAAGGGTAACCTTACAGATATTATTAATAGAGGCAATATTAGAGCCGATTTTGTTTTACCTCATGATTGTAGTATTGAGTTTTCTGCCTTCATTGTATTGGTCCAGTCTTTGGTCGTTGCAATAGAAAATCTATCTAAATTAATCATTGGTGAACATAAAAATGTTCAAAACCAATCTGTTAGAACGATTTTTGAGAATATCAAATCACTTTCTGCTACAATAAAAAGAGATACTTTGTCCTGCGGAGTTGAATTCACATTTCCCGGTATTACCCACCTAGCTTCATTATTAACTGCTATGTACGACGGTATCTTTGAATCTTCACTTGCTCGGCTGGAACCACCACAAGGCTCTGAACATGAATTTTGGCAAAATTGGATTACCTACAGAGCAAAAAAATTTCCGTATATTTGGCCTAATCATAGAAAAGCTCTGGAAGATGGTTTTCACCACAATGGAAAGTCCGCTGTAATTGTTTTGCCAACAGGAGCTGGAAAAACAACAATTTCATCAATAAAAATTGCTAGTGTTTTATCACAGGGAAAAAAAGTTGTTTTTCTTGCTCCTACTCACGCTCTTGTTGAACAGCTTACTTTTGACCTACAAGAAATTTTTCCTAAAGATATCCTTGGCTCTACAGTATCAAGTGATTATGACCAGTTTTACCAAATTGGAACTGAACTTCCGGAGATAGAGGTTATGACACCAGAACGGTGTTTAGCTATGCTTTCTTTCTCCCCAGAATCTTTTGAAAAAGTAGGACTGCTTGTCTTTGATGAATGTCATCTACTGAGTCCACAATCTGGAAAAATAAGAAGGTCTCTCGATAGTATGCTTTGTTTGCTGGCATTCAATAGAATTGCACCAAAGGCGGATACCTTATTTTTGTCCGCAATGGTTAAAAATGGAGAGGAATTTTCAAATTGGATACATCAATTAACTGGTAGAAATTGTATTAGTATTGATCTTCTTTGGAAACCAAGTAGACAGGCTCGCGGAGTTGTAATTTATGATAAAATTGATGTTGAAAACATAAAAAAAAGGGCAGTAAGTGTACAACAGAAACTTAATAGACTTAATAGAAAGCAAGCCAAGGGTTTAAGAAAGGAATCATCTAATGAGTTGGAAATAAATCCTTATGCTATTTGGGGATTACAGCACAATTGGTTGGATTTAGAAAATCATAAGGAAATATGCACAATTACACAGTTAACAATCGATAAAGTCTTGCTTTCCGGAAAGCTTACAAAAAATATATATATCACCCCTAATGTAAATATTGTTGCGTCAAAATTGGCTTCGATAAGTGCTAGTAGCAAACTTAAGACTATTGTGTTTGTTAATCAGAAGTCTCATGCCATATCTACTGCAAGAAATATCTCTAAAACGCTCGGTGGAAATATTGTCCCTACGGAAGAAGAAAATCATAGATGGGATGCATTAGATATGGAGCTTGGGGGGCTTGAACACTCATTGCTCACCAAGGGCAGTATGGCTGTACCACATAATTCATCCATGCTGTATCTTGAAAGAGAACTGTCTGAACGCATGTATAAACGTGCAGATGGGGCAATGGTTATCGTTGCTACTCCGACGCTCGCTCAAGGTCTCAATCTCCCTGCGCAAATGGCTATTTTGGCTGGAGATAAGCGTTCCGAAAATAAAGGGCGCCAACTTTTGGAGGCACATGAATTATTGAATGCTGCTGCACGAGCAGGCAGAGCTGGGCATCTTGCAAATGGAATTGTATTGCTCGTTCCAGAACCTATTCTCATGTTTCAAGAAAATAAAAGCTTAAATCGAGATTTAGTTAAAAAATTAAAGTCATTAGTTCCGGAAGATGACAGATGTGTAGAAATATCAGACCCAATTTCAAAAATTCTGGATGAAATATCAAATGGTAATACTTTAGATCGTGATGTGTTGTACCTTTTTAATCGCTTGTCGACGCTAAATCTTGCTGAGAACGATGAAGGCTCTTTGTTTAATCTAAAGTCTTCTTTTGCTGCATTTCAATCTAGAGCAAGAAATGAGGAACAACGATTTGATAGTCAATTGATAGAGTTAGAAAACTTTGTCAAGAATAAGGACATCGATGAAATTGACAAGTCTCTATCTGTATTAGCTTCACAGAGCGGATTACCGCCGCTTGTACTTTCACGCTTAAGGTCTGAGATTTCAAAAAATATCGGTTTTTTGCCTACGTCAGTGAAAGAATGGGTTACATGGCTATTCAATTGGTTTGTATCGGATTCTGAAGCTAAAGAACTGTTACTTTTTGATGTGAAACCTTCAATCCTCATTGCAACTCACCGAAATAAAGACGTCGATATCCAGAATGATGTTTTAGATGTCTTATCTCAAGGAATATTTGCTTGGTTAACTGGAGCCCCACTAAAGGATGTAGAGAATGCTTTAGGCGGTAATCCAATTTCGGGCAGTGCAAAATCAAAATCATGTCCAAGAGCCAGAGAATTAGTAGGTAAAGTAATACCTAGAGGTCTTTCTTTTATTATGGGTCTGCTGACTCGTATAATTACCGAAATTAATCCATACAATGAACAAGAAAATCTTTCACCGACCGTGGTAGAAAATCTTAGTATAGCACTTCGGTTAGGTTATGATTCGCCTGAAAAACTAGCTTTTTCAAAGACTAGACCTGACATTCTATCTCGTGTCGGAATGCACAAAGCATTCATCAAAAAAAATAGCTAATTTTTTTTTATATCCATTTTCGAGCTGTTACAGATATTTTCCTTAGAAAACCAATGAGATCTTGAACCCTTAAAATTAAATCATTATAATCTATAATATTGCATAGCGTTCTTTTCTCAATAGGTTACCTTATACATTGGAGGAGGGTTGTTTGGGTTTTGGTTTTTGTTTGGATTGATTCTTCGAGGGCTTCACACACGGTCATTAGAGATTCGATTTTTTTTACTATTCGGTGCTGTTCTGCCAATGGTGGGAGGGGGCAATAGAAGCGTTCTATTTCGGATAAATATAAACAGGGCTGGGCCCCTCCGCGCTTTTTTAAATGGATTTGAGACTGAAGAATCTCTGAATCCATTATATTTTTAAGAAATTTACTATTCAGAAATAATGGTTTGATTAATGCGACACTTCTAACTAACGCAAATTTGGAATCTTCAGGCACTAATGAAGAACGCCCTATTGTACCACCAACAGAAACAATAAGTAGATCTCCATATTCTGGAAGACATCTCTCTCTAGATTTGAGATAGTATATTTCAGAAATTAAATCACAATTTTCAAAATTTAAATATCCATCTCTGACATTTTTTGCTGAGAGTAATCTATATCCTTCCTCAAGACGAGGAGGTGTCTTGTGGTCGCCATCAGTTACTTTTGAAGCCACCTCCCCTAGTCTTACCCATTGCCAGGTGTTTGGGATTTTGTGGGGGATTTGTTCTGGTTTTATTGGGGGGAGGGGTTTTGGGGGTTTGATTTTGCCTTCTTTTATTAGTTTCTTTTTTTCTTTTTCTATTTCTTTCAGGAGGTTTGAGGCGGTGCCTTCGGAGGGGTTTTGGGGGACGAGTTTTCCCATTACTGCAAGCTGGAGGATGGCTTTTTTCAGGGACTTGATGTTTTCGGGGGTGGAAAAGAGTTCTTCAAAATTGTCCCGGATGAAGGTCCAGTTCCGGTTGAAATCTTCTTCGTCGCCAGAGGAGAGAAGCATTTCGATGGCGGCATTTCCTGAGCTCTGGAGTTTCACAGCGGCGGACTTTTTCAGTTCTTCAAGGGCGTCGCACAGAGCCATGAGAGATTCGATCTTTTTTACTATTCGGTGCTGCTCCGCCAGTGGTGGCAGGGGATGCAGGCTTAAGTTAGCGTCATCTGTACCTAATCTTGGCATTTTCACTCCATACATTTTATTATCAATGTATAGTTTGAAATAAGCGGCTTTAAAGCAATTGAGGAAAAAGAATCTTGAAATATTAGAAAACAGGAAAATTGATACAATCTCTGTAGTACAATAGCCATCATCATCAGCTACTATTACTTTATTTAAATATGGGCGAAGTTTGCCATACAGCAAATCCCCTTTATAAAATGAATTCTTATTTGATTTAGACATCCTTTCTCTATATTTAAATCTATTTACGATTTTAGATGTATCTTTTTCAATATCTTCTAAATCAAGTACCCAGCTATCAGGGAGAATATTCTCAGGACAAACAGTCGAACCATAATTATATACCCCAACCTCCCCTAGTCTGACCCATTGCCAGGTGTCCGGGATTTCGTGGGGGATTTCTTCCGGTTTTATTGGGGGGAGGGGTTTTGGGGGTTTGATTTTGCCTTCTTTTATTAATTTCTTTTTTTCTTTTTCTATTTCTTTCAGGAGGTCGGAGGCGGTGCCTTCGGAAGGGTTTTGGGGGACGAGTTTTCCCTGCATTGCGAGAGAGAGTATGATTTCACGGAGCTTTTTTATTCCGTCGGGGGCATCAAAGGCTATATCGAAGTATTTTATAAGATCATGCATGGTAATTTTCCTTCGTAACTGGAAACCTGAAACGCCGGGGGCACGATTTACTAGTTAACAGATTGCCGGCGGAGATGTTTATGGTCAGGTTGTCGGTCATTTTGGATTTCCCAGACATGCGGAAAGTTCATTTTTCAGAGTGTCTTTGAGTTCATTTATCCTGCGGGTCAAGTCATTATATTCTTCTAAAAGTTGGGCAGGATCATGAGACTCAGTGTCAGCTACATGGGGGTTTCGGATATCAAGGTTATAGTTTCGTTCGATTATTTCATCGACGGAAACGACCCAGGCGTGCTGGTTTACTTCACGGTTATTCCACCAGTCTTTCTCACGGTCGAACTCTTCAATGCGAAGGGGCTTGGTGCGGGAGTAGGATTTGTAACCTTCAGGATAAGGGTGCTCGAAAAACCAGACTTCCTTTGTGGAGGTGCCTTTTTCGAAGAAAAGAATATTGGTGGCAATGCCTGTATAGGGGGCAAAAACGCCCTTGGGAAGTCTCACGATGGTGTGAAGATTGAAGTTTTCAAGGAGCTCACGTTTGATGGTGGATTTAACACCTTCACCGAAGAGAAAACCGTCGGGTAAAACGATGGCGGCCCGGCCGGAAGGTTTCAGAATGTGCATTATAAGGGCGAGGAAAAGGTCGGCGGTCTCCCGGGTCTGATACTGCCGGGGGAAATTCTGCTCGATGCCGTCTTCTTCCATGCCGCCGAAGGGTGGATTTGTAATGACGATGTCCACACGGTCACGGGGTTTGTAATCCCGCAGAGGCCGGGAGAGGGTATTGTCGTGAAGGATGTTTTCAGGGACATCGATCCCGTGAAGCATCATGTTCGTCATGCACAGCAGGTGAGGAAGGGGCTTTTTCTCGACGCCATGAACGGAAGCCTGCAGAGTTTCGAGGTCTGTGGCGGATTTAGCCTGACGGCGGAGGTGTTCGATGGTGGATGTGAGGAAGCCTCCGGTACCGCAGGCGGGGTCAAGGATTGACTCGCCGAGCTTTGGATTCAGGATATCAACCATGAACTGAGTGACAGCACGGGGGGTGTAGTATTCGCCAGCGTTTCCGGCGTTCTGGAGATCCGCGAGGATTTTTTCGTATATGTCGTTGAAGATGTGGCGATCCGTGGAGGAGTTAAAATCAACGTCGGATTCAATGGTGTTGATGACCTGCCGCAGGAGAGTGCCGGACTTCATGTAGTTGTATGCGTCTTCGAATACGCTGCCGATAACGCGCCCGTGGGGAGTTGTATCGGTGACGGACAGTCTTTTGAGGGCTGGGAAGAGGTCGTTGTTTACGAAATCCGTGAGTTCATCACCGGTGATGCCTTCGGGGTTTTTCGCCCAGGTGGACCAGCGGTGTTTTTCCGCAAGGGGTGACTTGTATCCACTGACAGTTATCTGCCATTCCTGCTCACGATCGTCGAATATTTTGAGGTATAGAAGCCAGGCTAACTGGCTGATTCGCTGGGCGTCGCCATCAACGCCAACGTCTTTTCGCATGATGTCCTGAATTGTTTTAACTAATGTTCCGATTGCCATATGGTTCCTTATCAAGTCCGTTTACGGATCAGGAAGACTTTAAAACCTGAAAAGGGGGTAAACAGACTAATACGAGCAGTTCGCGTCCTGAATCCGTTTTAAAGAGAAAGCGGTCAGGACATTTTCAGTTATGCGCAGTAGAGTGCTTTTTCGAGTTCGCGTACTGCGCGGTTGTATTCATCAAGGCCACCAAAGGATTTGATGATTTCCGTTACTGTGCCGAAGCCGGGAAACGGGTCGACATTGAGTATGCCCGGTTCTTCAATCTGGATTACTCCCTGATCCGCGTACTTGTCAAGGAGAGAATCCAGGACCCGGCGGGCGGGCTCACTGTACTTCGAAAAGTAATCAGTTTCGCGGACTTTTTTCACGCGCTGGGAACGTGTCAGGGGTGGCTGATCCCATACGACATGCAGGATGAGGTCGAGGGGATCGAGTTCGCGCCCGACATCTTCCGCGAGAGCTTCAAATAAAACGCCTTCCTGCTGAAGGTGGGAAATGATGATTTGTTTCTTTTCAGCTGCGGTCCAGTATTTGAGGAAAGCGTCCATGGATTCGAACTCGGAAGTCACTGCCCGGCGAGTGTAATCCCGGAGAGATTCGGTTATGAGTTTCCCTGAAGGGTCGAAGTACTGGTCACGTTCAGCTATGACTTGAACACTTACGTTATTAACGTAATATTTCATGCGCTTTTTGTTGTTTGAAGTATCAGTCAGAGGTTCGTAATCCCGCGGGTCTTCGGCAGGAATGAGGTTGATCTCATCGCCGGGTTCGTATACTTCGGGAGGCACTGGAGATGCGTCGGGTGAATCGGGCACGAAAATCTGGACGGGCTCACCGTCGAAATCAGGATCGGCAAAGTGCTCGGTGGCTTTCTTGAAATCCATGATTGTAAAGTAATACTTGTTGTAATCCTCGTTGATGCGGGTTCCACGGCCAATGATCTGTTTGAATTCCGTCATTGATCTTATTGTCTTATCGAGGACGATGAGGTGACAGGTTTGTGCATCAACACCGGTAGTCATCAGTTTTGAAGTGGTGGCGATGACGGGGTATGTTTTCTCCGGGAAAATGAAGTTATCAAGTTGTGCCTTTCCTTCTTTGTTGTCGCCGGTAATGCACATGACGTATTGCTCGCTTTTACGGATCTGGTCGGGGTTACAGTTGACGATGGCCTGTCGCATGCGTTCCGCGTGATCGATATCTTCACAAAAGACGATGGTTTTATGCAGGGGGTCTGTGGCGGTGAGGAAGTCGGTGATTTTCTTTGCGACAAGGGTCGTGCGTTTTTCTAATACGAGGGTGCGATCAAAGTCCGATTGGTAGTAGATACGGTCTTCTATTTCATTATTGTTCTTGTCTTTTTGTCCACGTTCGGGCCGGAAGCCTTCGAGATCGCGGTCGAAATCAATACGCACAACGCGATACGGGGCAAGGAAGCCGTCCTGAATGCCCTGCTTTAATGAATAGGTGTAAACGGGAGGGCCAAAGTAATCTATATTGGAAACGTATTCGGTTTCCTTTGGTGTTGCCGTCATGCCGAGGTGAGTTGCGGAGGAGAAGTGGTCGAGGATACGGTGCCACAATCCTTCTTCGTCGGGACTTCCCCGGTGGCACTCGTCGATAATGATGAGGTCGAAGAAATCAGGGCTGAAGTTGAGAAAAATGTCTTTGCTCGCTTCGGTTCCTGTGAGGGCCTGATAAAGGGCGAGATATATTTCATAGGAAGGGTCAGCTTTGCGGTCCCGAATTTTAGTCATGGCGGAGCCGAAAGGTTTGAAATCGTTACTCATTGTCTGGTCAACGAGGATGTTTCGATCCGCGAGGAACAGGATGCGCTTTTTCGTGCGGGATTTCCAGAGGCGCCAGATAATCTGAAAAGCTGTATATGTTTTTCCGGTACCTGTAGCCATTACAAGGAGAAGGCGGTTTTGCCCTCTGGCTATGGCCTCAAGGGTTTTGTTTATCGCCACCATCTGATAGTAGCGGGGTGTTTTGTTTGAAGAGCCGAGGTGGTAATCCTGCAGGATTGTCTTTTCGGATTCAGGTGTGAGATTGTTAATAGTTGAATACATGGCCCAGAGGGTTTCCGGTGAAGGAAACTCATTCATGGGGATTTCTCTTTCCACTATGCCGTCGGAAGCATAAGGGTTGTGGAAAAGGAACGCCCTGCCGTTTGATGAAAAAGCAAAAGGCACACCGAGCATTTGTGAGTATTTTATCGCCTGCTGCATCCCGCTGCCGACGCTGTGAGTAGCATCCTTGGCTTCGAGGACGGCAATGGGAACGTTTGGTTTGTAATAAAGGACGTAATCAGCTCTTCTCGGGCCGTGTTCATCGTTCGGGTTGGTGATGCGGGAGGCGAGATTCTTCTGGATTCGGATGCGGCCAGCAGTGAGGGTTACTTCTTCTCTGAACTGGTTAAGTGTCCATCCGGCCTGAAGGATTGCGGGGGTGATGAATTTGGTACAGATATCTCTTTCGGAAAGTCTGTTCATTTGAATTTCTCCCGTCAAATCTGGAGGCCAATTTTGATAAAAAGCGAATTTCAGGACACGAACTAATTATTACAATATCAGCATAAGAGTTTTTTTGAAGTAAAAAAACAGGATAGTTTTGAGGGTAGAGTCCGAGCCTGCGAATTATATCGTCAAGAAATCTCTTTCCTTTCCCCCTTTTGTTGCGCCGCCGCAGGCGGCGCAACAAAAGGGGGAAAGGAGGGGCGTGCGCGTTTCCGATCCCAGGGTTGAAACCCTGCGCTATACAGAGGCGTTCTGCGAACGCGGAATTTCCGACGTTTTGCAATTACATAAATGTGACTTTTTAATGAAATACTTCAGGCAAGCAGGGGCTTTAACCTGAGACCGCTTGCGGAATAATAGGATCGAAATCTGGAACTTGAATTAAAAATTACGTTCTTTGTAATTTTACATTTATATTGAATGTTTATAACCTGATTCTGATCCTGTTTGCCTGACTGCCTGAGTCCCTGTTAAAAAATTTCAGGGAAACAGGTAATCAGTAGCAGGATCAGGGCAAGCAGGGGCTTTCTCCTGAAGCTTTTCTTGGTTACTTTTTCATTACTCACGAAGCGGTATATTGAAGATTAGCGGGGAATTACTCGGAGACTACCCATACTTTGAGGGCGGCGTGAACTTCGGAATCGAGTTTCACTTTAATTGTATGAACGCCAAGGGTTTTGAGTGGTTCATCAAGATGAATGTTTTTACGATCCACTTTGAGACCCTGACGGTCAAGAGCATCACCGATTTCTTTCGGAGTTACGCTACCGAAGAGTTTATCGTTTTCGCCGACTTTCTTCTGAATTGTGAGCGTAATTTCTTCAAGTTTAGCTTTGAGGTCTTCTGCTGTTTTGATCAGTTTTGATCTGCGGGCAGTAATGACTTTCTGCTGATGGTCGAGCTGAGCTCTGTTTTTCTTATTGGCAAGAACTGCATATCCTCTGGGGATAAGATAATTCCGGCCGTAACCTGCACGGACGCGGACGATCTGTCCACTGTTTCCAAGATTTGGAACGTCGTCACTTAAAATAATTTCCATGAATCCCATGGTGAACTCCTTATAATAAAATGTTAACCATTCACTGAAAACGGCATCAGGGCGACCATTCTTGCTCTTTTTACAGCAACAGTCAGGCGACGCTGATGACGGGCGCAGGTTCCACTGATTCTAGAGGGAACAATTTTGCCACGGTCAGTTACATAGTTTCTAAGTAATTGAGGGTTTTTGTAATCGATGGGAACATTAATATTTTCACAGAAATAACAGACTTTCCGTTTATTAAAGCGTCTTTTTTTATCATGCATACCCATTGTTATTTCTCCTCGTCATCATCGTCTTCAGAAACTTCATCTTCAGATACATCGTCATCATCGTCAGAAATTTCTGCTTTGGGTTCGATTCTGTTGTCATAGTCATCTTCGATGGCTCCGATTTCAGAAGCAGCTTTCATCATGTCATCGGTGAATTCTGCAGGACGTGCTGTAGGATCGACGTTTGCGTCTACAACGATAGTCATATAGCGAATTACGTTTTCGATCATGCGGAGGATGCGTTCTACTTCCGGCATAAGTTCGAAATAGCCGAGGAGTCTACAGTAAAGGTAGATACCTTTTCTTTCCTTGCGGATTTCATAGGCCAGTTTGCGACGGCCCCAGTTTTCGATACTGAGGATGCGGCCTTCTTTTTTCTCCACGACATCAGAAATCCTTTTAATGTAGGTTTTGATGTCTTCCGAGGAGGTGTCGGGTCTGAGGATTACGATAAGCTCGTATTCCCTGACGCTTCCGACTTCATCGTAGTAGGATCTTGATAATGCCATTAAATTTCTCCCTTCGGGTTTGCCTTGCGGCATATGCCCCAATCAGTTGAGGAGCAGGAAGTTAAATGAGGATCTGCTCACAGGGCCGGAAAAATAGTGGATTCCTGACAAATTTTCAAGATCTATTTTGACTTTTTTCCTGTTTGTTGTAACTGGTTTACTGTAAAATCCGTTGCTGCTTCAGGTAGCGAGGAGATCCTCCTTCTTCGGGGGGCTTCAAATGGATCGCATTGGTTTACATTATATATAATTCAGTTCCAATATTTGTTGAACTGGTCAATATGGAGTGAAAATGGATTATTCATTCAGAAAAATTGAAAAAAAATGGCAGAAAAACTGGAAAGAATCCGGTTCTTTCAAATCAACTGTGCTTATTGACAAAAAGAAATTTTATGTTCTTGAAATGTTTCCCTATCCCTCAGGAAAACTTCATATGGGACATGTACGTAACTATTCTATTGGCGATGTAACCGCCCGTACAAGGCGGCGTCAGGGCTTTAACGTACTTTATCCCATGGGTTGGGATGCATTTGGCCTTCCAGCGGAAAATGCCGCCATGAAAGCCAATGTTCATCCCGCAAAATGGACATACTCAAATATCGACACCATGAGATCGCAACTTCAGGCTCTTGGTTACAGTTATGACTGGGATCGTGAGATCGCCACATGCCACCCGAAGTATTTCCGATGGGAACAGAAAATCTTTCAGGAAATGTATGAACGCGGGCTTGCCTACCGGAAAACGAGTTACGTAAACTGGTGTCAGGATTGTGCAACGGTTCTTGCAAACGAGCAGGTGGAAAACGGCCAGTGCTGGCGTTGCGGTAGTACCGTGGAGCAAAAAGAACTCGTCCAGTGGTTTTTCCGAATTACTCAGTATGCATCGGAACTTCTGGCAGATCTTGAAAAACTCAAAGAAGGATGGCCTGAAAAGGTTCTCACGATGCAGCGCAACTGGATCGGTGAGAGTTTCGGTGCCAGGGTAAAATTTGCTCTGGAAACGCCCTGCAACGGAACAGATCATATTGAAATTTTCACTACCCGTGCAGACACCCTGTTCGGTGTTACTTTCATGAGCCTTGCAGCGGAACATCCCCTTGCTCTGGAGCTTGCAAAAGGGACCGAGCTTGAAGGAAATGTTCGCGAATTCGTTCTGAAAGTTCGTAACGAAGATAAAATCAAACGCTCAAGTGAAGATTACGAAAAAGAAGGTGTTTTCACAGGGGCATACGCAGTGAATCCTCTTACTGGAGACCGCATTCCCATTTATATCGCCAATTTTGTACTTATGGATTACGGAACAGGAGCTGTTATGGCGGTTCCGGCCCATGATCAACGTGATTATGATTTTGCCCGTAAATATGGTATCGACTTGAAGGTTGTCATTAAAAGCGAGGATTCTCCCGCAACTCCCGATGAAATGACCTGCGCCTTTGTGGATGACGGTCTTATGGTCAATTCTCAGGAATTTTCCGGAACGCCTAACAGGGAAGGTATAAATGGTGTTGTGGAGCGACTTGAAAGAGAAGGTAGCGGCGGAAATACCGTAAATTACCGTCTTCGGGACTGGGGTATCAGCCGACAGCGTTACTGGGGTTCTCCCATCCCAATGATTCACTGCGAAAAATGCGGCATCGTCAAAGTTCCACTGGAAAACCTTCCTGTTACTCTTCCCGACGATGTTAATTGGGCGGATCACAAATCCGGAAGCCCCCTTGCGGCACATCCCACCTGGAAACATGTGAAGTGCCCATCTTGCGGCAGCGATGCTCTTCGGGACTGCGATACCATGGATACCTTTATGGAGAGTTCCTGGTATTTCCTGCGTTACACGAGTCCGCGATTTGAAGAAGGCCCCTTTGACAAGGAAGCTGCCAACTACTGGATGGGAGTTGATCAGTACATTGGTGGTATTGAGCACGCTGTTATGCATTTACTCTATGCCCGGTTCTTCACGAAAGTGCTGCGGGATCTCGGCTATGTTGATATAGATGAGCCTTTCAATCGTCTACTGACACAGGGGATGGTGACTATGGTTACAAACCGGTGCGAAAGCCATGACTGGCTTTTACCGTCGGAAGTTACCGCTGATGGCAACTGTGTACATTGCTCAAAACCTGTAAATCAGGGACGCGTGGAAAAGATGTCCAAAAGCAAAAAGAACGTTGTGGACCCCGTAGCTTATATTGAACGCTATGGAGCAGATACCGTGCGCTTTTTCATGCTCAGTGATTCCCCACCGGAGCGCGACCTGGAATGGTCCGATTCCGCCGTAGAAGGTTCTCACAAGTTTATTCAGCGTGTATGGAAGCTGTTTACGGATGCTCTTGAACTGGATTATTTCAACCAGAAAGCAAGCCCGGCGAAAGATGGTATTTTGAAAACTGCCCACAAAGCAGTTAAAAAAGTTACTGCAGATATGAATCGCTTTCATTTCAATACGGCCATTGCGGAAATCCGAGTTCTTTTCAATGAACTGGGGTCGAATCAGCCAAAGAATCCACCGGAGATGTCAGCTCATGCGGCGGCACTTTGGATTGGAATACAACTCTTAAATCCCTTTGCACCTCACATGACGGAAGAATTGTGGCAACTTTCAGGTCGGTCACAAAGCCTTGTGACAGCTCCATGGCCTGCCTGGGATGAAGAACTGGTAAGTGATTCTACTTTCCTCCTCGTAGTTCAGGTAAACGGTAAACTCCGGGATAAAATTGATGTTCCCGTAGATGCAGATGCAGCGATTGTCGAAGAAATTGTTAAAAAATCACCGAAAATTGCAGAGTTTCTTGAAAAAGGAACCCTTCGGAAATTTATTTATGTTCCCGGTCGTCTTGCGAATCTGGTTATTAATTGATATTCGAATAAATGAAAGGATATATAATGTTTGATAAAGCTAAAAGTTGGCCTTTTTCCGAGGCTCAGAGTCTTCTGAAATCCCATGGCCCCTTTAACGAAACAGTCCTGTTTGAAACGGGTTTCGGCCCCAGTGGCCTGCCTCATATCGGGACCTTCGCGGAAGTTGCCCGTACAACATGGGTACGCAAGGCGTTTGAAAAGCTTACGGGGCAGAAAACCGAGCTCGTAGCTTTCTCTGATGACATGGACGGTCTGCGCAAGGTTCCCCTGAATCTTCCCAACCGTGAAATGCTTGCGGAAAATCTTGGAAAACCTCTTTCATCCATTCCGGACCCCTATGGTTGCTGCTCGAGTTTTTCCGCACATATGAACAACAAACTATGCGAATTTCTTGATGCATTCAAGTTTGAATACCGTTTTCAGAGTTCATCCGCAGCCTACAAAGCTGGTCACTTTGATGAAAATCTTCTGAAGATACTTACAAACCATGAAGAGATTCGTCAGGTTATCGTTCCTACTTTGCGCGAGGAAAACCGAGGTGAGTGGTCGCCCTTCATGCCTGTATGCCCGAACTGCGGCAAGGTTTACACCACAAGAGTCGCAGAAGTTTATCCCGACCGGGGAACCCTTAAAAGCGTTTGTGACCGCACCTTCGGAGAAGTATCCGGGTGTGGGCATGAAGCAGAAATTCCTGTTACCGGCGGCAATGTAAAAGTCGGCTGGAAAATCGACTGGGCTCTTCGCTGGGCAAGTTACGGAATCGCCTATGAAATGTACGGCAAAGACCTCATTGAAAGTGCAAAACTCAGTGAAAAAGTCTGCCGTAAACTTGGGTCCAAGCCACCAGCTGGACTCTTTTATGAGATGTTTCTCGATGAAAATGGTGAAAAAATATCCAAAAGTGTTGGAAAAGGCTTAACCGTTGATTCATGGATGGAATATGCTCCCGTTGAAAGTCTGCTTTACTACATCTGGCAAAACCCCAAAAAGGCCAAGCGACTGTTTTTCGGTATGATCCCGAAGGTCGTTGATGACTACCTCACGGAAATTCAGAAGTTTCATTCCACAGCTCCGGAGCAGGGCATCGACATGGCCGTATGGCACTTGTTTCAGGGTGATGTTCCGAAATATGAATCATCAATTACATTCAGTGTTGTAAACAATCTCGTAAGTGCTGTAGGTGGTGACGACAGGAATGTTCTTAAAGAATATCTTCTGAAATATGATGAAAAGAGCGCGGATTATCCTGAAGTTATTGATTCAATGCTCGATCGCAGCCTTGCTTTCTACCGGGATTTCATAGTCCCAACGAAGAAGTTTGAAAATCCCCCGGAACATATGATGGACGCATTCCGTGACCTTCACAGTGCCCTTAAAGCCCTTGATCCATCAGCTCCCCTCGACAATGTTCATTCAATTCCGTTTGATATTGCAAAGAAATACGAAATTGACCCTCCGGAATTCTTCAAAGCCTTCTATCAGGCAGTATTAGGCCAGGATCGCGGCCCCCGCTTCGGCGCCTTCACAAAACTAATAGGCATAGAAAAACTGAGTCAACTAATCGAAAAAATCATGTGATTTTTTCGATATAACGAAGTCTGGACAACGAAGTTGAACAGACAAAAAAAAATCATGTGATTTTTTCGATATAACGAAGTCGGAAAACAAAGTTTTACGACATTAAAAAATCATGTGATACGATAGTAAATGAAATGCTGCAGGAGAAAGCCCCTCTAAAGCATTCCGCTGCGCGAAATTGCCTACCTGATTGTCCCCTTGCATTTTTGCAAAGCAAAAATTGCCTCCCTGCTACTGCTACTGATTTCCTGTGTTCCTGACTTTTTTAACAGGTAATCAGGTAATCAGGAAGTCAGGAAAACAGGGTCAGGAGCAGGGCGTAACCATTTAACATCAAAGTAAAATTACAAAAATGGAATAAAATATTCAATTCCCCGATTTCTATCCTTTTAATCAGGACACGGACTAGTTAGTTCGTGTCCTGAAATTCAATTTTTATCAAAATTGAGCATGTTTACGAAAACATGCTATTCAGAACACTACAATAATTTCAAGGTCTTCATTCTTAATGTCCTGTGTCGGATTTTGGTGAAAACTTGAAAAGATCGTATTACAGGACATTAACTAGTTACTGTCCTGAAAATCAGATATCTTTGCGGAGGAGGAAGTGGGTGCCGTGGTTTTCGATTTCCCAGGTTGCTTTTACTTCCCAGTGGGGTGCCGTTGCGGCCTGATCGGCGCTTGCTAAAAACCATAAGGTTTTCGCGTTATTTCCCATGAGGTCTTCCCACTCGGGAATACTCATGAGAGCGCGGCAAACGGCATTGTCCCATCGATGACCGCAGTCGGGTTTCATCGCTTCATTGCGGATGACCGCCGATGAGCTGCAGGCAACTTTCACATGGTGCAAAAAAGCATATTTCCGGGCGATGACTTCGTAAAGAGTGAAATCAAAATCCGGGAGCAGAATTGATGCTGCAAGGCCCGGAAAACCGCCACCACTGCCCACATCAACCCAGCTGCCAACTTCATTTCGAATGGCGTCGGCAAAACAGGCACTGTCAACGAAATGATAGTCAGTTTCGCCTTCTTTTCTTGAAATGAGATTTATTTTACGGTTCCACAACGTGAGTTCCCGTCGATAGATTTCAATTTTATCAACAAGTGCTTTATTGAACTTTGTAAATACGGGATAGGAAGAGAGGTTTTTCACGATAGTCGTGGGAGATTATTCATCAGTTTTCTTCAGGGATTCCTGAAGTTTTGCACCGAAAACATCGCCAAGAGTGGATTTCGGTCCACTGGCGCCACCCTGAAGGGAAGCTAAGCTTTCAGCTCTTCTGGCAGCTTTGATGGAGAGACTGATGCGGCGTTCTTCAGAATCGAGACCGATAACAGCTACGTCAACTTCGTCACCGGGGTTGAGAACTGTTTTGGGGTCTTCGATGTGATCATCACTGATTTCGCTGATGTGAACGAGACCGTCAACACCTTCTTCGAGTTCAATGAAAGCACCGAAATCGAGAACTTTAAGGATTTTGCCCTTTACTACAGTGCCAACACCATACTGAGAAGGAATGCGACTCCAGGGATCCGGAACGAGCTGTTTGATACCGAGGCTGATTTTGGGTTTTTCCTGCTCGATGTCGATGTTGAGAACAACAACTTCAACTTCGTCGCCCTTGTTGTAGAGTTCGCTCGGATGACGAACTTTCTGGGTCCAGCTCAGGTCGCTGATGTGAACAAGGCCGTCAATGCCTTCTTCGATTTCAATGAAGATACCGAAGTCAGCTATATTGCGAACTTTACCCTGTACGCGGCATCCGGTAGGATATTTTTCGCGTAAAACGTCATAGGGATTGGGTTCGAGTTGTTTCATACCGAGGCTGATGCGTGCGTTTTCGGTGTCGATGTCTAAAACGGCAGCTTCAACGATGTCGCCTTTTTCAAGCATCTGGCTCGGATGTTTGATGTGCTTGGTCCAGCTCATTTCGCTGACGTGAATGAGGCCTTCAATGCCTTCTTCGAGTTCAACAAATGCGCCGTAATCTTTCAAGCTGACAACTTTACCGCGTACAACTGTACCGGGTTTGTATCTTTCCTGAGCGCTGATCCATGGATCTTCAGTAATCTGTTTGATACCGAGGGATACTTTCTCATTGTCGGGATCATATTTGAGGACTTTAACCTGAATTTTATCGTTGACTCTGAGAACTTCTTTGGGATTTGTAACCCGGCCCCAGGACATATCTGTGATGTGGAGAAGTCCATCAACACCGCCGAGGTCGATAAATGCGCCGTAATCGGTAACGTTCTTTACTGTACCTTCAACTACTTCGCCTTCTTTAAGAATGCTGAGAGTGTTGGCTTTCTGCTCATCTCTCTCTTTTTCGAGGATTGCGCGTCTGCTGAGGACGATGTTTCCGCGTTTCTTATTGAATTTAATGATTTTGAATTTGTAGGTTTTACCCACAAACTGATCAAGATTCTGTACTGGTCTTAAATCAACCTGACTTCCGGGAAGGAATGCTTTCACTCCGCCACGGATAAGTACACTGAGGCCGCCTTTAACTTTTTGTTTGACGATACCTTCGATTTCGCTTTCTTTGTCAAGCGCGCTGGAGATTTCGTCCCACACCTTCATTTTGTCCGCTTTTTCCTTGGAGAGACGGACCATATCATCCCGGCCCTGAAGCTCTTCCACGAAAACTTCGATTTCGTCGCCTACTTTATTTCTTGTAGAGCCGTCGATTTCTTCAAATTCGTTCAAGGAAATTTCGCCTTCGGATTTGAAACCGATATCAACGATAACTTTTCCTTCTTTTTTGCGGATTTCAATGATTCTACCCGTGATCAACTGACCCTGGGTAACGGTACGGTCGGACTGTTCGAGCATCTCGGCGAAGCTCATCGCGCTGTTTTTGGATTGATCTTTTGTCATTTCTTAATTGAACCTCTTGAATGGATTCTCCCAATATGTTGCCATAAAGGAAGTTGCTGACACATACTATCAATGAACCCTATTGTCAACAGGCTAAAAGGAAGTTTTTTTGAATATTTCGCTGATTTTCGCTGTTTTTAACTTAGAAAAAAACAGGAGATCTCAGAATTAGTCGCCGAGGACGTAGGCGAAAATGAGGGGCGCTACAATCGTTGCATCGGAATGAATGTTAAATCTCGGCGCATCAATATCAAGCTTGTACCAGGTGATCTTTTCATTGGGAACAGCACCGGAATAACCACCGTAGGATGTGGTGGCATCGGTAATCTGAGCAAAGAAACTCCACAGTTTGGTGTCTTTCAGTTCGAGGTCCTGAACAATAAGGGGAACAGCACAAATTGCGAAATCACCAGCGATACCGCCACCAATCTGGAAAAAGCCGATGGAGGCGTCTTTCTGGGTTTTAAGATACCATTCAACAAGGTGCTGCATCTGATCGGTACCCGTGCGGATAACATTGTGATGGGGCACTTCTTTGGCGATAACCATGGCTGCAAAGATGTTGCCGAGGGTTGAATCCTCATAACCCGGTACGAAAACGGGAATGTTCATTTCACAGGCGGCTAAAAGCCAGCTGTGTTCCGGGGGAATCTGATAATGAGGTACCAGTACGCCAGAGCGGATGAGTTTATACATGTATTCATACGGGAAGTAGCTTTTGCCTTCTGCGCCAGCTTCGTTCCAGAGTTTCAGCATTTCACCCTGAAGGATGCGGAAAACGTCTTCCGGGATAGCTGTATCCGTTACACGATTGTAACCTTCATCGCGGATTTCCAGTTCCTGCTCGGGAGTCAGACAGTAGTAATTGGGAAGGTATTTATAATTATTGTGTTCAATTAAATTGAAAATATCTTCTTCAAGGTTTGCAGCGGTGCAACTGATGGCGTGCACTTTACCTGCGCGAATCATGCGTGCGAGAATGATGCCGAGTTCACCGGTAGACATGGCTCCGGCGAGACTGACGAGCATTTTGTTACCGTCATCCATGTGCTTTTTATAAGCTTTTGCAGCATCCAGGGTTTCCCGGGCATTATAGTGCTTGTAATGCTTTTCCATAAACTGAGAAATATTCATTTTTTCTTTTCTCCTGTAATAATAAAGGGATATGACTAGTAGCGGTAGTTTTCGGGTTTGTAAGGACCTTCTACGGGAACGCTTATGTATTCGGCCTGCGAAGGTGTAAGTCTGGTAAGTCTAACTCCCAGTTTTTCAAGATGCAGAGCAGCAACTTCCTCATCAAGTTTCTTGGGAAGAGTATAAACATTTATCTCAAGGTCTTTCGTGGCCAGTTCAATCTGGGCAAGACACTGATTTGTGAAAGATGTACTCATTACAAAACTCGGATGACCTGTAGCACAGCCGAGGTTCACGAGGCGACCCTGAGCTAAAACGATAATGCCGTTTCCGCTTTCCACGATCCAGCGATCAACCTGAGGTTTAATCTCAATGCATTTGCATTTGGGATTATTCTCGAGGTAAGTCATCTGGATTTCACTGTCAAAATGCCCGATGTTACACACAATGGCGCCGTCTTTCATGCGTTCCATGTGCTCGCCGCGAATGACATCCATGTTGCCCGTGGCAGTAACGAAAATGTCCGCGTGATCAACAGCATCCTCAAGGGTTTTCACTTCATAGCCTTCCATTGCTGCCTGCAGAGCGCAAATGGGGTCGATTTCAGTGATTGTAACCCGGGCGCCGAAACCGCGCATGGACTGGGCGCAGCCTTTACCAACATCACCATAACCGCATACAACGACGGATTTCCCAGCAACCATGATATCCGTGGCGCGTTTGATACCGTCTGCAAGGGATTCACGGCAACCGTAAAGGTTATCGAATTTAGATTTAGTTACTGAATCGTTTACGTTGATGGCCGGGAAGAGGAGTTCGCCCTTTTCCATCATTTTATATAATCTGTGTACGCCTGTTGTAGTTTCTTCGGAAACTCCACGGATTTTCTTGGCCATAGCTGTCCATTTGCCCGGGGTTTCTTTAACGGTGTAGTTCAGTCGTTCCATAACAACGGCAAATTCACGGTTGTCAGCTTTAATATTGAGAAGTGAATGATCTTTTTCGCATTTTGTACCGTGATGAATAAGTAAAGTAGCATCACCACCATCATCGACGATGAGATCCGGGCCAGCGCCATCGGGCCAGGTGAGAGCCATTTCCGTACACCACCAGTATTCTTCCAGGGATTCGCCCTTCCATGCATAAACTGCCGCAATACCCTTTTCCGCAACGGCAGCGGCAGCGTGATCCTGTGTGGAGAAAATGTTGCACGATGCCCATCGGATATCGGCCCCAAGTTCATGAAGGGTTTCAATGAGCATGGCAGTCTGAATTGTCATATGAAGGCTGCCCATAACTCTCAATCCCTTGAGAGGTTTTTCCTGTCCGTATTTCTGCCGTATAGCCATGAGGCCCGGCATTTCGTTCTGAGACAGTTCCATCTCTTTGATGCCCCACTGGGCTAAAGAGAGATCCGCCACTTTGTAAGAAAGATTGAGATCCAGTTTTAAAAACGTCATGTTAGACTCGCTTTCTGCCTCCGGACGGGAGGCTTGAGAATGCGGAATATACCCGATAAATTAACAATGATCAATCGCACGATTACAAAAGTCCGGGGGATTTTAAATTTTAGAGGTAGTAGATCAGAGTGGACAGAGTCAGAAAATATTGTTTGACTATTTTTTTATATGATTTACTTTTATGATGCAAATAAGGAGATTAAACATGAAAACTGTGGGTTTCGTTCTATTTACTTTATTACTTTTCGCTTCCTGTAATCAGAAGGCATCCCCTGATTCGAGTCACCAGAAGACGACTGCTGATTCGAGCCATAAAAAGTCAACCCCTGAATCTAGTAGTCAAAAGGCGGTTAAAGCACCCTCAGACAAGTTAACAGTTATCGGGAATTATTCTTACTGGGAAAACTCCATGTGTTCTCAGAATTGTTCGGTAATATCCGTCGGAAACTTTTACTCTCTGGCAACACCGTTACCTGATATTCAGATGCATACCCGGGATGTTTTTGTATTAATTGAAGGAAAATTAAAAACAGTAGAGACACTGGCTACTGTTGCGGGACCAAAGCCAAAGCACAGTACAGGACAAAAAGTAAAATCTTTAAAATTTGAGGTCAGTAAGCACAAAGTGCTGGATTTTCCATCGATATCTATTGATTCAAAAAATAAGCAACTGGCAAAAGATAAAGCTGATTTTGAAATAGGCATAACCCTGAAAAATCCCACATCTGAGAAACTGACTCTGTATGTAACCATTGATAAAATGGAGACTCAGACTGCTACACTCAATGCCGGCGACACAAAAACGATACAGTACAAAATAACAAACGGAGCTACTGTAAGTGATCACACTTTACATGTTTACAACTTTAAAAACTCAAATGACGATATCGTTAAAAACCTGAAAGAAATCGAGAAAACAGGCGTCGTAGTTAAAATAGAAAAACGCTTCCCCATAGAATCAATTCTGAAATAGTTCTAACGGGGACTAAGGACTTTTTACAAGATTTAAATTTGACACCAACGAAGGGATAACCAAATGATAATTGCTTTAAGTACAATTTTTACGGTTTATATTCTTGCTTTTCCAACCCCACCTGCAAAAAATAATATTCAAACCCCTCCCCCAATCAGCAAACACGCCCCTGCAGCGGAAAATGGCAGTACTAAAAATGTACCGGAGAAAACAAGTCCAGCTTTGCCGGAAAAAAATCCGGTTGGTGAATCTTCTACAGATAAAAGAACCACTCGCAACGATGAAGGTCAGCAGCAGGTAGAGATATTTGTCGGTTGTCTGGATTCCAATAATGAAAATTACAAACTTGAAAAATGTTTTTTGTACAGGAATCAGATTACAGAAAAAGATAAATGGAAATTTTGTAAGATAGAATCTGTAAAAAACCGCATGAAAGGTTTTTGTAAAAAGTTACAGTTAAAACATAGCCGAATTAAGTTTTTCAACAGGTATCCTGCAGGAAAGCGCAGTTTGCTGTTAGGAAGTTGTTACATCAAAAGAATAAAGCAATACAGCTCAGAGCAGTGTGTTACTTTTCGTAAATCTGTAATGAAACTTGAAATCTCTCCAATTCCCTTTTGCTTTTACAAGTCCTCAGGTGAATACTACAGTGCTGATTGTAAGGAACATCGAAAAATAGTATATAGAAGCCTCCGGGCAGAAGAGGAACCGTACGAGGGAGAAGTCAACGAAGCTCCCCGGGCAAAAGCGCCGCTTATTAAACCCAGCACTCCAAACCCGGGTAAGTCAAATAAAAATTGGTTTTTCTCAATCTCGATGAATACACCCTTTTGTCAAGGAAGTGATTGTACACAGGATGAATTTGTTTTTAAAAATGGAGCTGGTATTGGATTCTCAATATTTTACCTTTTCCCAAATAATTTCGCTTTGGGTCTCTCCCTTGACGTGTATTCAATTTTAGCTAAAGACGATAATGATAAAGCAATTGATGAAATTGATTTCTCATTAAGTGCCTTTATGCTTGAAGCCCGCTATTATATTCCAACTTCTACGAATTTTAAAATCTTTGGACTGTTTGGCGTCGGGATGGTTCACTATACTATAAAAGTCGATCTCGGTTCAATAACAGGAGAGGCAGAAGATTCTGGAAAGGGATTTCGCATTGGAGCCGGATTCGAATATGCATTTGGTCCAACATTTTCCATGGGGATGGCTTTTTATTATCAGGGACAGTACTGGGATGAGGGTGAGAAAGCCGCGCTTTTTGAAGAACACGATATCAACCTCTTCAATATTGGTGCTCATTTAATCTGGCACTTCTAACTCGTTTTCAAAATAAAAGGATCGAAATTGGAAAATAGAATTAAAAATTACGTTCTTTTAAATTATTAATTGATATTGAATGGTTACGCGCTGCTCCTGATCCTGTTTCCCTGACTTCCTGATTGCCTGTTAAAAAAATCAGGAAATCAGGGGTACAGGGAATCAGTAGCAGGATCAGGCAAACAGGGGTCATATAGATTCAGTAAGTAGTTACTGTCCTGAAATTCAATTTTTATCAAAATTGAGCATGTTTACGAAAACATGCTATTCAGAACACTACAATAATTTCAAGGTCTTCATTCTTAATGTCCTGTGCAGAAATTCGGCTTAAACTTGAAAACTTGGTATTTCAGGACATTAACTATATAACAGAAATTGATATAAAAAAACTAACTCCGGTCGGTTAATCATTGCTTTTGTCACAGGAAAGTAAGAGGGTGAATGTTAATGAAGTTGGAAGCAAAAAAGAAATATGAAGAAGAAGAGACGAAACGTCGCATCGAACGAAAGGACGATGAGCGAAAAACCACTAAGGAATTCAGGAAATTTTATTTTTCTTTAATTTTGGGTGGTTTGGTAATGGTAGCAGGGATAATAGTTCATAGCATTCATCCAGACTGGACAAAAACCACAGGGGAAATTACTGATATAAAGTATAAATATTCTGGAGGGAAAAATACCAGACACTTCGTTCAGATAAAATACAGGTATCTTCCACCGGATAAACCAGATTTTGTCACATCAGACAAATGGTGTTTTCCTTCCAGTTTTAAAAAATATGGCAAAAAAATCAAGGCCATGAAGTTCATGTCAACTATCAAAAAAGGAGACCTTATTAAAGTCTGGTACAATCCTGATAATAATATTAAAAGCACATGCAATATGAAAACACAAGTTAAACATCCTAAAACAGCATACGGTCTTTTTGGTTTTGCGTTTTTTATCTGTATGTTATCAGTGGTATGGTTTGTTTATTTCTCTAATCGAAAAAGACGGAATAAAAAACCAACCCCGTCAGGATAATTAGACCGCTTGCGGAATAAAAGGATCGAAACGGGAAAAGTGAATGTTTTCATCCTGCCATTTGTAATTATGCTTTTATGTTGAATGTTTATGACCTGATCCTGAACCTGTTTTCCTGACTACCTGAGTCCCTGTTAAAAAATTTCAGG